>CALUWD010000042.1 GCA_944324385.1 Candidatus Gastranaerophilales bacterium | reverse complement strand
GCAAAAGCACTTGCAAGTAACAGTGAAGGGGTTCTTACATTTTGCATAGCTTTCCAAAATTTTGAATTATTAAAATTATGAGCATGTCCAAGCTCATGGAACGTTGATAAAGAAAGTTTATTTCTGTTAACAACAACCGTGTTTGCTGCAAGATTAGCAGCCGGCATGGGCTTATTTGTAAAAAATGCATTTTTGCCGTTTGCAGTTGCAAATAAAGGGTTTACTATTTCTAACACCTTATCGGGCAAACCTGTTGCGTTAATTCCAGCATTTTGAAAATTATTAATTTTAACACCCTTTTTTCCAAGGTTTGTTAATTTATCCAGAACATCGTCTGCAGCTTTGTTTACAATTTCTACCGTGTCTTTATCTAAATTTCTTGAAATTTTTGACATTTTATTTGCAGCTAAAAGCTGAGCCGGCAATGCCCCCAAAGACACAGTGCTTGCAGCGGTATATGCTGCAAGAGTGCTTTTTATATCGTTGCTTTTTTCAGAATTTTTAACAACGTTATTACTAATTCCAACCACAATTTTCCTTCTTTCCTATACTTTATAATTAATTAAACAAATTTTTTATTGTTTTTTTGTTTAAAAAATGCGCATTGTTAATATTTGTAAAGCAACTAGCGAATATCCCGAAAAGAAGCTTTCGATTTTGTTTGTGCACTTTGAATTAATTTTCTTATTCCTTTTGGCCCAAGCGCAAGTTTTCTTCCTTTTTCAAACGGTTTAAATTTACATTTTTCTGTATAAAATTCATACGCTCCATCTGTGTAACAATCTATAATAAGGCGTTTTTCATCTTCTATGCCATATTTTCCGATTAATGCCAACATGTTGCGTCCCGCATGTTTGTAACGGCAAAAATCGGTTTCAATAAAATCGATATGAACGCCCTTGCCATCTGCTTTTGTTTGCGCCAAACCGATTATTTCGGAATTCTTTGAAGCCAGTCCAAAAAATCTTTCTTTGTTTGGTTTTTCCCTGTTTTGAATTTGTTCGGTTTTAATCGCCATATATTTTGAAATAGAATCTTTAAAAGAATGCATTCTTCTTGCAGTTTTAACTTCAATAGAATCTTCAATATCTTTGCAATCGTATTCAAAAAATGTCACAGGCGTTTGTTCGCCTGAAATTCTGTCTTTAATTGGCATTTTGCTATTGGTATTCTACCTGTAAAATTAATATTCATAAAAAATTCCTTATGATTTTTTAAAACTCAAGGAATAAATTATTTGCCCAAAATATTTTATATGCAAATTTATTTATTTATGGTTTTTAAAGTTTCTGTTATGGACAATATTAGTTTTAGGGCAAATTTAATAGTTGATGATTCTTTGTATAAGAAAATGCCAAAAGGCACACCTGATTCTTATACGGATAATTTAGTTGAAGATTATAAAAAATTTATAGACCACAAGGTTATAAAAGAAGTAACCGAAGGAGACACCATAGAAATTTACAAAGCACCGTACACAAAAGGCTTTGCAATCGGAATGCGCTTTTTAAGCGACAAGTTGGATGAACCCTTAGAAACGGGCATTTATACAAACAAAAAAATTCCGGATGTAAAATCTTCAAGTCTTGTTTTTCAAACTCTGTTATTTTTAAAAATTAAATCAAAAATAAAGGATAATCCTTTTGAATCTCACATAAAAAGTTTTAAAAGAGCCATAACAGCATTAAGGGAAAGCGAACAAAATAATTTTTAATTTAGGAAGGGTAAAAATTGGAAGTATCATTTAATGGAGCAATAAAAATTAATTCAGACACAAGCAGGCGTTTTAGATATTGCGATAGTGTTGATTGCTATACGAAAGCTGTTATTAATACGGTTAAAGGCCAAAATAAAAACCATGGGCCATATAATGACGGGCAAACAGAAAAAATTAGCACATTTTTGCACTCAAATATGACCGATTATGATGAGGCAAGTAAATTTTGCCTTGCTAAAGTTAATGAGGATGTTTATCTTTTCACAGGGCAAGATGCCATTAGAGCTTCTCAAATTATATCTGATAAGACAAATGCTGCCACCAAACTTCGCCACACTACAAGCAGAAGCCTAAGAATATATAAAGACAAAGCCAAACAAATAGAAAACGAATATGCAGACAGGCTAAAAAACTTGGTTAGAAGGATAAAAAGAAATTCAGGCTATTTAAGAACTTTTGACATCACGACAGATGAAAAAGGGTTGGCTACAAAAATAAGCTGTACAGATACAATTGAAGAAACCGGGCAAACAATAAACAGAGGAAGTGTTGTTTTATAAATTATCAGCAAACAAGGCTTGAATTAAGATTATATAGATTTTTTCAAGAAGGGCAAAAGTGGAACTTTTGCACCCGTGAGGGGCGCTCAATGCGCCATTTGGGCATTAAAAAATAGCAGCGGATTTTTCGTAGCACGAATGTGAGGGCAAAGCCCGAGCGGAGTGCGCCAAGGCGAATGATTGACGCAGCGGCTGAAACCGTTAGGTTTCAAGAGCGGAGTTCTAAAATAATGAGCCGCTAGAAAAATCCA
The DNA here is from genome assembly GCA_944324385.1 of Candidatus Gastranaerophilales bacterium. Lineage (GTDB taxonomy): Bacteria > Cyanobacteriota > Vampirovibrionia > Gastranaerophilales > Gastranaerophilaceae > Galligastranaerophilus. The sequence goes on along the minus strand of CALUWD010000042.1, from coordinate 1,714 downwards.
AGAGAGAACTCGTTTTAAGCATTAAAAAATAGCAAGGGAAATAAGACTCTTAGGTGAAAAGCTTGCTTTGAACCTTAGAGGTCGGTATATCGAAAAACGCAAGAAAATCGGGAGTGAAACGACCTGATTTTCAAGTTTTGAGATTGAGATGTAAGCGGATTTTTCGTAGCACGAATGTGAGGGCAAAGCCCGAACGGAGTGCGCCAAGGCGAATGATTGACGCAGCGGCTGAAACCGTTAGGTTTCAAGAGCGGAGTTCTAAAATAATGAGCCGCTAGAAAAATCCAAGAGAGAACTCGTTTTAAGCATTAAAAAATAGCAAGGGGAGATTCGTTCCTCTCGACCTCACGGATGTAAATTAACAGTTGGCTTGAGAAAAATTAACACACGGTTTGAGAATTTTACAAAATTATTTTGAGTTTATAATTTCTTTTAATTTTGGTATTAATGAAAGTTTGTCGACATAAATTTCATTTTCATTTAACAAATGATGAGCCAATGAATGACAAGTAGGGCATAGGGTTATTAAATTTTCTATTTTAATTTCATACTCGTTGCTTTTATTTGATATTGGAATTAAATGATGAGCTTCAACTATTTTCTTTTGATATGAAAAACCGCAAACTCTACAAGTATGATTATCTCTTTGTTTTGCTAATTTTACTATTTCTTGATTTCTTTTTCTTTGTAGGATGGTTCTTTCTTTTGTTTGACCTTCTAAAAATTCTGCTTCACTATAATCTTCTTTATTGCTTTTTTGTTCTGTCATATTTGCACTTGATTTTAATGTAGCATTACTATCAACTTTAGATATATTAACCAATTTTGAATTTTGCTCAATCATACCATCGGTGCTTGATACGCCATTTAAATAATCAATTAATTTGTCATATAATCCATCTTCAAGAGCTTCTGTAACTTCAGATTTTATTTGTTTTACAATATCTTTATTTAGCATTCCTTGTTTTTGCATTTCTTAACACTGAGGAAAACCAAAAAATCCTTTATTTGGCATATCGTTTTCAGAATTGATTTTTACAGAAATCAACGGAAGTTCTAGTTTTACACAAAGCCAAGAAAGCTCTCCAGCATAGTATCCTACATCTTTCGGGGCAACATTATTTTTAATATTTATATTTTTATCAAAACGCATGTGATAGCGAATATAAGCATTATACTTATTATAGATATCATTTGATACATCTTTGTACTGATATATTTGATAAGGAGAGCCCGACAATAATAAATTCGCAATCATTTTTGATTGAATAGGTAATATATTATCATTCTCACATTTTATTATATCTTTTATTTCCACAAATATATTATACACAAAAAAATCATAATTAGTTCCGCAAAAAGTTCCGTTAAAGTTCCGTTTATGAACAGAAAAATTTTTTTCTGGAACTTCTGTTAATTTTTTATAGCTAATGTCTTATCACTTTCCTTATCTGTTCTCTTACGGAAATAACCCTTTGGAGCATATCAATTAATTTTTTCGTTATTTTAGACATATAAAGGACAGTAATTAGACATTTTGGACTTTTCTGAAACCCTAAATTTATTTAAAATTATTTACCAACAGCGACTTTAAGGCAGGTTCCTCTTTTCTGCACTGCCCTGTTTCTTTACAGGTGCTAAACGCTAGCTTTTTAAGAAAAAATCAAACTATCCGTACAGTCCGAAAAAAGTCCATTTCGGCAGTTTGATTTTT
>CALUWD010000041.1 GCA_944324385.1 Candidatus Gastranaerophilales bacterium | reverse complement strand
AATTGTCATGCTGAACTTGTTTGACTGCTTTTCTTGACGAAGCGAAGCTGAGTCATAGAAAATGTCCCTATTCGGGCTGCATCTGAAAAATGAACGCGTAAAAGGATTAGACCCTGCTCAGTAGGGTTTATAAGACCCTGAAACGAGTTCAGGGTGACAGGTGGGTTGTTCAGGGTGACGGTTTGGGTCATTCAGGGTGACGGTTTTGGGCGTATGGGTGACGGGTGGGTCGTTCGTGGTGATGTGGTGGGTCGTTCGGGGTCACAGGTTTGGTTGTTCGGGGTCACAGGTGGGTTGTTCAGTGTGACAAAGAGAGTTCACTAGTGACAAGCAGGACAAGAGTTTCAAAATAATACAAGTCAAAAACCCCGCAGTTGCGGGGTTTTTGGTTGTTAATTAGTCTGGCTATTATGCTAATATAGGGAAGTTTAATTATCAAAAATAAGTTTTCCAATAGAGATTGCAGTGCCTGCAATGCCACCTATGAGTGCTCCTGCGCCTGATGTTAGTGGTGCTAAAGGTCCTCCACACAATCCTAATGCTGCTCCTATTGCAGCACCTGTTGTTGCGCCTGCTGTTACAGAGCCTATTGTTTTTGCTGCTTGAGTTCCTTTGGATTGGTTTACACCTGTTACTTCTGAAATCATATCTTCTTTTGAATTTCCTTGTGCAAAGAATGTTCCAAAAATTGGTATACCTCCTTTTAAACCTTGGAAAAAGGCACTTGAAGCATTTGCATCAATATCATCTACTAAATTTGTACCCATAGTTTGGGCGTACATTTTCTGCGCCAGGGCTTTTATTTGGCTTTCACTGTAACCATCGTATTGAGATGCCTCTGACATTGATTTAGTTAATTTGTTGTATTCGACAATAGCGTCATCCGTTCGACCTTGTTGCAAAAGTGTTGAAATATTGGCGCAAAGTTGTGACCAGTCTAAACTTTGTACACTTTGCTTATTGTAGTAAGACTGTTGCAGGGTTGATAAATCGTAATTATTTTCTAAATTTTCTTTAGCTTCATCTACGTCCATCCCGTAATAATAGCCGTAGAGCCCGCTGTATGAGTTGTAATAAGGTACTGAATAATTGCTAAGCCCACTGTATGAGCCTGAAATGCCATTTAGAGCAGAATAATCAGTGTACCCAGTTAATCCTGTAACTGCACTCATTTGTAAACTTCCTTCCAATATAAATTTAAACTAACCTACTCTTTAATAAAAAAATTTTATTTGCAAAAATTGCCTGTAAAATAGTTTGTCTGTAACATTTCTTAATATTGACGTCCAAAACCCCGCCCCTTTTGTTACTGTGCACAAAGATGTTTTTAGTGTATAATTATTTTATAAGATTATGGGGATAATAAGGATATTTAAGCTTGGATTTTAATTTTAGTGAATTTTTAATAAAAGCTCATAAGGCTAATGCTTCAGATTTGCACTTTAGAGAGGGTAAAGCACCGTCACTCAGGATTGACGGTAAAATTTTAAGAACAGCCATGCCTCCTTTAGATGAGCAAGATTTTCAAAATATCCTTTTAAAAATAGCTAAAAAAGACATTTTGGAAAAAATAAAAGTTTCAAATAATGTTGATTTTACCTATGAAGTTCCAGAGTTTTCGCGCTACAGGGTAAATTATTGCAAAGATTTAGGTCTGCCAAAATTAACGCTTAGGGTTATTCCTTATGAAATACCCACCCTTGAGGAGTTACACCTGCCGCAGTATTTAGGCGAGCTTACTAAATTTAACAATGGGATAATAATTGTAACAGGGCCAACAGGTTCAGGTAAATCAACCACCCTTGCTTCTATGGTGGATTTAATCAATAAACATCAGCAAAAGCACATTATAACAATAGAAGACCCTGTTGAGTTTTTATATACGGATAGAAAATCCCTTGTAACCCAAAGGGGCTTAGGAGTTGATACTGAAACTTTTGAGTCAGGTATAAAATACGCTCTAAGGCAAGACCCTGATGTTATTTTAGTTGGTGAAATTCGCGACAGGGAAACGCTAGAGGCTGCAATAGAGGCTTCTGAAACTGGGCATTTAGTTTTATCTACAATGCATACAAATTCTTGTGTGCAAACGCTTAATCGTATTTTAGGTTTTTTTGAAGATGGCTCATCCTCCCTTGTTGTGCAAAGGGTAATGAATACATTGCGTGCTGTTGTTGCACAAAAACTCTTGCCCAAAGTTCAAGGAGGTCTTGCTGCAGCAGTTGAAATTATGAGTGTAACTCCTGCTATTTGTGATTATTTAATGAAAAGCAAATTTGAAGATGTTTATGCGCTTATGCAAAGGAGTAAAACACCAAATCTTTCAACAATGAACTCATCAATTTATGCATTGTTTAAATATGGTCTTATAACCAAAGAGACTGCCCTTGATTACAGTGACAATAAAATTGAGATGGAGCAAATGCTCAGAGGAATTTATCATGGGGCAAAGAATTCATCAGAGGGCAATTTGATATAGCTTAAGGAGTAAAAATGGCGCCATTTCCAGAATCAGAATCTATGACAATAAAGCGACTTGAAGTTGCATTGAGAAAAAAAGATATGCACCTTTTAAAAGATGGCGCGTATAAGTTGCATGAAAAATTTCACACAGGTCACAGGTTTGAGTTTTTGCTGGAACTTAAACAGATTCTTGATTATGTAAAAAATAATGACATTCCTCAAGAGATAAAAGATATTTTGTGTCCAACAATTGAAGAAATTATAAATGTAAAAAATACTCAGCAGGAAGAAATTTTGCAGCCTGTTGTAAAAGAAGAAGATTTGAGGCTACAGGGCCCTGTTTATGAAGAGTATATGGCAGAGCAAGAGGCACAAAAAGAGCTTGCAGACGAGATTGCAAGTACTCCTGCGCAAAATGACTTTGTGCATTTTGAAACCCCTGTTTCTATTAAGGAGGATTTGGCAAAAGAAGCAAGCGAAATTAAAACAGAGAATATATTATTTTTCTATGATGATAATTCAGGTGATATTAATTACAACGAAATAAAAAATTACAGAAACAGGCTTAATAACTTGTTTTCTTCTCAAAATCATCAAGACGATTATAACCTTTTAAAAGAAATCGCAGTTATTAACAACCTTGTAGATACCAAAATTTTTGATATTGATAAAATTTTAAATATGCTAAAGACTTCAAAATGCAATGTTTCTTTTGTAACAACATCTCAAAGTCAAGATTTGACAAAGATTTTGAAAGAAAAGGAAATTGATTTTGAAATACCTTTTGTAAAAAAAATAGAAAAAAATAAACAGGAAAATCAAAAGCCTTTTGATTTTATACCAATGCTTGGGCTTGCAAATATTTTTGTGTGTTCAAACTGCAACTCAAGAAACTTAAAAACAGATTTTTCTACAAAGACACTTTCTGTGCAGTGTCCAAACTGTGATAGCGCTTCTTTTCCTGATTTATACGCAATAAATTCATATAACCCTGACTGTAATCCTATTTTTTGGCAAAGAGCATTTAAGGCTTTTGTTAAGTCAGATATTTGGGTTATAGTTAATCCTCCATTGGATGAAAATAAGGAAATTATTTTTGATTTTATAAAAACAGTTTGCGATTGTTCTAATCCTAAAAAGATTTACCTTTTTTCAAAAGAAAATGACAAGAGAGAGTTTTACAAAAATATGTTCTTAAAAATTTTCCCAGACACTGAGGTTTTTTCAAGTTTTTTAAACGTTGAACAGTTGTGTAGAGAGTTTATAAGGACTCAAATAGTAAATAAAATTAATGAAAAGTATTAAAGAGAGTTTTACGACAGATGCAATAAATATTAAAACGTACCCCCTTGGCGAGTACGATAATATTGTTGTTATGTTTTCCCGTCAGTATGGGCTTATAAAGGGGATTGCAAAAGGAGTTAAACGTCCAAAGTCAAAATTGGGCGCAAGAATGCAAATGCTTGTGGCAAATAAAATTATGCTCAAAAATGGCAGAAATTTTGACACAATTTGCGAGGCACAGGCGCTAAATACCTTTACAAAGTTGCGCACAAACCTTGATAAGCTTACTTATTCAATGTATTTAACTGAGATTATAAATGCAATGTGCACAGATTCTGACGAGGATGTAGAAAGCAACGAAAAAATTTATCAACTTTTCTATAATGTTCTTGAGGGTATCTCAAATTCTCTTAATAAGATTGAGATTTTTTTACATTCAATAAGATTTCAATTAAAATTTATGGCGCAAATAGGTTATGGTGCAGAGTTTGAAACTTGCCTAAAATGTGGCTGTAAAATAGCCGATGGAGCGTATTTTAGCGTTTCATCAGGTGGAGTTGTGTGCAAAAATTGCAGGCATGGCAGCGATGTTTATATTGGTTTGCACAAAAAGATAAGAGAATTTTTAATTGCGCAGCAAAACTGTCAAAATGGCGAAAAAACAAGCTATGACGAGCTTGTAGATGAGAATTTTTGTGAAAAATGTTTTTTACTTTTAAAAAAATATATAGATTCTCACGCATCTCGGCCTGCTCGTGCGCTAAAGGTTTTAAAAGAAATTACATAAAAGCCGCAGTTTTAATTTCTGCGGCTTTTTATTATTTTGAAAATACTATTTTTTCGTCCTTTTCATCAATTTTAATTTTGTCCCCATCTTTAAATTCACCTTTTAAAAGTGCCTTTGAGAGCGGGTTTTCAATACTTTGACGAATTTCACGTTTTAGTGGACGAGCACCATATATCGGGTTAAACCCGTTAAGTGCAAGTCTTTCTTTAGCATCTTCAGTTATTTCAATTTCAATTTTTCTTTGTGCAAGAAGATTTTTAAGGTATTGAACTTGAATATCCACAATGTGTTTTAAATCATCAAGTTTTAGTGCGTCAAAGAATACTGTTTCATCTATTCTGTTTAAAAATTCAGGCTTAAAATAATCCCTTAACTTTTGCGTAACTTCTTCTTTTGTTTGTTCTTTTTCCGTTTCAGACAAAAGTCCTTTTACGGCATTATCCAGAATGATTTCTGAGCCTATGTTTGATGTCATAATGATGATTGTATTTTTAAAATCTACCGTTCTGCCTTTTGAATCGGTTAAACGACCGTCATCAAAGATTTGCAACATTATATTAAACACATCAGGGTGCGCCTTTTCAACTTCATCAAAAAGTATAACTGAATAAGGTTTTCTTCTTACCCTTTCTGTAAGTTGTCCGCCTTCATCGTAGCCTACATACCCCGGAGGTGCACCGATTAACCTTGAAACAGAATGTTTTTCCATATATTCAGTCATATCAATACGAATAAGGGCATCCTCATCCATAAACATAAACTCAGCTAAGGCTTTTGCAAGTTCTGTTTTACCTACACCGGTAGGCCCTAAGAACAAAAACGTGCCAATCGGGCGTTTTGGGTCTTTTAGACCTGAACGTGCACGACGAATAGAGTCTGAAACGACTTCTACTGCTTCGTTTTGACCCACAACCCTTTTGTGGATAAGGTTTTCCATTTCAATTAGTTTTTTACTTTCAGATTCAACAAGTTTTGAAACAGGCACGCCTGTCCATTTTGAAACAACTTGTGCAATGTCCTCGTCGTCAATTTCTTCTTTTAAGAGGGTATTTTTCTTGCCTTCATTATTTTTTGCTTCCTTAAGTTGCTTTTCAAGTTCAGGTAGTGTGCCGTATTTAAGTTTTGCTGCAGTTTCAAGATCAGCCTCACGTTCGGCATTTTCAATATCATGGCGGACTTTTTCAATTTCCGCTTTAATGCCTGCTTCGCCTTTTATACTGTTTTTTTCGGCTTCCCATTGCTTTTTAAG
>CALUWD010000040.1 GCA_944324385.1 Candidatus Gastranaerophilales bacterium | reverse complement strand
GCCGAGAAAAAGGTGACTAAATGTCACGTTTTTCGAGAGGGAAGGTAGCGCAGCTACCGCAAGCCCGATTGATAATTGAATAATAAAAAGTCGTCACGGGCCTGTGGCGCAGCGGTAGCGCAGGGGACTCATAATCCCTTGGTCGTGGGTTCGAATCCCTCCGGGCCCATTTTTTAGAAATTTTTACGGTTATGTTAAAGTATTTTTTAGGGTCTTATATTGTAACGGCAGCAGGTCTTTTACTTGCTTATTTATGGGGTGAACATGTCCATGTAAACAGTGGCTTATCCTGTGTATTTATAGCGCTTGTTTTGGGTATATTAGAAGTCAGTTTATCCTTTGATAATGCAGTTGTTAATGCAGCAAGGTTAGAAAAAATGTCGCCAAAGTGGCAGCACAGGTTTCTTACTTGGGGTATTATAATTGCTGTTTTTGGCATGCGCTTTTTATTCCCAATTTTAGTTGTTTCTATTTTTGCCAATGTTGGACTTATTGAAGTTGCAAACATGGCTTTAACTGATGCTGACAAATATGCTCACTATTTGCATATTTCTCATCCTCCAATAATTACTTTTGGTGGCACATTCCTTATGATGCTCTTTTTCTCTTATTTCTTTAATAAGAAAAAAGATGTACATTGGATTAAATTTATTGAGGAAAAACTTGTGTCATTTGGCGATTTTAAGGGTATACAAGTTGTATTAACTTTAATTGCGCTTTACACAATGCAAAATTTTCTGCCTGAGGATATAAGGCTAGAAGTTGTAATAGCAGGGCTTTGGGGTGTTATAATTTATCTTTTAATTGATGGTTTTACTCACATGCTTGAAGCAAGAAGTGAAAACACACATTGTACTGTAAAAGTAACAAATACCGGCCTTAAAAGCAGCTGTTTTGCGGGTTTTTTGTATTTAGAATTAATTGATGCGTCTTTCTCGCTTGATGGCGTTTTGGGTGCATTTGCGCTAAGTAAAGATATTTTAATTATTACAATTGGTTTGTCAATTGGTGCTATGTTTGTGCGCTCTCTTACAATTATGCTTGTTGAGAAAAAGACACTAAATCAATATATCTACCTTGAGCAGGGTGCTCATTGGGCAATTGGCGCTTTGAGTTTTATTATGCTATTTAGTGCAATTCGTGAAGTACCTGAAGTTATTACAGGGCTTTTAGGGCTTGGCTTTATTGTTGTGGCGTTTATTTCTTCTTTAATTCACAATAAAAATCAATCTAAATTATAAATTGGATACTCTTTTTTGAGCTTTCTGACAAGCGTCATATTTAGATTTTCAAAAATCGCGTTTTCTGTATTCTGTGCATTTGCAATAATTTTGCCCAATGGGTCAGTAATCATGGAGTTTCCAATTGAGTATAAATATGGATTACTGGTGCCTATTAGATTTGATGTTACAAAATAAACAAGATTTTCTGTCGCCCTTGAAATATTAAACGCTCTCCAGCAATTTATAAAATCGGCAATATCATCCTCCCCTGTGCTACTCAGCGTGCACCAGGCAGATGGCGAAACAATGATTTCAGCACCCATTTTGATTAAATTCTTGTATAAAAGTGGGTATCTTATGTCAAAGCATACGCTCATCCCAACGCGCGCAAAGTCAAAATTCACAACAGAAGGTGTGTCCCCTGGGCAAATCTTTTTCCCTTCATTGCCGCCAAGGTAATTATAAAGGTGAATTTTTCTGTATTTGGCGACTATTGCGCCTTTTCTGTCAAGGGCGTAAGATGTATTATATAGTTTTCCGTCTTTTGCCTTTTCAATAACTGTTCCGCAAATTATATTTGTGCTAAATTGGCGCGCAAGCTGTGAAAAATAAGCTAAAACTGCAGATGAACTTTCTTCCTCGGGTTGTCCTATAAAACTCCTGTCATCAATCCCTGTAGAGAAAAATTCAGGCAAAATGACAAGGTCTAATCCATCTTTAGAATTATCGCAAATCATTTGACCAATTCTGTTGCAGTTGTACATCTTATCGCCAATTTTAGGGCAAAACTGTATGCTTAAGATTTTAGCTTGCGAATTTGTATTCATTTTATTTCCTTTTCACACCTTTATTTTTTGAAGTTATATAATAATTGTATCTTAAGGAGAAAATTATGCACACATTAAATGATGAACTTGTTGAAAAAGATTTAAAATACATTTGGCATCCATGCTCACAAATGCAGGATTACGAAGAATTAAAGCCAATTATTATAAAAAGCGGCGAGGGTGTTAATTTATATTCTATGGACGGTAAAAAATACATTGATGTAGTGAGTTCTTGGTGGTGCAACCTTTTGGGTCATTGTAACAAAAGGATTTCAAATGCTGTTAAAAATCAATTAGATACTTTAGAACATGTCATCTTTGCGAATTTTTCCCACCCAAAGGCGATAGAGCTATGCGAAAGATTAGTCAAAGTTTTGCCAAAAGGGCTTGAAAAATTTTGTTTTACTGACAATGGCTCATCTGCAATCGAGGCTGCAATGAAAATGAGTTTTCAATATCACTATCAAACAGGCAATCCGCAAAAAACAAGATTTATGGCGTTATCTGATGCTTACCATGGTGAAACAATAGGAGCGCTCTCTATTGGTGGAGTTGATTTGTATTCAGAAATTTATAAGCCTGTTTTGCTGGATATTATTAGAATTCAAGGCCCTGATTGCTATAGATGTCCATATGGTTTAAATTGCAAAAATTGCCAAGCACAATGCATTGAATCTGCTAAAGAATGTTTTAAAAAATGGGGCGATAAAACTGCTGCAATAGTTATTGAGCCTCTTGTGCAAGCAGCTGCAGGTATGAAAATTTATTCTCCAAAGTATTTGAGCGAATTACGTAAATTATGTAATGAGTACAATGTTCATCTAATAGCTGATGAAATTGCCACAGGTTATGGCAGGACAGGCAAAATGTTTGCTTGTGATCATGCCGGTATTTCACCTGACATAATGTGTTTGTCAAAAGGATTGACAGGTGGTTATATGCCCATGGCACTTGCTGTTACAACAAAAAAAATATACGACGCTTTTTATGCACCATATAACGAGGGCAAGGCTTTTATGCACTCGCATACTTATAGCGGAAATCCTTTAGCATGTGCTGCAGCTTGCGAAGTTCTTAAAATTTTAAGAGATGAAAATATAATTGAAAATGCTCAAAAAAATGCTATTTACTTTAATAATTTAATAAAAGAAAAATTTTCAACACACAAAAATGTTGGCGATATTCGCTCAATAGGCTTAATTAATGCTATTGAGCTTGTTGAGGATAAGGCTACAAAAAAACCCTTTGATTCAAAGTTAAGAATAGGCTATCAAATTTATAAAGAAGCTCTAAAAAAAAGTGTTATCCTAAGGCCATTAGGGGATGTTATTTACTTTAATCCACCTTTGATTATTCAAAAAGATGATATGGATTATGTAGTAAATGTTGCATATGAGTGTATGAAAATGATTATAAACTAGCAATTTATTTTTTTAAGCGTTTTGTATATTTTGTCACACAAATAGGAAAAATCATGCGTATTAGTTCGATTAACAACACAAATAATTACTTTAAACAAAATAATTCAATAAGTCGCAATAATAATTTATTGCAGCAAAATAAGACATACCCAATGCCCACTTCTGCTCATTATTTAAGTTTTATGGGTGGCAGCAGTCTTGATTTAAAACAAAGTGTAGCAAATCTTGAAAGGCTTGAAACGCAAGATAAAGCAAAGTTTCCACTTGGCATAAAAGAAGCTGCGCAGCAAGTAATAGAAGGTGGTAATCCTGATAATAAAACCCTTGTTGATATTCATAAAGAAAAATACGCACTTCTTGAGGATTGCTATGACTTAGAGGATGTAAAAGGTCTTTTTGATGAATTTAGTGATGTTCTTTCAGATGCTGATGTTGACTATCGCCAAGACTCTTTTATTGCAAAAGTAAAAAATGGCGAGGCTGAAAACTTTAACAAGGATGAAGATTTAGCGCTCCAGTTGTTAAAACTCTATTGGGCTCAAGGCTTTTCTTTGACAGATTTAAAAGAACACGCTGGTACAAACTTGTATCGCACTATGGAAAAGCTCAATATTCCTTTAATGGATAGGGATTATGCCCATGTGCTTAAGTTCTCAGATAGGGAATACAATGAGCACTTGACATCTAAAATGTCTCAGATGCAAATGGAAAAGGCTGATAGACTTGCGCAAGAAAAAGACGGTGAGCCAGTTTATATTAAACGTGGGCCACTAAGTGAAATGCACAAAAAACATATTTCAGATGGCTTGATAAGACATTATGCGCAACATCCTGAAAAATACGCTCAGATGTCAAAACGCCAAAAAGATTATTTTAATAGTAATCCTCAGCAAAAAGAGTTGATTAGAATTGCCATGTTGTATGCTTGGAATAAAACTCAAGAAGGTCGCAGTATTAAAAAACATCTTATAAAATTCTTTAAAAAAGCAAACACAAAACTTGACGATAACGTTTTGGCAGGTAGTCAGGAAGATATGACTAAAGAACAACAGCAGATTTTTTCTGATTTTTGGAAGAAAAATGCTTGGGCTAGGGAGCTTTTCTCTAAGGCTCTTAAAAAGGGATGGAGTGCTGCAAAGGCTCAATACAATGAATTTATGCAAAAATTAGCTGATTTTCAAGTTTCTTGTTATGCTGCTGCTTTTGTTTCAACGCGTAATGATATTGCGCAGGGTTTTATGCCCAAAGGAAGTTATGAAAATGAAGTATTTTTATCTAAAGTTTTAAATTGTATTGATAATTTGTTTTACCCTGACACTGTAGGAGTAAGAAATCAGGAAGTAGAGCCAAAAATCGTAAGCGGTGAAGAAGTAGAACTGCTTATGAAAGATATTCAAGTGTTATCAGAGTATTATAATGAAGATAATTTTGTAGAATATGTTAATAATAAATTAAACTTGTCCTTTAAATTTTTATTAGAATCACAAAGTGAAAAAGGGCATAGTGAATTTCTTAACTTTATTGGTGTAAATGGTGTATAAATAGCTATTTACATTGACATTGTGAAATAAAATATTCTACAATACTTAAGGTAAGCCTGAGTTTAGGTATGGGGAGTAGAATATTGTGAAAATTAATTTGACCAGAAAACAATGGGCAATTGTTGTTTTACTTATAATAATTGTTCCTATTTTATACAATAAAACAGCAGGTTTTATTGGCGGTATGATTCAAAAACGCCTTATGATGATGCCAAAGGAAGTTGAAGTTGATACACCACATGTAGAAGAAATCAATGTTTCAGCAGAAGCTACAGGTAGGGTTGAGGCAAAGTATTCCGTTGATCTTATAGCGCGTGTTTCAGGATTTTTAATTAAAAAATATTTTTCTGAAGGCGATTTTGTAAAAAAAGGTCAATTACTTTTTCAAATCGACCCCAGAGAATTTCAAATTGAAGTAAACAATGCGCAAGCAACGGTTAATCAGTACAGCGCATTGTTAAAAAATGCTCAACAAGAACTTAATCGTGCAAATGCCCTTATTAAAGAAGATTTAATAAGTCGTTCAGATGTAGATCAGAGCCTTGCAACAAGAAACCAGAATAAGGCTTTATACGATGCAGCTCGTCAGCAGCTTGAATTAGCAAGAGTTAACTTAAGCTATACATCTATAAAATCCCCAATAGACGGGCGAATTGGCAAGGTTAATATTACAGAAGGTAACTATGTTACGCCAACTTCGGGTTCGCTTGTTAATATTGCAAGCATAAGCCCTGTGTATGTAACTTTTAGCTTAAAAAGTGATGATTTCATCAAGCTTTTAAAAGCCAGTGATAAGTTTAAAGATGTTGTTGTACGTGTTCAATTTGGCGGTGGCAGCTGGTACTATAAAACAGGTAAAATTAATTTTGTAGATAATAAAATTGATAAAGATTCAGGCTCTGTTACCATGCGTGCAGTTTTTGAAAATGACAAAAGCTGGTTAATGCCTGGGGATTACATGAAAGTTGAGCTTGTAGCACCTCAAAAGGTAAAATTTGTTACAATTCCACAGTCTTGTACAAAAGGGGATGCAATGAGCGGATACTATGTTTGGACGGTAAAAGACAACAAGGCTGTTAAAACAAATATAAAAGTGTCTGATGATATAAATAATAACTGGGTAGTAGATAGCGGTCTTGCGCTTGATGATATGGTTGTTGTATCAGGTGTGCAAAATATTGCAACAGAGGGGCAAAAGCTTAAAATCATTGACAAAAAAGAAAAGAAATAAACTTGGTAGATTATGAAAAAAATATTTGACAAAGAAAAACTGTTCTTTTTTATACAAAAACCGCGTTTTGCACTTGTAATATCAGTGTGTATTGTTATATTGGGCTTAATATCTATTTTTAGCTTAAAACAGGAAAGTTATCCTGATGTTACACCTCCTCAAGTTCGAGTTAGTGCTTCTTATCAGGGTGCAAGTGCCGAGGTTATAGAATCTAGTATTGCAACAGTGCTTGAAAATAAATTAAACGGTGTTGAAGATTTAACTTATATGACCTCAACATCAAATGATGGCAGCTATTCACTTACTTTGTACTTTAAAGTTGGTTCAGATAAAAACATTAACTTAATGAATGTTCAAAACAGAATTCAACAGGTTCAATCTCAATTGCCTGAAGATGTTCAAAGAACAGGTGTTACTGCAATAAGTCGTTCATCAGGTTCAGGTGCGGTTATCTTAACTTTATATCCTGAATCGGGTGACTGGACACAACTTGACCTTACAAATTACGGGTCAATTTACATTAAAGACGAACTAAAACGTGTAGAAGGCGTTGCAGACGTCAGTGTTTTTGGCGGTGGTAATTACTCTATGCGTATTTGGCTTGACCCTCAAAAAATGGCAGGTTTAAATATCTCGACAAGTGAAGTTCAAAGTGCTATCACTTCGCAAAATACACAAGTTACAGCAGGTGCTTTAGGGCAATTGCCTACTGATTCAAAGCGTGCGCTGCAAATTACGCTAAAGACCGAGGGCAGACTTGATAGTGTTGAAGAATTTGAAAATATTATAATACGTTCTAATTCAGACGGGTCTAATGTAAAAATAAAAGACATAGCCCGAGTTGAATTGGGTGCAGAATCTTATTCTAATTTAGGTTTAGTTAACGGTAAACCTTCTGCGGTTGTTGTAATTTCTCAGTTGCCTGACGCTAATATTATAAATCTTTCAAAAGCAGTAAAAGAAAAGGTGAATGAGCTTAACTCAAGAATGACAAACGGCATTAAAATTCTTTATGTAAAAGATGACGCTGATTTTATCCACGAGTCAATGAAAGAGGTTGAATTTACAATTTTCTTGACGGCAATTATTGTCGTTATAATTATTTTCCTTTTCTTGGGTGATGCAATGGCAACTCTTGTGCCCTGTATTACAATTCCCGTGTCACTGATTGGTACGTTTTTTGCCCTTAAAGCCTTTGGCATGTCAATAAATCTGCTCTCCCTTTTTGCGCTTGTACTTGCAGTAGGCGTTGTAGTTGATGATGCCATCGTTGTTTTTGAAAACGTT
>CALUWD010000039.1 GCA_944324385.1 Candidatus Gastranaerophilales bacterium | reverse complement strand
ACTACGATGTACCCTACCAACAACCCAGGATACGGTGGCAATGGACAAAACGGATATGTTTATATTTATTGGACGGAGTATAATTAAAGGTTTCGTATCTTAATTCTTCTGGGCGCTCTCCGGGAACGATATGCGCCCATTTTTTTATTAATTTTTGTAAAATTATAAATATAATTTTTAATATTTTTATAATTTTAAATCCTGTAAACCTTTTATTCACAGCGCATTTTGGGTTTTTTGATAAGTTTACTAGTTAAAATTACTCAAGTAATTCTGGCGATTTTCAAAAAAAAATTGTCTGTTATTATGTGAATAGTTTAAAGAAAACAACTAAACCCCATAAGGATAGCGATTTACGGCATCGGAGCGAGGATAGTGCAGTGCTGAAAAGATTAGGTAGTTTTATGCTAAATTTTTTGTGTTTACAAAAATTTACATACTCACGATTATTTTTTTTAATTGCAAAAAGGCTTATTAGCAAGGCTTTTGGCAAATATCTAAAAAATAAATTTTAACTTAGGAAAATACATTTATTTTTTTTGGCGAATTGCTGATATTAATATATCAAGTCGCAAGAGAGGAATTTTAAAAAATGAAGCTTACAAACCGAGAAAGACAAGTAATGTCGTTACTTTGTTTAGGATTAAAGGATAGAGCAATAGCAGACACCCTTGGTTTAAGCGTGCGAACGGTGCAAAACCACCTCTCAAGAATTTACTTGAAATTTCGTGCCCAAAACAGAACGCAAGCAATATCAAGGTTTTTAGACATTTACGGAAAATTAGCATTTGATTTACTTTCAGGAGAAACACATGAACAGGATAATTCTACATTGGAGCGGGGGCAATTATGTTCCTTCATCAACGGATTTTGAACATTATCATTTTTTAGTAGACAACAAAGGCAATATATCAAAAGGTAAATATTCACCTGAGGACAATTTAAATTGTAACGACGGACATTACGCAGCACATACGGGCGGTTTTAATACCGGCTCAATAGGCATTTCTCTTTGTTCAATGTATGGATATAAAAACCCCTCAAATATTGGAAATTTCCCTTTTTTAAGAGTTCAAGCAGAAAGTGCTTTTGCATATTGCGCAACATTACTAAAAAAATATGGACTAAAACCCTCAAAAAGCACAATTTTAACGCACTATGAAGTAGGGAAAATGTTCCCCAATTCTACAAGTGCCGGAAAAATAGATATTACATATATTCCATATGAACCCTCAATCAGCGCAAATGAAGTAGGTGATTATATTAGAAACAAAGTAAGGTGGTATTATGAGCGATAGTAAACTTGCATTTTATGATTTCTCAGGCGGAATTAACACAAGTTCTACAGATGTTATGCTTGGTTATGGCGCAAAAAAACTAAATTGGGACGACAGCTACAATGTTGAACTATACAAAAATCAAGGCGTAGAGCGAATGCTAGGCAATCAAATATACATTGACTCAGATATAGAGGATAATAGCGCAATTATTGGACTTTGTGAGTACCCAAAAGCAACTGACGGGTTTTTATACGCAAGGGCAGACGGGAAAATTAAATATTTTGACTATATAAGCAAAACAACAAGCACAATACATGATTATGAAAAAACAATAACATCTGTTAATTTCACTCAATTCCTAGATGGTATTGCATTTTTTGCACAAGATTGCGAAGGCTATTATTATAATGAAAATTCACAAACAAAATTAAACCCGATAAATCTAAAAGACAGCAAGGAAAAAGATATAATGCCAGATGCTATGTGCTCTTTTGCAGGCAGGCTCTGGGTTGGGGCAAATGCAACTCTTTATTTTAGTGCTTTAGGCAGATTTGATGACTGGACAAGCGAAAATGACGCAGGCTACATAGCAAATTTCCACTCATCAGTCACTAAAATATCAGCGCTTTCACTTTACTGCGGCAATCTTGCAATTTTTAAATCAGACGGAGTTTACCTGCTTTCTGGTACATCACCTGATAATTTTGCAATAATTAAATTTGCAGATAAGGGTGTGCAAAGTTCAAAAGCAGTTTGTACATGTAATAATAAACAATATTTTTTCAATGCAGACGGGCTTTTTGCCTTATCTCAAGTGGGTGAACTATCTCAAATTATGATGAGTGGTAATATAGCCGCAGCTGTAGAGGATGCATTTAAAAATTCAGATAAAAGCAGAATTAAAGATGCTTTTTGCGTCCCTTACGAAAAGAAAAACCAAATATGGTTTTATTTACCATATTCTGACAACGAATTTTTCAATACAATATGGATTTATGATTTTGCAAACGACTGCTGGACAAAAAGAATCGAACCTCAAAACATAACTTCAGCTGCAAATATAAACTCTGAAATACTTTCAGGGTGTGATAATGGTGCAATTTTACTTGAAAATATCGGCTCAACATTTAATGGAGAAGCAATAAAATTTAGCTTTTCGACCCCATTTTTTCACCTTGGAAAACCATCTGAGAGGAAAATTATTGAAGATTTTGCACTACTACTAGATGAAACAGGTGAAAATAAATTTAAATTCAGCGTTTCAAAAGACTTTGTAAAAGAAATAAAAACAGATCACGAGTATGTTAAAACTGTTCAAATAGGTTCCTTAATCTGGGCGTCAGAAGAAGAACCAAAAGACAAATACAATTGCTTTGAAAATGAGTACAATCCTATTTGGGCAAATTCCTATCAAAGTTCAGTAGGGGTACAGATTTTTGATTCTAATTTAAGCGTTGCGCTAAATATTGAAGGCGAAGAAGAAGGTGACGGCTTTAAACTTGTAGGAATTGAGTTTAAGGAGCTTTTAAATGACTTCTAAAGAAATAAATTATGAATTTACTCAAATGCTTGGCGAACACGCAATTTGGACAAAAAGCTCTATTTTTACTGACTTCAAAATCAAAATCCCCTCACATATTCTTTTAGACGATTTAAAAAATAACACACGCGGTAAAAAATTAGCAACAAAAATATATCTTGAAGGCTTGGATAAATTTATCTGCAAAGGTTTTAAATACGAGTTTTTAGGTTTCATTTAAAAAAGGAGGAATTAATGAGTGAAAACACAAGCAGCATAAGTCGCATTAGACCAACGTATTTTGAAATATTTACAAAAGTTTTAAACGAGTTGAACTGGAGGGAAGTAAGCGATTTCGACGAAATCATAAAAAGCGAACATAGAAGAATTTTAAATTTAATTAACCTTACAAACTCAGAAGTCTTAAGTTCCTACATTTGGGATTTTCAAATAGAAAAAAGCGAAGTGACTCTTGAAAAAGAAGAAACAACAATACTTGAGGACTTTGGAGGAAAAATCATTTCAGTTTGGGAAGGTACAAAAAAATATAAATACATTCATCCGACCCAGTTTAACAACAGCAAACAGGGCTTTTGCGATTGTTATTCAAGCATTGGCGATTTAATAGTTACAGTGCCATCAAATTTAGAGCGAAAATTAAGTGTAATCTATGTATCAGACCTATACGCACAAGATTCTAACGGAAATAAAAAGCTAAAAATGGAGGAAAAAGACGACACAAGCATTTTGCCTATACCATATTTAGAGCCAATTTTAGTATATGGAACATTGATAAAAGTAAAAGCAAATCCTTCGTTTGCAAAATTCGGATACTGGAGAACTCTTTACTATAATGCACTATGCAACTTGAGAACCTCAGGCTCAAAATCTTTTGAAGATGCACCAAGGATTACTTTTGGTTAGTATGTTTTTGTCATACTTAGCACTAAAGTGCAAACTCCATTAGAAAATACAACAAGATGTGTGCAAAAAAGAATTATTGTAAGGAATTTTTGAAAATCAGAAAAAACTATTGCCTTTTTATCTCTTTTTGCATCCAAAAAAGCTTCATATTCTTTTTTGTAAGGCATAAAAGGTAAGTATTTTTCCATTTCTTCCAATACTTTTGAATATTTAATTTTAATTAAAAATTGATAACTGTCTAAGTTCAACCACCACATAACACAAACTGCCATGCCAATTATAGAACCTATTACAATTGGCGCCACAGAGGGTGTTAGAGCATAGAAAATATAAAGCAATAAAAATAAAACTAACGACAAAATAAGATAAAACCTATTTGTTTGGAAGTTCCTTGTGATAAAAGACTCTTTAGCTTCAGAGTAAATTCTATATTGTTCAATTACAAGAAATTTTTCTTCATTTTGCATATTATCACTCTCCGATTTAAAAAATAACATAAATTTTAAAAAGAGGCAACTATGAAAATAAACAAATTAAGTGAGCTATTTGACATCAATTTTACCCCCATAAGATACAAAGAAATTTTGAAATTTTTTAAACTTTGCACAAAATATCACTCAAGGCTTTTTGATGATAATTTTTTCAATGAAAATTTTTCAACACCTGAGAAATTTTTAAATTTTATAAAAAAATTTAAAAACAATATTTACTTTATTCTCTTGGGAAAAGAGGAAAAATTTGCGGGATTTTTCTATCTTTACGATATTAAAAAAATCCCAAATAATTTTTACGATGCAAAAGTAACATTCTGCATCAGCAGACCCTACTGGGGTTTTGGCTCTTATGCCATGGCAAAAAAAGGGCTGAGATTTTTATTTGAAATTATGAGGGTAAGAAAACTAACCATTGAAATTGTAGGGGAAAACTCCTATGCCTGGAAACTTATTGAAAAACTTGAATTTGAGTACGAAGCAACACTTAAAAAAGAGTGCTTTAAATCAGGCAAAGCAGAAAATCTTTATATATTTTCGAAATTTAATCCCGCTATATAGAGCCTTGCGGGAGGCGCATAAAAAGAAAGGAAGAAAAAATGTCACAACAATCAACATCAAGCGGTTACACAGATTTAATTGTTACAACCTGGAGTAAAAAAATCAATGCAGGCTTGGACAAAAACTGCACAATGCTACAGTGTGTAAACCGCGATTATCAAGCAGATGCAGACAATGGCACATCTGAAATTAAAATTGCAACCCCTGAAAGCGTTGCAACAGGCACTTACACAGGAACTTTACCGGCTTACAGCTCAGCAACTGTGTCAAGCAAATCATTAAAATTAAATCAAAGCCTATATTTTTCATTTAGCGTGCCCGACATTACTCAAGCGCAAACAAACATCTCTCTAACTGATGCTATTTTAACAAAAGCACAAAAAGCAATTGATGAAGGTATTGATAAATATATTTTCTCAATGAACACAGAAGCAGATGCTGCAAATATTTTAGAAGGAGAAGAAGCATCACCAATTACACTTAGTTCGACAAATGTTTATTCTCAATTTGTTTCATTGTCAAAATTGCTTAAAAACACAGGTGCAATCACTTCTCAAAAACATGGCTGGGTAGTTGTTCACCCTGATGTAGAAGAAGTATTGCTACTTTGCGAACAATTCTCAGGTGCTTCAAATGAATCTGATAAAGCTAAAAAAGAAGGTTCAATAGGCAGAATCGCAGGCCTTGATGTATTTGTAAGCAGCAACGTAGGTAAAGAAACAGACGGCAGCTACACAATTATGGCAGGAACAACAGAAGGTATTACATACGCATCTCAAATCAAAAAATTCGAACAATTAAGAGCAGAACAGTCTTTTGACACTATTGTAAGAGGACTTTATACATTCGGCGCGGTTGCAGTTAACCCTAAAGCTTTAGCCGTATTGAAATGTGAAATATAAAAAAAGTCCCCGAAGGGACAATTACGTAAAACTAGGTTAAAGGAAGGGATAAGATGAAAGATAATATGGTACAAGAACTCTTGCTGAGAGCGCTATTAGGCCAAAACCCAACAAACACTACAGCAGCGACAAACACTCAGCGTCAAATAACTCCGAATAATATGCCGTCTAAGAGGGGATACTTAGAAACACTCTTAAAGTCCTTGTATTTAAATAATGCCCAAATACCGCAGGCTTCTAACATTAAGAATGTAAACAATATGAGTCAAGGCATGTCACAAGAAAATCAAAACACGCAACCTAAAATGCAGATGCCACAGGTATTTCAGGAATTTATTAATAAAAATCCTGAATTCTTCAACACAAGAGGAGTGTTATTTGAATACTTAAATTCTCCAAATATGAATTTGGACTTAGAGGAACTAAATAAAATTGCACAAATTACACAAAAAATTGAAGAAGAAGCAATTAAACGCTTTTGTGCAAAAAATCCCAAATTTGCACAATTTCTTACAAATGAAAATTCAAAATTGACAAATAAGCTTGAAAACTCTATGCAAGGCGGATTTGAAGGAGAGTTAAAAAACTCGCCAACATTCAGCGCACAAGACATAGACAAAATGTCAACAGATGAATTTTTAAAACACAAAGACGAAATTGACGCGCAAATTTTAAACCTCATCAAAAACAGTTAAATACGCATGCCCCATACAGTAAACCCTTGCTGTATGCGGGCTTTTTTTAATTTAAAAGTTAATCTTTGGCAAAACATAGTCTGGCGGAAAAAAAAGGGGTCGAAACCCCATTCGCATACTAGCCGAAGCATTAACAACATGCTTATTGTACATAATTAATCTATAAAAATCAATGACTTTATTAAGAAATATTAAAAATGAATAAAGAAAATATAAATATTAATCAAAAAAAGTTTCTTGAAAATTATGCCAAAACACTAGATGCAGAGCACAGCGCGCAGCTTGCAGGGTACAAAAATAAAAATTCTGTTACAAATGTCAAAAAAATTCTTGACGACCCGAAAAAACTCAAACAATTAAACGCAATTATAATGCAAAGTGCGCAAAAGTTTGAAATAACAAAGGCTTTTATTGTCCAAAAGTACCTAAAAATCATCGAGTATGCGTTTTTTGAAGACGAAAACGGGCTAAAAGAACCACAGTTAGCACTTAGGGCGCTTGACGGACTTTGCAAACAATTAAGCTGCGGCAAATATGAAGAATTAAAAACCAAAAAATCTATATTTGAAAGCATTGAGGGGCTTGACCCCGATAAAATTTAAGAAAGGTTAGACAATGGAAAATATTGAATTTGAGCCTATAAAATTAAATGAGTTTGAAAAAGATGAAATTAAAAACAAAATTTGTGAAAAATTTGACAAATTAAACGAAGAAAGAAGAAATCAACTATCACACATCAAAAGTGTCAGAAACGCTATTTTTGGGACTTTTTCGCACAATGAAGCAGGTTCTAAAAAATTAAACTTGCCTGACGCTTGGGAGCAGGCTGCAACTTTAAAATCGCACTTGCTTGAAGCCATCCCATCTTACCCTGATGGGCTTTTTGACGTATTTGAAGACGACAATTCAAGCTCAGAGCGCGCAAACAAGCACAAGTTATTTTTATGCAACGCATTAGAAAAAATGAAATTCCCCGAAAAACTTGAAAAAATCATCGACCAGTTAATAGAAACAGGCGAAATAACGCTCTTTGTAGGCTGGGAAAAACGTTTTAGAAAAAGAAGAAGCGCAATTACATTGTATGAAAAAATCCAAAACCCACTCAGGGACATATTTACAACCGTAAAAGAAAAAACTTACGAAGGCGCATCTCTTAAAATAATCCCCTCTCATGACTTTGTATTTGACACTCAAAGGGCTAACAGGTGGGATTCTTGCCCTAAAATTCATCGCAGCTGGATGGAAATAAATGAAATTTTTGAAAATAAAACTAATTTCTCCATCTCGAAAGAACAAGCACAAGAACTTTCGCTCTTGCTTGAACGCTCTAAAAAAGACAAAGACACAACAGGCATTTCAGACGGGCTTGTTGAAGTTTTAAAATTCTTTGGCAACATCAGACTTGACTCAGGAAAAATTCTAAAAAACTACCTTATTGTAGTTGTAGGAAGGCTTGCAGTCGTTCAAATAGAGCCAAACCCTTATATAGAATGCCCCTACATTTACGCAAATATCATTCAAGACCCCTATACAAAGCGCGGTCTAAGCCCATTGGCGCCTGTTGTGCCGGTTTTAAACACCGCAAGCGAAATTATGCAAACACAAATATTGGGTCATAAACTTGTTTCAAATCCGCCATTTTTAGCTCCCAGAGGCGCTTTCCATGGTGAAATAGAAGTAAAACCCGGTAAAATTATAGAATACGACTCATCACTGCTACCACAAATGCCTCAACCGCTTAACTTTAGTGCAATGCTTGGTGGATGGGAATTTATTAAATTTTTCAAAAGTCAAATCGAGCATGCCACAGGCATTTTTGACAACATGGCAGGAAGCGTGCAAGAGGCAGGAGAGCGCACTGCAACTGAGTTAAACTACAGTGCAAATGGGCAAAGTGCGCGCCTGAACTGGTTTATAGACTCAATAAACAGAAAAATCATTATGCCGCTTTTAGAAAAAACAGCAGCCACAAACGCAAACTTTATGATGGGCAATTCAAAAATCAGCACAATAAAAGAGGGTGAACCAATAACTGTAGAAATCACGCCGGATGTGCATGAAGGCAATTTTATTTATAAATATTCAGACAGAAAAAGTACTTTTGCTAAAAACTCAAAATTCAAAGAAATTCAAAAAACAATCTCGGAATTTTCCAAAATTCCTGAAATTGCACAAAAAATCAACTGGCAAGAGTGCTTTAAATACACCCTTGCAACGCTTGGGGTGGAAAATACTTCAAAATTTCTTTTAACACAAGAGCAAATTGCGCAAAAAAACGCGCAAAATTCCTCTCAAAAGGCAAAAACGCAACAAAACGTCTTGGAGGGCAAGAAAAATGAAATACAAACTCCTTAAAACTCAAAAGAAATTTCTTGAAGTTCCACACAACTTAGAACTGGACGTATGTGTGTATCAAGGCGGATTCGGCTCGGGTAAAACCTGGGCCGGCTCGCTTTTGGGCACCCTTTTATGTCTAAAATTTGCAGGTATAAACGGGCTTTGCGGCGCACAAACTTACTCACTTGTGCGCGACACCACGCTAAACGCTTATTTTGAACATTT
>CALUWD010000038.1 GCA_944324385.1 Candidatus Gastranaerophilales bacterium | reverse complement strand
TTCAATTCATCAGGCGAAATTGGTTTTTTGAGATTCCTCATATCCTCGTTTCACTCGGATAGCACCACTCGCCCAAATAATACTTCTTGGATTATTGCGGGCTCGCAACCTTCAACAGGTTGCTCGCAATCGGCGTTCGCTTCGCTGCCACGCCTCGCAAAATCTGCTTAGTTATTAATTTACCTCGAAAAAACCTCAAGGTCAAGCCCTAAAAAATTATCATAAAAAAAACTCCCTTTGGGGGAGTAATATTTTTTTATAGGAAGGGAAGGTTAGGAAGTTAGTGTGAATTATATATCTAAGGGTTGTTTATTTTTCTTTTTTATTTTATTTATCTCTTACATATATATAAAGTATATAAACTTTAGCGAATTTCAATTTTAATTGTTTTTGTTACATATCTTTACAATT
The DNA here is from genome assembly GCA_944324385.1 of Candidatus Gastranaerophilales bacterium. GTDB lineage: Bacteria > Cyanobacteriota > Vampirovibrionia > Gastranaerophilales > Gastranaerophilaceae > Galligastranaerophilus. Next base: position 8,792 of record CALUWD010000038.1, on the reverse strand, counting down.
CTGCTCAAACCATTCGTTCACAAAGTTTATAGCTTCTTTCTTGTTTTTTATCCTTCCTTCAATTTGTTCTTCCTCTAGCGCATTTATAATTTTCCCCAAAACGGGCGAAGGCTTAATATTTAAAATCTCCATAATTTCCCTGCCATCCAGCAGTTTTGGCAATGCCTCCAACCTTGGTTTTATTTTTAAATAAAAATTATAAAGCTTTTCAAGATTTTTCAAATTTTCCTCAACCATTTCATCGCTAACCATTGGGCCTCTGGCACACAGCCTATCTGCGCGTGCAAGTTCAATAATATCTTCAATATGTGGGTTTAATTTCCTTATAAACCTTATCATTGCTTTTTCTTGCACATCTTCTGAACTCATCAAAGCTGAAGGGTATATGTGATTTGCAACCATTAAACTTACATACTCAATTTGTTTATTAGAAAATTTAAGCTTAGCTAAAATCGGCTTAATAAGTTCTCCGCCAACCTTATCATGCCCTATAAAGCGATGTCTGCCAGATGGCTCAATAGTGTGAGTTTTGGGTTTACCTATATCATGGCAAAAGGCAGCAAGCTTAAGCATGGGGTTGCTTGTGCGAACAGTGCGCATAGTTTCAATGCAATGGTGGAATAAATCCAGATGATGATGAGTATTTGGAGGAATTTTTTTAATCTCATCAACAAAAGGAAAAATCTCACTCAAAAATTTACAATCATCAGCCAATAACAAAGCCTCAGGAGCGTATTTACCTCCAAAAAGCTTAATAAGTTCCTGATTAATTCGCTCTTTTGAGCATTTATCTATATTCTTACCTTTTTTCTCTATGTAATTTAAAATTTCATAATCTAAATTAAAATTATATTGCGCAATAAACCTGAAAACTCTTAACATCCTAAGAGGGTCATCATCAAAATTTTTCAAACTATAAGTTCTTAATAAATTTTTAAAAAGTGCGTCGACACCATCACATGGGTCAAATATTTTTTGCTCCTTGAAGTTGTAAAATATAGAATTTAGTGTAAAATCACGTCTTTTAGCATCTTTTAAAATATCATCATCAAGAGCACGAGAAATATCAAAAAATGTAATTTTATCCTGCAGTACAACCCTATATATCTCGTTTTCGCTATCTAATTCTACAAATGTCCCACCTGTTTTTTTCGCAATATCACAAGCTAAATCATAAGAGCTACCTAGTGTAACAATGTCTCTATCAGGAGTAATTTTAGACAAAAAATAATCACGAATACAACCGCCAACAAGAAAACAGTCGTATTTTTTTAAAATATCCTCGATTTCAATTATTTGAAAATCAGATTTTATAATACTTTCAACATCTTTAACACTATTCATTTAAAGCCTCGTTACAATATTTGAAATTCCAGCCACAACAGCGTTTGGAGCTTTAAATATTAACTCTCCCAAACTAATTAACTTGTAATTATTTTCTTTGAAAAATTCAAATTCTCTCTCACTAAAACCACCCTCAGGCCCGATTACCACTGCAATAGGACAGGTTTTATCAATATCAGCCAAAGACCCATCTAGTGTAATATTGGCATATTTTTCAGCAAAGACAAGGATATTAGTATTTTTATACTCTTTTAAAATATTTAAATTGCTAATATTGTCAACGCAAGCTAAATTGGCTCTTTCGCATTGCTTTGCTGCCTCATTTGAAATTTTTTTCCATTTTTGAATTTTATCAGTCAGCGTCTTTTTTGAAACCACGCAGTTATCACTTAAAATGGGAATAATTTTACTAACGCCACATTGAGTAGCATTTGAAATTAAAAGCCCTTGTGCATCAGGTTTTAAAACACTCTGAACAAGATGTATATCATATTTTAATTTGCGTGTTGATAAATAAGATTTCTGAATTTTTACTTTTATCGTTTTTTTTGTAATTTCTAAAACCAAAGTTTCATATTGAACTTCATTCTCATCAATCAGCTTTAAAGCTTCTCCACATCTAAGCCTTAGTGACTCAGATAAATGTTTTAAGGTCTCTTTATCATCAATTGTTATTATTTCATTTGAAATGTTATTAGAATTTATAAAAAAATGAGGCATAGCAAGCTTATTTTAACACAAAATAAGTTTTTTCTACATCATATGGTGGATATTTAAATAATACTCTTAAAGGGTCAAAAAGCCTGGTATAAAAGGGTTTAGCTAAAAGTGTGCAACTTTAGTATAAGAAACACAAACTAAAGTATAAGAAAATTTGTTCGACAACTTTTTTGTGGAAAAACTTAGGAGAGAAAAATGGCAATTTCAGTAAACACAAACGTACCATCGCTGATTGCCCAAAGCAGCCTTAACAAGTCACTCAGTGCTCTACAAAAGGCAATGCAGCAACTTACAACCGGTAAAAGAATTAACAATGCCGGTGATGATGCAGCAGGACTTGTAATTTCAGAAAACATGAGTGCACAAATAAATGGCTCAAACAGGGCAATGGACAATGTGCAAGACGCACAGAACTTTGCAGCCGTTGCAGAAGGCGGTATGATTACAATAGGTGATCACTTGCAAAGAATTAACGAACTTTTAATCCAAGGGGCAAACGACACAAACAGCACCGAGTCAAGAAAAGCTATCCTTGTTGAAATCAAACAAAGAATAAATGATATAGATATCATTTCTCAATCAACTCAATTCAACGGAAGGACAATGCTCGATGGTAGTTTTGACCCCAATGATCCAGACAAAAGATTTATAGTTCAAATTGGCGCATTTTCAGATGAAAATGGTGGAATTGACGCACTAAATACAATTGATATTTCAGGAGCGTTCGCAAACTGTCGTCTATCAGTACTTGGTATAGGCACAACAACTGGAGCAGCATACGACGGAATTATGTTGCCTGCAGAACTTGATCCTGATAGCCCCGATTTTGACCCAAAAGGTGATAACTTCAGGGCATACATGGACACAATTCAAGCTGCAATAACTCAAGTAACCGAAGCAAGAGGTCTTTTAGGTGGTTATTTGAACAGAATGACTTCTACTTACGATAATTTATCAATCACTGTAGAAAATATGATGACTGCAAGATCAAGAATTACAGACACTGATATAGCTGAAGCCAGCACAGAAATGATAAAACAGCAAATACTTGAACAAGTTTCAGGTTCAATGTTAACACAAGCTAACCAACTACCCTCATTGGCACTAAGCCTAATATAGTAGAAATTAACCTAAATTTCTCTCCATAAAGCACACATTAAAGCGCATTTTATACTCTTTATAGGTATTTGATGCGCTTTTTTGCTCATAAAGATTATGTTAAGAGCTTTTTATTTTGTGCTAACATATAATTAAGTTAGTATCGGGAGAGTAAAATATGATACCTATTATTGATTCAAAAAGACAGTATGCAACAGTTGGTGCAGAAGTTGAAAAAGAAGTTGTAGAGGTTTTAAGAAGCGGCTCATATATTTTGGGCAAAAACTGTAAAGCCTTTGAAGAAGAAATTGCAAAATTTCTAGATGTAAAAAACGCGGTAACACTGAATAGTGGAACAGATGCTTTGCATCTTGCACTAAGGGCATTAGATATTGGTGCGGGAGATGAAGTTATAACAGTGGCTTTCACATTTGTTGCAACAACAGAAGCAATCGGCATAGTTGGTGCAACACCGGTATTTGTAGATATTGATCCTGATACATTTAACATTGACGTTAATGAAATAGAATCAAAGATTACACCTAAAACAAAAGCCATTTTACCTGTTCACTTATATGGACAACCTTGTAATATGGATGTAATTATGGATATTGCAAAAAGACACGATTTATTTGTTATTGAAGACGCATGTCAAGCAATTGGCGCAGAATTTAAAGGCAAAAAAGTCGGTACTTTTGGTGATATTGGCTGCTTTAGTTTTTATCCTACTAAAAACCTTGGCACAATGGGTGATGGCGGTCTTGCAGTAACAAATAGCGAATTCCTTAAAAATCGTATGATAGCTCTTAGAAATCATGGTGGTGCAATCAGATATTACCATGACGAAATTGGTGTAAATTCAAGATTAGATGAAATTCAAGCAGCAATTTTAAGGGTAAAATTAAACTACATTAATGAATGGAACAAAAAAAGACGCGAACATGCTGCATATTACAATGAACTATTTAAAGATGCAAAAGATATAGAAACACCAAAAGAACTTGATAATACATACTGTGTTTACCACCAATACACAGTTAAAGTTCCAAACCGAGATGAAGTTCACAAACTTTTACAGGAAAATGGTATTGGCGCTATGATATACTATCCTGTACCACTACACTTACAAAAAGTACATGCTCATCTTGGTCTAAAAGAAGGCTTATTGCCTAACACTGAAAAAAATACAAAACTCGTTCTATCTTTACCAATGTTTGCTGAAATCACAGAAGAAGAACAAAGAACAGTGGCAAAAACTCTTATCGAGTGCGTAGAAAAAGCAAAAAGCAAAGTAAGTGCTTAGAAAATTTAAAACCGCCCAAAAGGGCGGTTTTTTTATATCAAATTATCCTATATCCCATCTTCCGCAAGTTCCGCCCCAACGAGCAATTAAATTACCTTTTACATCAGTAATTTTATGAGCTTCCCCAGGTTTTAGCGGTTCAATGTCACCTTCGACAATTGAAATTACTTCGCAATTATTTGAACAACCCTCGCAAGTGCAGGTTACAGAGTTAAAATGCATATCTTTTGTTTGCCAACCCTTAAATTTTGTTTGCTCGTTTGTAAACTGATGTTGCTCCATAGCAAGCAATGCTGCGCCTATCGCGCCCATTGTTTGATGATTTGGAGGAACTACAATCTCGCAACCTAAAGCCTCCTCAAAAGCTTTCACCATGCCTTTATTTGTCGCAACACCGCCTTGGAATGTTACTATTGGCAAAAGTTCCTTGCCTAATGCAAGATTTGATAAATAATTTCTAACAAGCGCCTGACAAAGTCCATATAGCAAGTCTTCAACAGGATAACCTAATTGCTGTTTATGAATTAAATCAGACTCTGCAAAAACACCGCAACGACCTGCAATTCTGGCTGGAGAAGTAGACTGTAGGGCAATTGTTCCAAAGTCTTCGATTTTAACATTCAATCTGCCTGCTTGCTGATCAAGAAAACTTCCTGTTCCTGCAGCACAAACAGTATTCATTGCAAAATCTGTTACAATACCATCACGCAAAATAATTATTTTACTATCTTGTCCACCAATTTCAAGGATAGTTTGAACTCCTGGGACAATGACGGAGGCTGCTACAGCATGCGCTGTTATTTCATTTTTAACAACATCAGCACCGACTAAAGCCCCTGCAAGGTTTCTACCGCTGCCTGTTGTACCTACTGAGCATACTTCATAATCACATAGTGATTTTTTTAATAACTCACTAAGCCCATTTTGTACAGCTTTTACAGGCTGACCCGATGTTCTTAACATGTAAGAATCAATGTATTTTCCGTTTTCATCTATTACCGCCAGTTTTGTTGTGACAGAACCGACGTCTATTCCTAAATATACTTTCATACTGCAAATGTTATTACAAACATAAAACAAAATAAAGCACTTAAAACAATCTGTTCTAAGTGCTTTATGATTTTAGTAATTATCACAGTAGGCTTCAAAATAGGCTCTTGGATGTAAGCAAGCAGGGCAGGCATGTGGCGCTTGAGCTGATTCTGCGGCATAACCGCAATTTCTGCATTTCCAAGTTATTGGATAGTCCCTTTTAAAGACTGTATCATTTCTTAAATTATTCAAAAAAGCCAAATATCTTTTTTCATGTGCACGCTCAGCATAAACAATCGCTTCAAAACAAGCAGCAATTGAGTCAAAACCTTCTTCTCTTGCAACACGCGCAAATTCAGGGTAAAGTTTTGTGTTTTCCTCATGTTCACCCTTAATTGCATTTTCAAGATTTACAACTGTGTCACTCAAGCCTGTAGGGCAAATGATATCTGATATTTCAATTGGTATGTTATCTTTGCCAAAAAATTTAAAAAATCTTTTTGCATGTTCTTTTTCATTGTCTGCTGTTTCAAGAAAAATACCTGCTATTTGCTCATATCCCTCATCTTTTGCAACTTTTGCAAAGTAAGTGTATCTGTTTCTTGCCATTGACTCGCCAATGAATGCTTTCATTAAATTTTGCTCAGTTTTTGTACCTTCAATTTCCCTTGCTGTCATGATTTTCTCCTTTTTTTTCATGACAAAAATAAAACAGATATTTAAATATTTTAATTAGCCACAAAGACTTGATGATTACTAATATTATAGAAATTTAAATTCACTAACAATTCCATCACAAGGCAGGTCAAATTTTTCATGCACTAAATTTTTACAAATAAATTTTTCACTTATTGGCACAATTTTTTTAGCCCTTAAATCTCTTTGTGCAAAAAATCTGTCATAATAACCGCCGCCATAGCCCAATCTGTAAAAATTTTCATCTACACAAAGTGCTGGAGTAAAAACAATATCTAAAATCTCCAGATTTTTAATAGGCTCTGAAATCGGCTCTGGTATTGAATATTTATTATTTTTAAATTCATTAGAATTAGGACAGACAAGCAAATTTTTCCCTTCGCATTTTGGAAAATAAAAAACTTTATCTTGACATTTTAAAAGCTCCAAAAGATTTATTTCATCTTTTAGCGGATAAAACAGCATAACATGTTTTGAATTTTTAAATATTTCAGAGTTTAAAATATTCTCTGTAATTAACTTTGAAATACTATCCGACTCACCACTTAAAAAAAGCTCTTGTCTTTTTTCTTTGCAAAGTTGCCTGATTAATTTTTTATTTTGCCCTATTTCTGATGGGAACACTAGCATATTTTACACCTGTTAAGTCAATCATAAGTGGTCTTTTTTCTTTTTTAAATTCAGGTTCGCTTGGCTTTAAATCTTCGCTTTGGTACGCAATCAAATATCGCATAAAATTTTCACTATACATAAACTTCCTCCTTATATTTTAAATAAGGTTTTTTGCTTATTGTTTTTGCGCGAAATAAAAATCATTTTACAAAAATTAACTTTTTCTAGCCTGCAGGCCAAGAAAAATCCCTGCCCGCCATAACATGAATATGCAAGTGAAAAACCTCTTGCCCTGCGGTTTTTCCTGTGTTTATTACAGTTCTGTATTCATTTATTCCAAGCTTTTTTGTTGCTTCTTTTATGGCACAAAAAAGCTCAGCACTTAGCTCTTTGTCGTTTAAATCATTTAAAGTTTCAATATGAACCTTAGGCACAACAAGTAAATGCACCGGCGCTTGCGGATTTATATCCCTAAATACAACAACATTTTTGTTTTCATATACAAAATCTGTTGGTATTTGACCATTTGCAATTTTACAAAAAATACAATTGTCGCTCATACTTGCTCCTCCTAAATTTCATGGGTATTTTAGCATAATTTGATACTTTTAAACTATTTTTTTAAGTTTTATGTAGTTTTAGCTGCTTTATTGTATTATAATTGTTATTACAAGGATTTAGGGAGAGTTTTTGAAAAGGTTTATTTGCTTACTTTTAATAATGTTTATGTTTACACCCCTGTGCTACGCTGCAATTGAGGGTCACATTGAGCATACCGACACAAAAAAAGAGGAACTTGATAAAAAATTATTTACAGGCGAAGTAGAAAAACTAGAGCAAAAAGACATTATAAAAATGACTGTATCGCAAGTTTTAAGCTCAGGCTATACACAAGAAGGGGACGAGTTTTTTGCTGAAGTGTCAGAAGATGTTACAAGCGACAAGGGAATAATTATTCCAAAAGGCTCAATTGCCCATGGTAAAGTTCAATATATGCAAGAGGCAAAAAACATGGGTCGAGATGGCTATATTGTAATGGATTTTGACTACCTTGTAACTCCTGATGGCAGGCAAATTCCAATTAAAGCATCTGTTTCAACAAGAGAAAATCTTGCAAAAGGTACAGCAAAAGCTATAGGAGAACATGTAGGTTACACTCTTGCAGGTGGAGTGATTGGCGGCTTTGTAGCACTTAATATGCTTGGAATTGAAGCTGCAATTGCATCTAACGGTTACACTCTTGCCGGAGGCGCTGCAATAGGTGGAGTTGCAGGACTTACTGTTGCAATACTCAGAAAAGGTGACGGGGTACTTATTCAACCAGGGGATGAACTAAAAATAAAAGTAATGTCTGATGTTGATTTGCCTGTTTTTTCAAAAGATGCCTTTAGGCAAGAGGAACTAAGGCTTGATGGCTTAAATGTGAGAATAAACAGTGTAGTGTACGAAAAAGACCCATTTGGAGAAGACAATACAATAACCTTGTCTTTAGGAATTGACAACTACACACAAAATACCTTTTCAGCATTTGATATAGCACTTGTAAATGATACAAAATCAACTTTTTTCCCATCTCCTTTTGGAGATACATCCTTGTGGTTTAAAAATATAGGCCCAGGGGACAGAGTGGTGGGCAAATTATCTTTTTGCGTAAATGACAGAAAAAAACACCACTGGCTTGTTTTTTATGACAAAAGGACAAAAAAACCACTTGCAAAATATTCAATAGACAATGCAAAATCAGACCTTGAGGAAAAACTTGCAGACAAAAAGAAAAAGAAAAGACGCAACAAATAAACTTTGTGGCAATTTTTACAAGTTGCAAGTTTTTATATAATATATAACTATATTTACAAGGTCATGGTTAATAACGCGCCAATACAAAATAATATAGACTATTCAAAAATCAACCAAAAGTATTTAACTTATGAGAAAAAACCAACTTTAGAAGTTAAAAAAGATCTCGTTGAATTTTTTGCTGAAAAAA
>CALUWD010000037.1 GCA_944324385.1 Candidatus Gastranaerophilales bacterium | reverse complement strand
TTTTTAGTACTTCCTCCTCCTGAAACATTAATATTACTTGTCACCCTTTTGGTGATAACAGGGGCTAAAACTACCATTATGATTGAAATAATCAGCACTGAAACTAAAAGTTCCGCAAGCGTAAACGCGCTGTATTTTTTTGTACAGCAAAACTCCCGAGTCATATTCGGACTCTCCCTTCGTATCTTAACCATATCAATAACGATATAATTATATCAATATTGATATAACAAGTCAAATAAGCATAAATTTTATAGAAAACTAATTATATGACCGAACAAAAAATAAGCGTTAGAGAAATTGTCAAGATGATGCTTTTAAGACGCAACGTTTCTTTAAGTGCGCTTGCTAAGAGTTTAAATGAAAAATATGGCTATAATATAACTCAGTCTAACCTTTCAAGAAAATTAATTAATGAAACGGTGAAATGGAGCGAATTTCAGGATATTGCTTCAATTTTGGGCTACAAAGTGAGATTAGATGAAAATAAGCACTGGAGCGGACTTGGGGTCGAGTAAAGTTTCGCTGCTTGATAACTTTGATATGTTGTGCTAATTTTTAAGTGTTGAGTATTAAAGGTAATATTATGATTAAGCCTTGGAATGAGTATTTTTTAGAGATTGCAAAAACTTGCGCGTCGCGCTCAAATTGCCTTAGGGCGCATGTTGGTGCAGTTATTGTCGGTGAGGATAAGAAAATTAAAGCAACAGGCTACAATGGGACACCTTCTAAAGTCGTGTCTTGTGCTGAGCTTGGTTTTTGCTACAGGATAAAAAATAACATCCCCTCAGGCACAAGATATGAAACATGTCGCTCAATACATGCTGAGCAAAATGCTATAATTCAAGCAGGGCAAGACCGTTGCAAGGGTGCTACAATGTATATTTGGGGTCATAATTTTATATGCATACTTTGCAAAAGGTTCATAGTTCAAGCCGGAATTGAGAAAATTTATTTGCAAAAAGATGAAAACTCCCCGATTGAATTTGTTGACGCAAAAACAATACGCGAGGAGCTTTCAAAATCTATATTAAGCGAAAAAGATTGTGTAGCTTGCACTAACGACTAATCTTCAATTTGTAATTTTCGTACTTTTTCGTCTTTTTCGGGCTCTTTTTTATCAAGGGTGATTTTTAGTACCCCATGTTTAAATTCGCTTTTTGCATTTTCAGGGTTGATTGGGTGTTCAAATGGGATTGTTCTTGAAAATTTGCCATAGCGAAATTCGCTTGTGTGAATGTTTTCTTTTTCTTCTTCTTTTTCAAATTTTGATTCCGCGTGTAACACAATGCCATTTTCATATAAATCTACATCAATATCTTCTTTTTTAACGCCTGCAAGTTCAACTTTTACCTTGTATGCCTTTGGTGTCTCTTTTACTTCAATTGCGGGGCGAAAAGTCATTTCAAGGGGCATATGACCCTTGTCCATAAATTCCATATCGCCAAAAGTGTCTTTTAAAAATCTTGTTAAATCTTCGTGCATATTGTTAAAAAAATATGACGGCTCTCTTTTTATAATGCTGAATTTCATAATATCCCTCCTTTTGTGCCATTTTGTACTGTTTAGCAAAAAATTTCATTGCCCTGTTGTGTAAAGTTTTGTAACTAACGGTGCAATTTTTGTTTTAAATAAGTTTTTATATATATGTAGTAAAAAATAAGGACAATTAAAATGGCTATCGGAGCAGTAGGCGGTTTAGATTGTGAAACGTACGAAAAACCAATAGACGAAAAGCCAATAGATTATACAAGTGGCGTAAACCTTTTTAGTACAGGTGCTACAGGTACATCAGGCGGTGCAAAACATGTTCAGCCAATGGGTATGCAAGGGCACAAACTTGATCCGCAAATGCTTGCACAAAAAGCGCAAAATTTCCAAAATGGTTTGGGCGGCACAAATAACCCTGATGATCATAAAGTATTTGTTGCCTATTAGTTAAAAATTCTAAATTAAAAGCCCCTGTGTAGGGGCTTTTTGTATTATCCAAATGTTTTAAAAGAAGTTTCTACGTTGTTTTGAATAACTTTTTGAACACTCTCCATTTCTGTTTCAAGGGCTTTGTGTTCAGATTCCAATTGTTTTAATCTTAATTCAAGCATTTTATCTTTGTTTTGGAAAAGTGACTGCCTTTCTTCGTATTCAGCTTCTGCTGCAGCGTCATCGGTTTTATCCAAGACTTCTGAAATCATTGTTTCAGAGGTGTTTGCGTAGTTTACTTTTTCCCAAGATGAGCCTTCTTCGCCAGTGTCATTGCTGTATTTTAGAAGTTCTATAAAGTAAATGCCTTCTGTGAGAGCGTTTTGCAGCATGTCAGTTCTTTCGATTTCAGGGTCTACAAAGTAGTCTTTTTCTGTAAGGCCATCAGAAGATAAGCCATTTTCATCAAATTCGGGAAGTTTGGGAACGACAATTTTGCCTGATGTTGTGACCAATCTTCCGCCAAGACCGGGGTTTTCATCAAGTTCGGAGCGTACAATATCATCGTAAGTAAGCTTACGGTTGTAATTGTATAAATCTGTATCCGCAGCAGTTTTTGCATTGAACAACAGTGTTGTATTGTTCATTTTGTCGTTATACTCTATTGTCCAGTTTTCAGTTTCTTGAGCAAGCATTAAACGCTCATGAGTAATGCGCTGTGCTTGATACTCATTGTTGTTCTTTTGTGCCGTTAAAATTAAAAATCTTGCCTGGCTGGCGGACATTCCCATAAGGGTCACTCCTTACTTTATTGTTCCTTGTAATATTTTTTTCGGCATTTTTTGTTGTTACTTTAATGTTTTTGGCTGATTTTACAGTAATTTGAAACAAAACTTTACATATTTGAATTATTAATAAAAAATAAATTTAAATAGACAATGCGCATTGATAATTTATAATGTTAATTAATTAAGACGTTTTTCAAGGAGGTTAGTTAAATGTTCATTGAAGATAATGAAATTAACAATGAAGATATGCAAACATCGAATAATCCTTTTGAGCCTCAAGAGGAAGAAAATGAGGTTGAGCAAGAGGAAAATCTTGATAAAGCACCCGATGAGTGTGAGAAATTAAAAGCCGAACTTGATGATTTGAATAATAAATATTTAAGACTTGCTGCTGATTTTGATAATTACAGAAAGCGTCAAGCGCAAGAGCGCGAAAGTCTTTTAAAATACGGCGCAGCAGATACTATGACAAAACTTTTGGTTGTACTTGATACTTTTGAACGAGCTCAAGAGTCATTAAAAGATATTGAAGATGCTAAAAGCGTAAAAGATAGCTATGAAGTGGCTTTTAAGCAATTGATGGATACTTTAAAAAAAGCAGGATTAGAGATAATAGAAGCGCAGGGAGCAGAATTTGATCCTAATTTACATGAAGCTATAGCACAAACTCCGACAAATGAATATCCTGATAATACAATTATTTCACAAATGCAAACAGGGTATAAGCTTGGGGATAGGGTTTTAAGGCCTGCACTTGTAAATGTTGCGCTGAATGAGGAATAAGAAATGGATTATTACGAAACTCTTGGTGTTAGTAAAAACGCCACAAAAGATGAGATAAAAAGCGCATTTAGAAAGCTTGCAAGAAAATATCACCCTGATGTTAATAAAGAGGAAGGGGCTGAAGAAAAGTTTAAAGAACTCGGTCGTGCTTATGAAACTTTAATGGATGATCAAAAGCGTGAATTATATGACCGCTATGGCGAAGATGGGCTAAAAAATGCAGGTTATAATACAAATGCTTTTGATTTTGATTTTGGCGATTTGGGCGATATATTTTCATCGTTCTTTGGCGGAGGAATGAGCGGGTTTTCTTCAGGACACACTAATCCTAATGCACCACAAAGAGGCGCTGATTTAAGGCTTGATATCGAAATTGATTTTATGGAATCAATTTTTGGTTGCGAAAAAGAAATAAAATTTGACCACCTTGAACCTTGTGAAGAATGCTCGGGAACTGGTTTGGACAAAGACGCAAAAGATACTGTTTGCCCGACTTGCCATGGGCAAGGTAGGGTTCAGCAAAGCACAAGAACAATTTTAGGCTCTTTTACATCTGTTACTGTTTGTCCAACTTGCCATGGAAGTGGTAAAAATCCCAAAGCAGCTTGTAAAAAGTGTAAGGGACAGGGCTCTATTCCAAAAGAAAAATCAATTAAAATTAAAATTCCACATGGTGTGGATTCCGGTTCTAAAATTCGTCTTGCAAATGAAGGTGATGCAGGTAAAAACGGCGGTAGGACAGGCGATTTGTATGTAGTTTTACATGTGAAAGAATCAAAAGAATTTATAAGGAAAGGTTATGATATATTTACAAAGCTTGAAATTGCCGTACCTCAGGCGGTTTTGGGTGATACTGTAACAATAAATACAATTTATGGCGAAAAACAAATAAATATACCGCAAGGCATCCAAAGTGGTGAGAAAATTACTCTAAAAGATTTGGGTGTTCCTTATCTTGGGTCTGATTCTCAAAAGGGCGTTCATTATGTTACAATAATTGTAAATACTCCCAAAAAATTATCTGAACGGGAGGAAAGATTATACAGGGAACTTTTTGAACTTCAAAAAGGCGCTAAAAAGGAAGAAAGTTTACTGGATAGGGTTAAAGCGACGCTTAAAAAATAGGAGAAACTATGAAAACATTATGGGGCAAGGGGTTTAAGTTTTTTATAACTTTATTTGCATTGGTTGTTTTTGCTCAAAATGCTAATGCCTCACAACTTCCTATTGAAGTATGGGAATATGTAAAAGAGCAGTTGCCTTCTGCTAGCCAGCGCTTTGACTCTGTTGTGGTAGTTTCGCCTGATGTTATGTATATTCCCTTGTATCCGGCTCAAACTAACGCCGTAAACACACTTAAAATAGAGTATTCTTACCCTTCGGGTAAAACTTTAAAAGATAAGCCTGAAATTGTTGTTTTTAATAACAATTTTGTTCTCTTGAAGTTATTTAAAGATAAAAATGGGGATTATACACTGACAAGTTATGAAGATTTTCCCATGAAAGTTAAATTGGGTGTAATGCCACAAGATATGCTTGTTCCGCCTGGGCTTAAAATGCCTGATAATTTAAAACTTGTTTTGGGGGATTTAATTATCCCCTCTAAAGAAGAAGGTAATCTTGTTTATTTAAATAAGGACAAAAGCAAGAAAACAGGTGATACCCTTATGAAAAACGAGTTTTTGCCACTTGCTGAGTTTAAAAATAAAAAAACATATATTACAACTGCAAATTCAAAATTTATGCTGGTTTATGATGATAGCTCCAAAGCTCCGCTTTATGAGTTAAAACTAAGTTCACTACCATCTAAAATTGTTGCGTCAAATTCTACCAAGTTTGCCCTTGTAGTGTATTTTGCAAACAAAAACCTTGAAATAATTGATTTAAAAAATGAAAGAATTTTAACTCAAATTCCGCTTGATGATGTGGCAAAAGACGCTGATATTGATGTTCATACAAATATGGCTTATGTAAGCTCACAAAGTGCTAATACAATATATTGTGTTGACTTAAATTCTGCAAAACTTGCTAAAGCAATCAGGTTAGAACAATCTCCATCTCGTTTGGCAGTTTCGACTGACGGTTCAGCAATTGTTTTTATTGATGGTATTTCAGGGGAATTGTTTACCTTGCAACTTGGTGAAAATGCGCAAGTTAACCCTGTCGCAAAGGTAAAAAATATCTCAAAAGTTATGTGTGATAAGCAATTTATTTATGCTATTTCAAGAACTGAGAACAAAATGTATGTTTACGATAGAGCTACTTTAGCACTTGCAGATGAAGAAAATCTGAACGAAAAACCGCTTGACGCTATAATGTATCAAGGCAAAATTTATATATTGTGTGCAAAAGAGGGTGTACTTGAAGTTTATGACAGTGTTGAAAAGAAAATTATTCTTTCCCAACAGTTAGATAAAGACGGTTTTTATTCAAAAATTACCCTTGTACCTGACCAGCACAATATCCTTATAACAGGCGTTAACTCTAAAAGGTTTCTGTTATTTGATTTAGAGAAAATGAGCTTAATTAAAAAACAACCTGCACTTATTGATGTTTCAAATATAATAATCATGGATAAAACAAGAGTTCAGGACTTATAACATGCAAACTTTAAAAGAATTTCAAAATAGTGCACAAGAAGTTCTTTTGAGTTTAGAAAAAACTCAAAAGGAATTTTGGAATATTGACAGAAATACGGCAAATTTTTTAAATATGTTGATTAAAATTCACAATTCAAAAAATGCGCTTGAGATAGGTACATCAAACGGATATAGCGGTATTTGGCTTGCAGATGCACTAAAACACACAGGCGGAAAGCTTACAACAATTGAATTTTGGGATAAAAGGCAATCTGTCGCAAGAGAAAATTTTCGACTGTGTAATGTAGATGACATTATTGAAACAAAACTTGGCTCTGCACTTTTAATACTAGATGAAATGAGTAGCGAAATTGAACAAGGCTTGCGCGAGCCTTTTGATTTCATCTTTATCGATGCAAATAAACTTGAATACATTGAATATTTTCATAAAATTGACCCCTTACTAAAATCCGGCGGTGTAATTGCCGCTGACAACACAATTTCACACGCTAAAAAAGTTGAACCATACTTGAAGGCTTTAGTTGAACATCCCTCTTATCAAAATCAAATGTTAAATTTTGAAGCAGGACTTTTTGTTTCTTTAAAAATTTAAGTTTGAGACGGACTAGGTGTTTCAAAAACGGTTAGTGCATTTGAAATACTTATGCCTCCTGTTTGAGCGGGCGAGTTTGTAACTCTTCCGTTTACATAAATGACACTTGAACCGCCTCCGTCAAAGTTCATTGCATAAGTGCAGCCAAGACCTTTCATAATGTAAGCCAACTGAGTTAGAGTAACGCCTACTGAGCTTTCTTCACGTCCGTCAATTGTTACAATAATCAGTTCGTTTTTGTCATTATAACCGACTGCTGAGCGAGGGTTTCTGCCTGTGATTGACGCGAATTTTTGATCGGTTACATCAACAAAAACTTCTCCATCTTTAACTAAATATGGACCTGCGCCTATTATATGGTCTGCATCTTTAAATGTTTCGTTTAATTTTATGTCATAGCTTATATTCCTTTCCAGTGCTAATTTATCCAGTATTTTTGCCGGTGCGCTTATTACAAATCCGTCTTTTGGAATTGCAATTTGATTTGCACTCATTGCAATTATTTTTCCGTTTGATACTGCTGCAACTTTGCCGTATTTAGCTGCCATCGGGGACATATTTCCCCATTGTGGTGTATAGATTATTGTATAGGTGCTGAGCATTCTGGGTTGGTTAATATTGTCTGCTTTAAGAATTGACTTGTTTGATTTAATTGTTATATTCATAGCCACTTTGTCCATTACAAAGCGGGTTTGGTTGTTTTCTTCAATTATTCCTATGCCTACTCTGTTGTAGATAGGGCCTGTTAAAACTTCGCCGTTTATTACAAGTGCGCCCAATGGGACACCTGTCTGGGGCTTAAAGTAGCCTGCGTTAACTGCAACTATTGAGTTATGCTTTTGTGCGATTGTTTTTATTTGTGCTCTTGAATTTAGCTTTATGCCTGCAATTTCTGGTTTAATGTTTAGTGAACTGTTTGCACTTTTGTCTATTTCTACTATGTTTATTTTTACGGGTCTTTGATTAATGTATTTTGTCATTTTAATGTGTGCTACGCCGTAAGCAGGGAATGATATGTATTTTGCCGGATATTTTTTGTTTATTTTTTGTACAAAATTTTCTCTGTTTAAAATTTCATTTTGAATTGGTGAAACATAAGCAATTTTATCTTTATTAGAGGTGTTTTCCTCAATAAAAATCGGGTGGCTTAAGCTTAGAGCTTTAGAGCAGACACCCGATGTTACAGTTATGCATAGTGTTACTATTGTGGCCAAAATTATAGTGTGGAGCGTGGCTGGCGGGACCTTTTGTTTTATTCTGCCTATTTGTCCCGACGTGCAATTTACACAGGTTGAGATTTCTGCCGCGCTCATTTTTTGCTCCGTCTGCTAGTTTTTATTTCTATCTACTACTATTGTAACATAGATTAACAAACCCAGCAACCCCTTTATTTATAGTACTTTTGACACTTTATGTTCTGTTTATTTAAGTATTGTTTTTGTTTTCTTGATTTTGTAATATTTTAAATAAGTGTATATTTACAATTATAAAAAATATTAATTTTTCTTTACAATTATTATTTATATGTGTAATATTATTATTGTAATCTGGAGTTTAAAAAATGCTTATAGAAGAGATTTTAGAGTTAACCGTTTCAAAAAAAGCAAGCGATTTGCATATTTCTGCTGATTTGCCACCTGTTTTGCGTATAGACGGTGAGCTGGTAAGAACAAATTTACCTGTTTTAACTGGAGAAGATGTTGAAACTGTTGTGTTTCCAATTTTGACTAATGAGCAAAGAAGACATTTAGAACAAAATTGGGAACTTGACTTTGGTTATGGTCTTCATGGTGTTGGCCGTTTCAGGGTAAATGTTTATAGGGATAAGGGTAATTATGCTGCTGCATTTCGTACAATTAATTCTGAGCCCCCAAGTTGTGATGAATTGGGCTTGCCAGAAATTGTAAAAACAATTGCTCAAAAGCCAAGGGGTTTGATACTTGTTACTGGCCCTACAGGTTCTGGTAAATCTACAACCCTTGCTGCAATGGTTGATTTTATTAATTCAAACCGCACAGAACATATTTTAACAATTGAAGACCCTATTGAGTTTATTCATACATCTAAAAAAAGTATTGTTCACCAAAGGGAATTAGGGCAAGATACGCGCTCAACCGCAAACGCTTTGCGCAGCGCACTTCGTGAAGACCCTGATGTTATTCTTGTTGGTGAGATGCGGGATTTAGAAACAATTTCCTTGGCACTTACTGCTGCTGAAACAGGTCACCTTGTTATGGGTACTTTGCATACTTCGAGTGCATCTCAAACAATTGACCGTATAATTGACGTATTTCCTCAAGGTCAGCAACAACAAATTCGTTTACAGCTTTCAAACAGTTTGATTGCCGTATTCTCTCAAACACTTTTGCCAAAGTTGGCTGAAGATGGTGTTACAAAAAAAGGTAGAGTTATGGCACAAGAGATTATGATTGTAAATAGCGCAATTTCCAACCTTGTGCGCGAGCAAAAAACTGCTCAAATTTATTCTGCTATTCAAACTGGTTCAGGCTTGGGCATGCAAACTTTAGAGATGGCTTTAAGCGATTTGTACAAACAAAGACTAATCTCAAAAGAAGATGCGCTTGCAAAAACACAACATGTCGAAGAGTTAAAACGTATGATTGGTGGTCCAAATGGGGTCAGAAGCGCAAGAATGAATTTGGGATAAACTAATATGTTAAATATTTTTAAAAAATTGTTTGCATAAAAACTTGTTCTTGTTAGAATTATTATATAAAGTTAATAAAATTAGTTATAGAATGTCCCAATTTAGGACATTCTATTAATTAGAAAATAATTACACCCTGTCATGTAAAGGAGAAAAAATGGGTATTAAAGGCAAAAACGATAGAATGGTTGTGCTAGCATGTGAAGAATGCAAGGAAAGAAATTACACAACTACTAAAAATAAAAAGACACTTAAAGAAAGAATGGAATTGAGCAAATATTGCCCAAGGTGCCAAAGACACACTACGCACAAAGAAACAAAGTAATAATTTGCGTCACAAGTTCAGTTGCCTAGCAAACCGTCGGGTTTGCGTTAGTTCAAAAATTGTTCTACCAACTGAAC
>CALUWD010000036.1 GCA_944324385.1 Candidatus Gastranaerophilales bacterium | reverse complement strand
ATAAAAAGTTTATCTGAATTTGCAAATTCTATCTCAAGATAATCTTTTTTAGCGCCGTCAATTTCTTGTTTTGTAAGACCTTTGTAAATTCCAACCCCATGGATAGAATGCACTACATATTCGCCTTCTTTTATATCGTTAATTGAATCGATGTAGTCTTGTGATTGTTTGTTTTTTGAATATTTTCTAACCGTAACATCTTTTGAGCGTTTGTTAAAAAGTTCTTTGTCTGATAAAAAAATGTATCTGCCCTTTGGTGTTTCAAAGTTATCGTCAAAGTCAATAATACCGCCGCCCGAGCTTAATGGAGGAGAAATTTTAATACCGTTTGAAAAAATTTCTTTTTCTTTTAAAATTTCTTCCATTCTCTTTGGATAATTTGTACAAATAGAAATTTTTGCACCATTTTTTAGGTTTTCTTTAATATAAAGGGCTATTTCATCAGTATCTGATGAAAAAATAGGGGTAAGCGATGTTTGAAATTCAATCATCTTATCGAAATCGTCATCTAAAAAGTTATCAAAACCTATTGTTTTGAATTTTTTAACATCTCGAGAAAATTCTTCATATTTAACATGATTTAAATCACAAAGAGGCAATTTTAAGTTTGATGCAACTTCTTTTTGATACTGTTCGCAAAAGTCTTTATCAAGATTTTCATACTTTGCAAAAATTTGCGATGTTTCATCCAGCACAATTACATAATCCCTAAAATACTCTAAGGGTGAGCAAAGAGCGTTTGTCAGGTAATTTTGGTAATATTCAATACCATCAAAATACCCATTCTCATTTATTTTTTCACAAATCTGATTGTAAATATCCCCTGCAAGTTCATTATTTGTACTTTTCACAACATTTGAAAGCGAATTTTTAAAATTTTTTATCGCATTTTCTTCGGGCAAAAATTTATAAAGAGGATAGATTGTAATTTCTTTTATTTTCTCAACACTGCGTTGTGTTTTTGGGTCAAAAAATCTTATATCCTCAACAGTATCACCAAAAAACTCTATTCTTACAGGATTTTTATCTAAAGTATAAATATCTAAAATATCACCTCTAACACAAAATTCACCAACATCTACAACGCTTACAACACGCTTATAGCCCAATTTTGAAAGTGATTTTACAAGGTTTTGATAATCAACATCTTCATTTAATTTTATTTTAAAAGAATTTTTTTCATAAAAATTTCTTGTAGGAAATTTTTCAAAAAGCGACCTGACAGGCGTAGCTACGATATTGTAGCCATTTAGCAAAACATTTATCTGCTCTTGGTAAATATAATAATTTTTTTCAACATCATCATAAAAATTTATATCTTGAAAAGGGAAAATTTTAGCTTCAATTTCACAAAAATTTTCTAAGTCTTTTTGAAATTTAAGAGCCACTTGCTCACTTGGCGTAATGTAGAGAATTTTTTTACCATAATCAAGAATTGTTTTAAAAATAAGCAATTTTAAAGGATTGTTTAAAGAGGTCAGAGAAAGTTTATAAACCCCTTCTAACCCTAAAAAACGCTTCATGGCAGGTATTTTAATTTTTTGTAATTCTGCATACATAAAATAGTTTTAAAGCACTCTTTCTTCCAATAGCGCTGCGCCGATAACACCTGAATAATCACCAAGGGCAGCTTTTTTAAATTCTATTTTAGCTGCAGGTGTTGGCAGAGATTTTGCACGAGCTTTTTTAATTGTTTGCAGATAAAAATCTTCGACACTTTGAATTAAGCCACCGCCAAGAATTATAAGCTCAGGGTTGTAAAAATTTATAACACTTGCTATACCGCCTGAAAGATAGTCTATAGCTTCATTTACGTATTGGGTTACAACCTCATCATGCGCTTCTAATGATTTTTTAATGTGTTTTGAACTTATGCTTTTGCCATCTGTAAGTTCAGTAATAACCGACTTTCTACCTTTTTTAACAGCGCCCAGAATTCTTGTTTCAATAGCTGTTCTTGATGCGTAAGCCTCGAGACAACCATTACCACCGCAAGCACAGGCTCTACCATTTAGGTCTACTATAATATGGCCAATCTCGCCTGCACTTTGACTTGCACCAAGGTGAATTTTACCATCTTTTACAATGCTTGAGCCAACACCCGTACCGACAAAGATGCAAACAATATCCTTGTAACCTATACCTGCGCCGAATTTTAATTCACCAAAAGTTGCAACTTCGACATCATTTCCAATATTTACAGGAATTGAAAATTTTTCTTCAAGAATTTCTTTAATATTTAAATCCTTGCAGTCTAAATTAACCGCATTTATAAGGATGCCTTTTTCTCTATCTACTTGACCTGCAAGCCCTAAACCAATTGAGGATATTTCATCTTTTGAGATATTTGAATTGTTTAAAAGTTCCTCAAGTGTTTCAATAATTTTTGCGGTAATTTTTTTATTACCCTTTTCTTTTTTAGTTTTGTTTTTAACTTCAAAAACAACCTTGCCTGTTTGTTTTTCAACAATCCCAGCAAGTATTTTTGTTCCGCCTAAATCCACTCCGATAGAATATTTTTTCATAATTTTCCTATTTTAAATCTATTATTTGCTTATTCTTTAAACCTTTTGATTTTAATTTTTGCTCAATATAGCGCCACCATTTAAGTTTTTTCTTATACAAATAATGATAGCCTTCAAAATTTGCACTTGAGATATCAGCCTGTTGTTTGTCTAGAAATTGCTCAAACTCTTTTTCCAAAGTGCTTGTTAAATCTTTTCTATTAAAATCAGGATTATTCATAACCCTTGGTTCGCCAAATTCTACGAGTATTTCTGGTCTATCTTGTCTTAAAAACGTGTAGTTAACAGCAACAGGGACAAGATTGACCCCGCCAAATTTTTTAACAGCCTCTTTTACAATGTAAGCAAGCCCTGACTGAAAAATTTCAGGTCTGTACATGGGAGGTCGTATTATCCCTTGAGGAAAAATCCAAAAAGCAATATCAGGTTCTTTTAGAGTTGTGACTGCATATTGCAAAAACTTCATTGACGCCTGCGGAGATTTTTTATTTATTGGAAAACATCCGACATATTGAAACAATGGAAATCTGTTCATTTCCTCAATCATGAAACGAAAACGTGGCTTTTTAATAACTTTTTTTATCAACCTGTAAACTAAGTTATAAGCCAAAACACCATCCCACCAATTATTATGAGGAGCATAAAATATTGTAGCCTTTGTCTTATCTCTATTTTCAAGTCTATCTATATTTTTATACATAAGAGAATAAAAACGTGTTTCAAGCATTTTTGCAAAGACAAAATCTCCTATAAAATGCCAAAAAGGTATATTTTTAGCTTCTCTAAACTTTTCTTCGCGGTTTCTTAACTTTGTTGGGGGAACCGCACTGTACATATGTTGTGGTGTATCTAAGCTCATGCCATTAATTTTAGTTAATTTTTTCTTATGTGTCAATTAGCTTATACGTTTTAATTGGCAGTATGCTCTAAAGGCCGTTAATTCCTTTTGAATTGTATATTGATGCTTTTCAAGGGCTAAACGGTTTGCCAAATAAAGTGCTTTTTCATATATTCTAACAGTATTTTGAGCAAGTGTGAGTTTTTTCTCATCTTCCACATGGGCAATTGAATCTTGCATTATATTTGCCCTTAGGCGATATAATCTCATTTGCAAGAACAAAAGTTCATTAGCGCTTGCATCCTGCAAAGCAAGTTCACAGTACATTTTTGCGTTGTCAAAATCATTTTTTTGCAAGTAAGCTCTTGAAAGTAACTCTTGAAAAAGGATTTTAAAGTTTATACTGCTAATTTTTGCACTCTCGCAAATTGTAACTGCTTTTTCACATATTTCTATACACCTGTCAGCACCTGAGGTTGGCAGAGTTGCTTTCGCGCTTATATACCAAGCTAAAAGCGCGCCAAAGGCTATTTTTTTATCTGAAAAATATGTCATTTGTTCAGCGCAAATCTCAAGTGCGCGCAGGGCGTTATTTTCTTTTAAAAGAATGTATGCCAGCATTGTCTTTAGAATATTTTTCGTGTATTCATCACCACAATTGTTGGCAAAAGTAACCGCTTCAAATAAATCTTCTTTTATATTTTCAAAATTACCGCCAAAGATTTTATTAAAGACGTCAATCAAATTCCATTTTGAAACAAGTTTTAAATCGTTAACAGCGTAAGAAAATTCCTTTAAAATGGACTGCAAAATCTCATCTGAATCCTTCACAAAACCACGCGAGGTTTGCGCGCAAGCATGGGCCAAAGCAAGGTGCAACTTAAGCCTTGTCGAATGATGAGATTTGTCTTTATTTAACTCTTTTTGAATTTCTTCAATTAATTCAAAAGCAAGCGGACTTCCCTGTTGCGCAAAAGACTCAGCAAGAAAAATATTTGCCATAATCCACGCTTCATAAACTTCTCTTATGCTTGCAAACTCGTTTTTCTTAGGGTGTCTTAGAAAATCTTGCAATACAGGATTTACTTCGTTATTTACAATGCTTGCTATTTCAGACCAATTACCAAGATTTAAAAGTGCTTCAAGTTTTCTTGTTTTAATAAGCGCTCTTTGTAGCTCCTGTTTTGGCTTAGAATAAATTGCAAGAACAGCGTCCACTGTTTCTACTATTGCAGGGTAATTTTGAGCAATTTTGCAACTTTGAATCAAATAACCGCTCAGCTCAACTACTTTATTTTCATTCCCGCTGTTTTGGGCGCTCACAATGGCATTAGAAAGGTACTCCATAGCCTCTTTTGGGTTTTTATTATAAGTTAACTTACCCAAACGCTCGCAGATATTATTTTTAATATATTCAAAATTAGCAAGTTTTACATCTTCAAGTAATATTAAGCTTTGTTTTTGACACAAGGTGTAAAAGCTGACATCACCAATATAAGAAGCAAGTTTTAAACTCATTGTCCACAAACTGAAAGCAAGGTCTTTTTCACCTGTAACTTGTGCCAAAAGTGCAGGTATAGCAGGGGACGATACTGTTCTTTTGCAAATTTCATTAAGCAACTTTTTCTGTGCCTCAAGAATATCCTTGTCATCCTTAGCACAAGCGTAAACATAGCTCCAAACAAGAGAGTTTTTAAACTCAAAAATATTTTCGGTTATCCTTTTTACATAACCGTTTTTCTCTAAAAATGCAGCAACTTTCTCAAAATTTGCAAGCTCAAGCGCAAAAACTTTTTCCATTAAAGACTTTGTAAATTTACCGCCAAGCATTGATGAAATCATTAAAAATTCATATTCAAAACGATGGTTTTCTTTTAAAAATGTAAAACGCTCATCTAAAAGCTCTTTTAGTGAATTTGTAATATACATTTCACTTTTTGATGGGTCAAATGCAAAAGTTTTATTTTGCAGGGCAAGTATTTTTGTTTCTTTCAGACTGTATAAAACCTGCTCTACATAGGCAAAATTACCCTGAGCATTGAGCGTAATTTGGTTTAGCACACCTTGCGGAATAATATTATAATCGCCGATTTGTGATTTTATAAATTCCCTCACGTCATTTGCTTCTTTGCGTGCAAGATTAATATTTAAACAAGCATTTTTGGGCAATTTTTCGCTATTTATATACATTGCAATCGCGTGTTGATTACGATAAGTTAAAAGCATTTTTGCGCCAGATTTAAAGTAATCGGACTCAATAAGGTATTTTATAAAATCAAAAGACGTTTCATCAATTAAATCAAAATCATCAATCACAAGTGTTAATTGATTTTTAGATTTCAAATAAACCAAAATATCTTTTAAATCTTCGAAAGTTTTTTTCTTATTTTCTAGAATATACTCATAATATGCTTCTTTAAGCGGGTATGCGATGTTTACAAGAGTGTCGATTTTTTCTTGAGGAACATGTCCTGATAAATTTTCGCCAAGCGCGTTTTTAAGCTCTTGAACTCTTTTTTCGTACCTGCTTGGCGCAAAAGACAAATCAAATAAAGACAAACAAATGTCTTGAATTAACCCTAAGGGAGTAACCTGAGTAAGTGCGCAACAATGCCCTTTTAAAAGTATATGCTGAGCACCATCCAGCCTTTTATAAAGCGCATCCAGCAGATAAGTTTTACCACAACCGCGAGGTGCATTAATTGATATAGCCTTTATTTCGCTATTTGAATCATTTATCGCATCTAAAACCATCTCAAGTGCAACATCTTCTCTTTGACATTCACTTTGAGAAAAAACTGGTTTTTGATCCAAAAAGACCATTTTATAAGACACAGGCGATATTTTTATCAATGGAATTTCAGAAGACAATAGTTCATAAGCGCCCTCTGAAGTTATAATGTCTTTTTCTATACCAGATTCAAGCTGTTTTGGCGAAATAGCACCCTTATACTCATCTTCCTTTAAAACAGCGTATTTATAAGTAATTCCTGCACCTAAAGTTTCATTTAAAATATTGTTAAATTTTTCAAATTCTTCAGAAAATAATTTTACTTTATCGAGAAACTTGAAATTCTTTGTATGGGGTATTTTAAAAACAACAGTGTGCGGATTAATAAACTCACAAGAAACATTAAAACCAAGCTTTATTGAGGTTTTTATATTTAAAACAACTTTTTGCCTAAATTCTTCGTCTTTATATTTATTAAAAAGAGTTTCAAGGTTTATAAAATCAATAAACACAACAAGCTTTTGCTGAGGTGGCGGTGTTTGTTCCTTCTTTTGAGCTTGCGCCACTTTTTTTTGCACTTGCTCATTTTTTATCTCAACTCGTTTTTTTTCTTTAGGATTTTGCTCTTTTTTTGGATTATCAAAAACAAAAGAGCATTTTCTACACTCAGGACTTGACGCGTAATTTGCACTACCGCATTTAGGACAGAATTTTACAAAGGCAAAACCGCACACAGAGCAGGATGAGGAACCAATTCTTGTATAATTTCCACATCTTGGGCATTTAAACTTTAGCCTCAGACCGCATCCGGGGCATATGGTATCTTGAGAGCTTACTTCAGTTTTGCACTTTGGACAAATCACGACATGTTCTCATAAAATTAACAATATTTTACAATTATTATATATGAAATTTTGATTTAGTCCACAAAACCCATGTAAAATAGTCAATTTGTACCAGTTTTAAAAAAAATAAAAATGTGATATTATTTGAACTATGGAATTAGGAGTAAACATAGATCACGTTGCAACACTCAGAAACGCTCGAGGTGGAGTTGAGCCAAGCGTACTTGATGCTGCAATAATAGCTCAAAGAGCAGGTGCAAGCGCTATTACAATTCATCTAAGGGAAGATAGACGCCATATTAAAGATTCTGACTTAGATGAAATCAAAAAAAATATTAAAACAAATATAAACCTTGAAATGGCTGCAACAATAGAAATGCAGCAAATAGCAGTAAAAAACAAACCATTCTCCTGCTGCATTGTCCCTGAAAAAAGGCAAGAAGTCACAACAGAGGGCGGTTTAGATGTTTATTCACAAGAAAATTATATAAGGGATTTTATAAAGCCACTGCACGCTAATGGCATTATTGTGAGCCTTTTTATAGACCCTGATGAAAAACAAATTTTCTCTGCTCACAATTGCAATGCAGATTTTATCGAACTGCATACAGGTGCTTTTGCAAACGCTTTTGGAAGCGAGCGCGAAAAAGAAGAATTTGAAAAATTAAAAACCGCGGCAGCACTAGCGCAAAATTTAGGTTTGAAGGTTAATGCAGGCCATGGGCTCAATTATGAAAATGTCCATCGCATGCACCAGATCGATGGACTTATTGAACTAAATATTGGTCACAGCATTATTTCTCGCGCTGTTTTTGTCGGATTAGAGCGCGCAATTGAAGAAATGCGCGAACTTATTATTTAAGCTCTTGTAACGCATTGTTAAGTGTATAATCATTGAATATTAAGAAATATTAAACAGACACAAACATGGCAAATCATGTCCCCATGCATGTTTTGGCAAAAAGTGTATAAACAACAATATGTTTACTCAACAAATTGTTGTCAGATGAAAATTACTGGAATATAATAAAAAGGTCTTGCAAAAATCAGCAAGAACAGGGGAAATGATAAGTGTGTACATACGACACGATTCAAAAAAATTACAATCGTATTTTGAAAATTGTTGATGGAAAAAATGTAAGGATAGTAGCAGTTACAAAGTATTACGATGAAAATGCAATAATAAACGCTTACAGAGCAGGTTTAAGGGATTTTGGAGAAAGCAGAGCGCTTGAATCTGTCGAAAAAATCAACAAATTAGACGATGAAATACGACAAAAATCGACTTATCATTTTATTGGACATTTACAAACGAACAAAGTAAAGCATGTAGTTGGATTTTTTGACTATATCCACAGTGTAGACTCGCTGAAAGTAGCAAAAGAGATAGCAAAATGCGCGGCAGAAAAAGGAATTGTCCAAAAGATTTTAATTCAGGTAAATGTAGCTGATGAAAAATCAAAGTTCGGAATTGCACCTTTACAAACAGATGATTTAATTAAGGAAATTTCAAAGCTTAATTCGTTAAAAATAGAAGGGCTTATGAACATAGCACCACTTATAGACGATGAAAAAGAGCTTAGAAAATACTTCTCTCAGATGAGAAAACTAAAAGAAAGATACGGCTTAAAAGAACTCTCAATGGGAATGAGTAATGACTTTAAAATCGCGCTCGAGGAAGGCGCAACCATCATTAGATTAGGAAGAACACTATTTAAAAATTCATAAAGGAGGAAAAGAAATTGGCAGGCATAGGTGAAAAATTCAAGTTTTTATACAATTTATTCGGTTTTGATAATCCGGATGACACTGAATTCGGTGAATTAAACGATGAGTATGAAAATGAATACGAAACAGATGGCTCAAATGTTCTTAAAAGAAATTTTGAAACACAAAACCCAATGGAAACAAGAGAACGCAATAATTTAAGAGTTCTTCATGGTCAAAATCGCGGATACGAGGTTGTAGTTTTTGAACCAAGAGCATTCAACGAATCTATTAACATTGTTGAAGCGTTAAAATCAAGAAAAACAGTTATCCTTAACCTGCAATTATTAGATAGAGAGCAATCTCAAAGAATAGTTGATTTCCTATGCGGATGCACTCATGCGCTAGATGGTTCTCAAAGAAAAATTGGCGAATTTGTATTTATCTTTACTCCTTCAAACATTAATATTTCGCAAGAAGTAGTAAATTCAAAATTAACAAGAGACGCTATTTGGACAGCAAATAACCAATAGTTGCTCTTGCGGAGAAAAAACAGAGAGAGTTTTAAGCGCACAAAAAGTGCGCTTTTTTATTTGTCATGGCAAAAAAAATTGTAAAAAAAATTAACATAAAAATGTTTTTTACAATTGGCAAAATGAGCTATAAACAGGCATTATGTTTAAAATTCAAACCACAGGCAAGAAAAAGCTTTAATAATTTGCAAAATATTTATGTGCCTTGTATAATCAATGTTGTAAGTTAGTTAGTATTATAAATTGAGGTAAAAATGAGTACATTTGACAGAGTTAAAAAAGTTGTAGTTGACCAATTAAGTGTTGATGAAAATCTTGTAACACCACAAGCAAGCTTTACTGGCGACCTTGGTGCAGATTCATTAGACACAGTTGAATTGGTTATGGCATTTGAAGAAGAATTCGGATGCGAAATTCCTGATGAAGAAGCTGAAAAAATCGCAACAGTTCAAGATGCTGTAGATTATATCGATTCTCATTCATAGTAAATAAGACACGGAATTCATTTGCAAAAAAGTTGCAATGAGATAATATCAATTTGTAACTTTTTGTTTTGAAAGTTTAAGGGAAAGATGATGGAGAACAAGAAAAGAAGAGTTGTAGTAACAGGAATTGGCGTAGTATCAGCTTATGGTTGTGGTGCTGATGCGTTCTGGAATAGCCTGTTAGAAGGAAAAAGCGCAATCAGTACTATTGAAAGAATACCTTTAGAAGGTCACAGCGTGCATATTGCAGGTGAAATCAAAGATTTTGAAAGCTGGAGCAAGCTTGATCCTAAAGAAGCCAAAAGAATGGACAGATATACACAATTTGCCGTTGTTGCAGCTGATGAAGCAGTTAAGGATTCAAAAGTAAGCACAGATAATGTTGACCCTTACAGATATGGCGTAATTGTAGGCTCTGCTGCTGGCGGTTTTGATACTTTTGAAAAGCAACACCATAATATTATGGATAAAGGCCCTACAAAATGTTCTCCCTTCACTGTTCCTATGCTAATTGCCGATATGGGCGCAGGCAGAATTTCAATGAAACATGGCGCAAAAGGTGTAAATAAAGCAATTGTTACAGCTTGTGCAACGTCTGCTCACTGTGTTGGTGATGCATTTAGAACAATTCAATATAATGACGCCGATGTTGTTATAGCAGGTGGAGCAGAAGCAGTTATTACAACGCTTGGTATTGGCGCGTTCACTTCAGCTAGAACATTGTCAAAAAGAAACGATGAACCACAAAAAGCTTCTCGTCCATATGACAAAGACAGAGATGGCTTTATCATGTCAGAAGGTGCCGCTGTTATAGTTCTTGAAGAACTTGAACATGCTAAAGCTCGTGGCGCAAAAATTTATGCTGAAATCGTGGGCTATGGCCAAACAGCTGATGCATATGATATCGTAGCACCAGACCCTACAGGCTCAGGGGCTGCTAAAGCAATGGAACTTGCCGTTAAAGACGCTGGAATTCAACCAAAAGATGTTGATTACGTGAATTCACACGGTACAAGCACAGGCCTTGGTGATATAGCTGAATCAAAAGCTATTGCAAGAGTATTTGGTGATCTTGATACAAACAAAAACTTAAAAGTATCTTCTACAAAAAGTATGCATGGCCATATGCTTGGTGCAACCGGTGCTGCTGAATCAATTGTATGTATAAAAGCTTTACAAAATGGCATTATTCCACCAACAATAAATCTTGATAATCAAGATCCTGAAGTTGCAAATTTAAATTATGTGCCACATAAAGCAGTTAAAGCAGACATAAATTACGCTTTGACAAATTCCTTTGGTTTTGGTGGACACAACGCTTCGTTACTGTTTAAAAAATATGAAGCATAATTAAATTTTACAAAAGTGGCAATTAAGCCACTTTTGTTTATTTGTCGACGTGGCGGCAAGCGCGAAGACGTGGAGTGCGTAGTTCATATCTACCATTTCGCCACTAGAC
>CALUWD010000035.1 GCA_944324385.1 Candidatus Gastranaerophilales bacterium | reverse complement strand
ACTACGATGTACCCTACCAACAACCCAGGATACGGTGGCAATGGACAAAACGGATATGTTTATATTTATTGGACGGATTATAATTAATAACCACAAAAAAGACTTCGTATCTTAATTCATAGGGGTGCACTCCAGGTAGATAATTTGCACCCCATTTTTTTAACTCTTGAAAAATCTTGATTTTTAAGTATAATATACACTGTCACCTTAGGGAGAAAAAATGGATATAGACCAGAGTTTGATATTTAATTTGCTTGTAGTAGCATTTTTGTTGTTTTCAAACGGATTTTTTGTAGCAAGTGAGTTTGCATTTGTAAGTATCAGAAAAACCAGAATTTCACAACTTACAAATGAGGGCAACACTGACGCAAAAATTGCGCTTGGCGGAATTGAACACCTTGATAAAACAATTGCAGCGGTACAGTTGGGGATTACAATCTCCAGTATCGGTTTAGGTTGGGTCGGCGAATCAACACTTGTTAGGCTGATTGAGCCTATTTTCCACTTTTTACCACAGGCTTGGCGCGGTTTTGCAACTCATTCGCTTGCAGTAACCCTTGCATTTTCACTTATTACTTTTATGCACGTTGTAATAGGCGAATTAATGCCAAAATCAATTGCGCTGCAGTTTCCAGAGCGCACAACGCTTTTTGTAGCGCGCCCAATGTATGCAATTACAAAAATTTTCACACCTTTTATATTCCTTCTAAACGGGCTTGGCAACTGGCTTTTATCTTTAATTAAAATCCCGCCGGCTCACAGTGCGCACATTGTTCACTCTGTTGAAGAACTCGACATGATTATCAATGAATCGCACAAAGAGGGCGTTTTAAACGATACTGAAAAAGAAATTTTGCAAAATGTGTTTAAATTTTCAGACACCCTTGCAAAACAGGTTATGGTACCAAGGCCTGATGTAGTGAGCGTTCCGATTGATATTTCAATTGATGATTTAAACAAATTAATTATAGAAAATCAATATACGCGCTACCCTGTCTACAATGAGGATTTAGACCACGTTTTAGGCATTTTGCATGTTAAAGACATCTACCCGCTTATGGTTGAAGGGCGCGAGATAAATTTAAAAGATATAATCAGGCAGCCGATTTTAGTACCTGAAACTATGACTATGGATAACATGGTACTTGAATTTAAAGAAAAAAAATCACAAATGGCAATTGTAATAGATGAATTTGGCGGTGTTTCAGGTTTAATCACACTTGAAGACGTGCTAGAGGAAATCTTTGGCGAAGTGCAAGACGAATTTGACGAAGAAGAAGCTGACATCAGGCAAATTTACGATAATGAATATGTTGCAAATGCCATGATGAGGCTAGACGAGTTTAGCGAATATTTCAATTTAAAATTTGACGATGAAGACGTAGATACAATTGGCGGGCTTGTCGTTAAGTACTTAGGGCACATCGCAAAAGAAAATGACATCACAACAATCGGCGATTTTACTTTTAAAGTGCTTGAAACAGACGGCGCAAGAATTGTTAAATTAAAAATTAAAAGACAAGAACCTGCACTAAACGCGCAGGAAAATGAATAGGAGTTTTTAAATGGGTCTTGATATTTTTCTTTCACTCATAGTATATTTTATGTTCTTTGGGCTTGCAATGGGCGCTTTTGTGGCATTAGCGCTGTATTTTCTGCCTGTAATTATTGCAGCAGCAAGAAAACACGAGCAAATTTTGCCCATTACTTTAATTACAATATTTTTAGGTTGGACTTTCTTGGGCTGGCTTGCGGCAATAATCTGGTCATTAAGCCACGACACACGTGAAAACAAAGAAGACTAAAGTCTTTCTTTTACTTTTGTTATTTTTAAATAAGCCTCATCAATGCGCTTGGGGTCTATTTTGCCATCTTGAACAGCCTTAAAGACAATATCATTAAACTTTTTGGCGATTTTATCATCCTTAACGAGGTTATTGCCAAAAATTAACAAATCGCAACCGGCGTTGATTGAAGCTATTATTGCCTCCTCAAGACTAAAATTATCCGAAATAGCCTTCATTTGCATATCATCGGTTATTATAAGCCCTGAAAAACCCAATTTGCCTTTTAAAATACCGCTTACAGTTTTATTTGAGAGGCTTGCAGGGTATTTTTCATCTAATTTTTTATTATAAACATGCGAAACCATTACATTTTGCGCAGCACCGTTTGAAATTAGCGCCTGATAAGGTTCAAGCTCTTTTTCACTCCAATTTTGAGTAGAATCTGCAAAACCTTTGTGCGAATCGTTGCTTGTTGAGCCATGCCCTGGGAAATGCTTTAAAACCGTTAAAATTCCATATTGGTTATGCGCCAAAATGTAGGCATTTGCGTGTTTTATGACTTTTTGAGGGTCGTCAGAAAAAGAGCGCTGCAATTTATAAATCACCTCTGAATTAGGATTTAGCGCTAAATCAACGCATGGGGCAAAATTCATATTAAAACCAAGCGATTTTAAATTTGAGGCAATTTTTTTTGACTCAAGGTATGTTGTCATCTCGTCGTTTTTATCGCCTAATTCCTTGTGCGACAAGGTTTTTACATCAAAACCCCTGCTTGATGGCAAACGGCTGATTTTGCCGCCCTCCTCATCAATTGTAATAAAAAGCTTTGTTTTTGACGCCTTGTTAATGTCTGCTATAAGCTTTTTTAGCTGTTTTGGGTTTTGAACATTTTTATACTTTGAAACTCCTGTAGAATCTTTAGAAAATATTATCACGCCTGAAATTCTGTCGTTAATTAAATCATCATACAAAGGGTCATTTTCGCTTAATTTTGTGCCATCAAATCCAATTATTAGCATTTGCGCTATTTTGTGGCGCAAATTTGTATTGTTGTAGTCGACAGTTGCAAAAGACATCCCTGCAGAAACCGCCAAAAACAAAAACAATATAAATATTTTTTTCATTCACACCCCTTAAAATACGTAAAAGTTGGTTTTTAAATTTAGCGATTGGGATTGCATATTATTATCAAGGATTGTAGCCCCTGCGCCCATCCAAATACTACTGTTTTTAATATATTTAGGCGTATAGTCAATGCCAATCATTGGTTCATATTTATTTAACTTTTGACCGCTGATTTTATTTTTAAAAGAAATTTGCGCCCTCTCACCCAGTTTAATGCTGGGCGTGATGAACGCGCCACGAGAGGCAGAGCTTATATTTGTTGTGTCGTAAGTTGTTTCAACTCCGCCTGTTAAGCTTAAATACTTGCCACGAACAGTTGCGCCAAGCTCTTGACGAAGATTTTTATTTAAAGTATTAGAATCATTGTACTGGGTTGATTTTGAACTAATTCCAAATTTATCGTTACCAAGCACCATATCTTCTGTTTTAGGCACATCAAGAGTTTTTTGATAAGTGGAAACTTTTTTTATTTGATTAACTCTATATGTGGGGTTAAAATCAGTCTGCAAAAGGATTTCATCATCACAATTTTCTTCTTTCACTTCGATAAAATCACTTAAAAAAGGTTTTTCCTCAGTCATCTCAACTGAACCTTCAATAACTTCATCAGCGTCATCTATGGCAAAGACAAATTTGCTCAATTCGCCTTGTTGTTGTTCTTCAGCCATTATCGGGCAAATTGTAGCGCAAAAAAATAATATAAAAAATATGAATAAATTTTTGAAATTCATATCTTTTATATTATTACCCTTTTGGGCTATTTTTTCAAGTAATTTGGAACAAAAGGGGGAGAAATTTTGTCTATCTTATTATCGTCCAAAGGAATTAAGATGAGATTTTGAAAGATGTTTAAAGTAAGAGTTTGCAAATTCTTCTGAACCGAAAAATTCAACAGCAGCAGGCACAACTACTAAAAATAAGTACACAACAGCTGCAAAAAATACTAAACCTAAAGCTTCAAACATTATTGCCTCGCTTTCTAAACAACCTTTTCTTATATTCCTTTAATCGTCAAAATCTGAACACAACTTTATAAAATTTATGGATATTGTAATAAAAATTAATAATGAGGATTTACACTATGTCAGAAATTAACAGTATTAAAAGACTACTTATTAATATGCATTGTTCCCACTGCAAAAATGAATTTAGCGAAAAAGGGATAAAAATTATGCGCTCTGATAATGGGCTTTTAGTTTTTCAAGTTAAATGCGAACAGTGCAAAAAGTGCTTTGGAATGGCATTTTTAGGACTTGGCGCAAAAGAGCTTGAAAAATCGCTTGATTTTGGCGCAGAAAATACTAAAAGCGAAAAAGAGCCAATAAGCTTTGATGACGTACTTGACGCGCACCACTTTTTTCAAAATTTAGATGAAAACTGGTCAAAATATATTAATTAACTCTTGTTTCTACCATGCGCTCAATTGCGCCATAGGCAAGTTTTCTTAAGTTTTCCTCAACAAAAACTTCATTTTCGCCTGTTTCAAGCACATATAAGATGTCTTCAAGGGTATTATATTTCATATTGTGGCAAACGAGTCTGTCTGAAATAAGAATAAATTCTTTTTCAGGAAAATCCCTTGAAAGTCTATCTACAACACCTTTTTCAGTACCTATGAGGAAGGTTTTTTTCTTGCTTCTTTCGCAATACTGCATGATTTGAGTTGTAGAACCCACAAAATCAGCCAATTTTACAACTTCCTGATGGCATTCAGGGTGCATTAAAACTGCAGCCTCAGGGTACAAAATGCGCATTTTCTTGACTTCATCAGGTATAAGCCTTAAGTGCGTAGGGCAAAAACCGTTGTAGGAAATAATTTCCACATCAGGCAATTTTTTTGCAACCCAAGAGCCAAGATAACAGTCAGGCGCAAAAAGAACTTTTTTTACACCCAAAGAGCGAACAATATCAACAGCATTTGAACTTGTACAGCAAATATCAGCCTGTGCTTTTACCTCTGCCGTTGAGTTTACATAACAAACTACAGGAACGTTGGGATGTTGCGCTTTAAACTCTTGCATGCGTACTAAATCAATCATTTGCGCCATTTGACAGCCGGAGTTCATATTTGGCAAGAGAACTTTTTTGTTGGGAGATAAAATTTTTGCAGTTTCTGCCATAAAGTAAACCCCTGCAAAAACAATGATTTCAGCGTCTGTTTTTGCAGCAATTTTAGACAAACCCAAAGAATCGCCGACATAATCAGCTACAAGGTCAATTTCGACATTTTGGTAGCAATGAGCAAGCACAATTGCCTTGCGCTCTTTTTTCAGTTTATTAATTTTCTCTATAATCTCTTGCACTAATAAAATGCCTTACTTTTCTTAGATTATTTTATTATAACAAAAAAATAATTAAATAAATCTATGTGTAAAAGTTTTTTCACCTTTTGCATATGGTTCGACGGTTTGATATGCCCCAAAAAGCTTGTATTTGTAGATTGTAAGACCATCTAAGCCAACAGGCCCGCGCGCGTGAGTTTTGTTTGTTGAAATGCCGACTTCAGCACCAAAACCGTAGCGAAAACCATCTGAAAAGCGCGTTGATACATTGTGATATACCCCAGCGCTATCAACGTAATTCATAAATTTTTCAACATTTTCACTATTTTCGCTCAATATTGAATCAGTATGCCCTGAGCCGTATTTATTTATGTGCTTAATAGCCTCATCGACGCTGCTAACAAGCTTAAAGGACACAATTTTGTCCCCGTATTCAACAGAAAAATCTTGTGGATTTTCAACAATTTTAACTCCAGCCTCTAAAAGCGCACTTTTAAGCTCATCAATGCCTTTAAAATCTTTATGCACTAAAATTGTTTCAACAGCATTACAAGCGCTTGGGTATTGAATTTTAGCGTCAACACAAACTTTTTTTGCTAAATCAACCTTTGCACTTTTATCAACAAAAATATGGCAAATGCCCGAGGCATGCCCTAAAACAGGAATTTTTGTATTTTCTTGAATATATTTTACAAGTTTATTTGAACCACGTGGGATAATTAAATCCACATACTCATCGAGCTCTAAAAGTGCCTTAATATCATCACGTGAAAAAACAAGATTTATAGCGTTTTTTGGAAAATTTTCAACAGTATTCAACGCTTCATTAATTACTTTTGCAATTGCAGCGTTGGTATTGTTAGATTCTTTTCCGCCCTTTAAAATCACCGCATTGCCTGATTTTATTGCAAGAGAGGCAATTTGAGAAATTACATCAGGACGTGCCTCAAAAATCACCCCTATAACACCAATAGGACAAGAAACCTTTTTTAAAATCAAACCTTCATCAAGCTCTTTTGTCCAAAAAACTTTATTTACTGGGTCTTGTAAAGAAATTACATCCTCAATGCCTTTTAGCATGTCGCGCATTTTGTTTTCATCCAACTTTAAACGCGCATAGGTAGAAGACGTTATTTCGCCACTATCTACAAGGCTTTTAGCCTCATCTAAATCTTTTTTATTTGCAGCAAAAATTTCATCTTTATTTTTTTCAATGTTTTCTTTTACTTTTTTAAGTGCTAAATTTTTAAGTTCTTCAGGCGCGCCAAGAAGCTCTAAGGACGCCTCTTTTGCTGCTTTTGCAATATCTTTTATGTCCATTTTTTTCCCTTTTTTATAAAAGTACAAGATTGTCTTTTATCACCACATCATCATCAAGCTTGTAACCTAAAATCTGCTCTATTTCATCGCTGTGAGCGCCCATGATTTTTTTGCACTCATCAGAATTATAATTTACAACAGCACGCGCAAATTCCAAACCATTCTCATCGTAAATACTGATTATTTCACCTGCTTTAAAATCACCCTTAACATCAACTATACCAACGGCAAGAAGGCTTTTTTGTTTTTCAATAAGTGCCGTTTTTGCGCCCGAATTTACTGTTATTTCACCCATAATATTTGTAGCATAGGCAATCCAGCGCTTTTTGTGCGACAAAACCTTTGTAGGCAAAAATAGCGTTCCAACATTTTCTTCTTCAAAAATTTTCTTTATTATTTGAGGCTTTTTGCCGTTAACAATCATTGCATATAAACCTGATGAGGTTACAACTTTTGCCGCTGAAAGTTTTGTAATCATGCCGCCTCGACCGCCTAAAGACGCACCTGAGGCAAGTTTTTCAATTTTTGATGTAACTTTTTCTACAACATCTATTTTTTTAGCATCAGGGTATTCTTTTGGATTTTTATCAAAAAGCCCATCAATGTCTGAAACCATTACAAGCAAATCTGCATCAAGCTTAGAAGCTACTATTGCAGATAATTTATCATTATCAGAAAAACAAACATGCTCTAATTCAGAAGGCGAAACAGCGTCATTTTGATTAATTATAGGAATAATTCCTAATTCCAAAAGCTTAGAGAGGGTATTTCTCAAGCTTAAATATTTTTTTCTGTTTGAAAAATCTTCTTCCGTCAAAAGAATTTGTGCCACGCAAATCCCATATTTTTCAAAACCGTCTTGCCAAATTGACATTAAAATTTGCTGTCCGACAGAAGCTGCAGCCTGCTTTAAAACTGTGCTTTGACTTGTATCTACGTTTAATTTTTTTGCACCCAAGCCAACTGCGCCAGATGTCACTACAAGAACTTCTTTGCCTGATTTCCTTAATGTTGCAATGTCTTCAATAAAAGAATACAGGCGAGTAAGCGAAATTT
The DNA here is from genome assembly GCA_944324385.1 of Candidatus Gastranaerophilales bacterium. Lineage (GTDB taxonomy): Bacteria > Cyanobacteriota > Vampirovibrionia > Gastranaerophilales > Gastranaerophilaceae > Galligastranaerophilus. The sequence continues at coordinate 5,453 of CALUWD010000035.1, read as the reverse complement.
CGCCATTGTCATTTCTTAAAATATTTGTGCCAAATTTAAAAACTATTCTGTTCGCGTCTTTTATCATTTGATTTTAAATCCCACAAGAACTGAAATTTCCGTATGCTCACAACCCATTGACTGTGCAAGAGCCTCATTTGTGACAGCACCTCTAAAAGTAGACACCCCAAGGCTTAGCGCTTCATCCTCTTTAAACGCAACAAAAGTACCCTTTTCACCAAGAGCCTTTAAATAAGGTAAAATAGCGTAAGAATAAGCATAAGAAGCTGTTTGAGGAACGTATGAGGGAATATTTGGAACAGCACAGTGAATTACACCATACTTTTCAAAAACTGGATTTTCTAGAGTTGTAACTCTATCTATTGTTTCAACGTTTCCACCCTGATCAATCGCTATATCAATAATTACAGAGCCTTTTTTCATGCTCTTAACCATATCAGCACTCACTAGCTTTGGTGCGCGCGCTGAAGGATTTAAAACCGCAGTTATAAGTAAATCCGCGTCTTTTACATAGTTTGCAATTGTTGAAGGGTTAGAGTATGAAGTTTTTATTTGTCCGCCAAAAAACATGTCAAGGTTTGATAATCTTCTTGAATTTACATCCAAAACAGAAACATCGGCACCTATGCCAAGAGCCGCCTGTGCTGCATTTGAGCCTGCAACACCGCCGCCTAAAATAACAACTTTTGCAGGCGCTACCCCTGGGACTCCACCCAAGAGCAAGCCTCTGCCGCCATTTTGCTTTTCTAAAAATCTTGCGCCCAGCTGCACGCTCATTCTACCAGCCACTTCGCTCATAGGTCTTAATAAAGACAACTCGCCCCATTGCGTTTCTACAGCTTCAGAGGCAATTGCGCAGACTTTTTTCTTCAAAAGTTCTCGTGTAAGTTCTTCTTCAACCGCCAAATGCAGATATGAAAATATAACTAAATCTTCCCTAAAGTATTGATATTCACACTTTTGGGGTTCTTTAACTTTTACAATTATGTTTGATTTTTCCCAAACTTCAGCAGCACTTTGAAGAATTTTTGCGCCTACTTTTTCATACTGCTCATCATCAAATCCGCTTAAAGAACCTGCGCCAGATTCAACTGAAACCGAAAGCCCTTCACTAATTAGCATACCAACAGTGTCAGGAGTAAGTGCAACGCGCGTTTCGCCTTCTTTTAGTTCTTTTAAAATGCCAAAATTTGTTTTCATATTAAAGTCTTTCTTGTATTGTTTCTTTTGCTTCTTCTATTTCGTCGATTATTAGTGTTATTGCTTCAATTCTGTCTTTTGCAAAAATTACAGGACGGCCCACAACCATGTAGTCAACACCTGCTTCAATAGCGTCTGTCGGAGTCACAACACGAACTTGATCATCTACAACAGACCAAGTAGGACGAATTGCAGGACAAACTATAATAAAATCATCGCCACAAACGCGCCTTATCGCGCCGACTTCTGAGGCTGAGGCTACAACGCCATCAAGCTTTGCTTCAAGTGCTACTTTTGCAAGACGAGAAACATACTCGTCAATATTCATATTTACATTTAATTCTTGATTAAGGGTTTTTTGCCCAAAGCTTGATAATAAAGTAACACCCAAAATTGTAGGCATTGGTTTGTTATATTTTTTTGCAACCTCACGACACAGACGAGATGTAGTAGATAGCATTTTTGAACCACCTTTTATGTGTAAATCAAAAAAGTCTACATCGTTTTTAACCAAATTTGCACTTGCGCGCGCAACTGTGTTTGGAATATCGTGAAACTTGGCGTCAAAAAAGACTTTTGCGCCCATATCATGAATCATTTTTACAGAATCATAACCACAAGCAGTGTAGAGTTGCAGCCCTACTTTAAAGTATCCTACATAGTCTTTTAGCTCAACAACAAGCTCCTTTGCCTCCTCAAGCGTATCTACATCAAGGGCAAGGATAATTCTTTCAGCTGCACTTTGGGGTTTTTTTATTACCATTAAACGAACCTTAAAAAAAGATATAGCACAAGAATTTTAACACTTTGGGGGGATAAATGCAACCAATAGAAAAATATTAAAAAGTGTAAAGAAATTTATTGCAATTGAAATTGTAAATTCAAAAAAGTTTTTATTTATATGTAAAAAGAAAAGTATATAGGTAAATCCTATAAAATATAATCGGGGGATAAAGAACAATCCAAAAGCCTCTTGAGCAGCCAGCTTGAGGGGCTTTAAGTTTACAAAGGCAAAAAACAGTGCTATTATTAAAACTGTAGTTAAAAGGAGTGTTCTTTATGAAAAAATATCTAGGTTTAGCGCTTGCACTATGTTTAAGTGTCAGCTCGGTATTTGCTGCAAGCAGCTTTGGCGATGCATTTAAAAATGCAGTAAAAAGCGACTTAAACGCTGTAAAAGAAGCTGCAAAACAAGATGTAGCAGCACAAAAAGAAGCTGCGCAAAAACAAAAACAAGCACAAAATGCCTCAAAAAAAGCTCAAATTGAAAAAGAAAGAAAAGAGCAACTAAAACCAATTGAGGCTGAAATCAAAGAAGTTGAAAACAACATAAAAACAGTGAACAACGACAAAACAATGCTTCAAACACAAAAAATCATAAAAGTAAGAGCTTATGAAAGACAGTTGCAATCTCTAAATACTAGAAAAACAAACATTAACAAAATCTATGATGCAAAAATTAAAGCTCTTGGCTATTAATATTAACTTTGGTAAAGAATTTTTTAAATCCTCGTGATTAAATTCAATTACGGGGATTTATATTATTAAAAGGTAGTGAAAGAAGAAAGATTTGTTATGAGAAGAATTTGCCTTATGGCACTAATCGGTTGTTTGTGCGTATATTTAGGGGCTTACAGCGCATATGCCAAAGAAAAACTTGCGCTAAATGTACCGTATGAAGAAATGCCCTCAGAAATTCAAAACAGTGAAGCATTTGTGAAACAACTTTATGTACAAGAAAAACAAGGATTTGACCAAAAACTTTCGCAAAGAAAAAATCCAAACCCAAAAGTTCCCCTATACAAGTACAAAAAGCTTGCCCCAAGCGCTGAAATTCAAAAACAAGGAATTGAAATTATAGACTAATTTCCGCTAAATGGCGTAATTTGAGCAAATCTCCTGCATGGGAAAAACATTACATGCTGTGCTTCTTGGGCATTTAACTCTTGTGGAATAGCATCAAAAGGTGCAGCATCTTCAATTGCTTTTATAGCGGCTTTGTTATTTTGCTCGTATTTTGAAGGAATTTCAAGCTCTAAATCATCAATAGTGCCATCCTGCAAAGATTTAAACGTGATTTTAATTGTCACATCGTCATGTTTTATGTTAGATTTTCTCCAGTTTTCCTCAACCTTTTGAGCACAAGTGCTTTTGTAGGTTTCAATAGTTTGCATTTGCTCAGGCGAAATTGTGCTTGCACTGTCTGAAACGACTAAATTTTGCGCATTTGCAAATGTTGCACAACATAAAAATAATGCCGCTATTAGAATTTTTTTCATAAAACCCCCGTTAAATACTTACATATTATGTTAACATATGTATTAAAAAATAGCCATATGCCGCTGAATGGTACCCCCAAGGGAACTACACGAACTTGTGAGGGTAGCAAATTTTTGCATGGATTCGAATTCCAATAAAAAAACGGCTATTGCCGCTTTAAATGGTACCCCCAAGGGAATTCGAATCCCTGTCTACACCGTGAAAGGGTGTTGTCCTAGGCCTCTAGACGATGGGGGCATAAGACTATTTTCTATCATTATACACAAATAAACCAATAATGTCATTAAGTTTATTTAGTTGTTTTTGATAGTTTGCACCTTGTTTTTCAAGGTTGCGAATATTTGTTTTGTACTCTTGAATTGTATAATTACAATCCTTAATAGAACTGTTCAAACAATCCCTAACCCTTTGAGCATCCTGCAAAACGCTTTTCATTGGAATACCCAATGCTTCGATTGTTTGACGAATAATTTGCGCACCTGTTTGTCTTGGAACACCTGTAGGTAGCTGGTTGATTAGCCTTTTTAAAACATTAATGTTGTTTGGCATTTCAAATTCTTCAACAGAGTCGTCCTCTTCAGAATCAATAGAAAGCTTTAAATCAGATGGTGTTTCATTAATTTCATCTCTATCTACAGAAAAGACAGGTGTGTATTCTGTATCATTTTTATCATCAATGTCCAAATCAAAAGAATTGTCGAAAGACTCATTTGTTTCTTGATAATTAATTGTATCTTGTACACTATCAGTATTTACATCAAGCGTGTCAAATTTGTCTTCATTGACTTCTTGTTGCTTTAATGCATCGGCAATTTTCTTTCCCATATTTTTAGGTAGATTATTGTTTTGCACTTGCAACTCCTTTTCCTTTTGTATCTTTAATTTTATTTTATAGAAAAAATAAAATTATTTCAAGTAATTTATATATTCTCAAATAAATATTTATTGTCAAGCAAAATAAAAACCCTGCCAAGTGCAGGGCTGTGTGTTGTTGTGCTTCGGGATTGTGTTGTTAGGTGTTGATAATGCTTATCTCACTATGCAATGAGATTTAATTTTGTTTTTTCTAAGCCATCGTTAATGCTTTGTGTTCTTTGTTTTACAGTAGAATTGAAGTTAAACAAAGGAGAATCTTTAAGAGTTCCAACAAAGCCTGTGAACAAACCACCAAGTCCACCTTCAACCATACCGTTGTTATCAGGGGCTTTTACAAGTTCGTTACTTCTATAACCAAAGCTTATGTTTTTATTTAGTGTATTGTTTACATTTCTTATTGCGTTTATAGTTAACATTTTTCTTTTCTTTAACCTCTTGTTTTGTTCTTTTTAGTGTTTGCTGAACACTTTATCTTTATACTCACATTATGTACCTAAAAAATTTATTTGTCAAGCCCTATTTAATATTTTGTAAATTTCAAATACCACAAGGGTTTTAGCCCTCTTTTTTGGTGCTTTATAAAATATTAATATTCAAAATTGTCTAAAGTACACTTATTTTTTTGAAACGGCATGCCAAAAAATTACCCGCATGGGTTATTGTGAACATTGAGCATGTATTGTTATATATAATTAATCTTTTTCATACTTCCAGCTATTCTTAATTCCAGACAGTTTGGGGCTTTTGCCCCATTTTTTTATGCGTAAGCCAGAGTGGAGCCTAAGGGCTTGCGATGAGCAAGACCGCAGGCGCAACTATTGATAGGCGATGCCCACAATCCGTTAGCGAATATATGAGCTTACGGATTGGCAATACTCTTGGGGTACGTAGGATAATCGAGGCTGTGAGCCGACTGAGGCGAACAGAGCCGAGATACCCACAGGAGCAATGCCTAAGCCAGAGTGGAGCGAAGCTTGAATTGTGACGCGACGCGTCCAATGAAAGCAAGCGACCGATAGAATGTGAGCATATGCACAGCGCCGATGAGGCGGTGGGCTTATGCGACACTGGACTGGAGCGAAGCTTGAATTGTGACG
>CALUWD010000034.1 GCA_944324385.1 Candidatus Gastranaerophilales bacterium | reverse complement strand
GTTATTGTGGATAGCGGCAAATTTGACTACACAAACGGAAAATTTAGCGAGTTTTGCGAGCCTGATGAATCCTACCATGGCACAATTTATACGCGTGATTACGCTTTTGCACCCTATATTATTAAGGCAAGAATGCAATTAATGCGCGATTTTGGCGCATATCCTTCCGGTCATAGCGGATTTTTGCTGAACTTAGGTCTTGAAACACTTGCAGTGAGAATGGAAAGATATTGTAAAAATGCAATAACTGTTGCAAAATATTTATCAAATCACCCAAAAGTCGAAAGTGTTAATTACCCTGGATTAGAGGGCAATAAATATTACTCTTTAGCACAAAAATACTTGCCAAACGGACAAAGCGGAGTAATGGCAGTTAACATAAAAGGCGGAAAAGCAAATGGAATCAAGTTTATGGACAGCCTCAAAATGGCTTCAAATGAGGTTCATGTGGCAGACATTAGAACTTGCGTACTTCATCCCGCTTCAGCGACTCACAGGCAATTAAGCGATGAACAACTTGTAGCTTGTGGTATAAACCCAGGGCTTGTAAGGCTTTCGGTTGGTCTTGAAAATGTTGAGGATATTTTAAAAGACATCGACGATGCGCTAAATGCAATATAAAAATTAAATCCCGCTAGTTAAGCGGGATTTTTAATTATCTTCCAATTAAACCTAAAACACCGTTTATGAAAGTCAGCGGATGTACCGGACAACCCGCAATATACAAATCTATAGGATATTTTTTCAGAAATTCCCTGTTAAGTTCGCTGCTGTCTTGAAAAACGCCGCCTGAAATTGCACAGGCACCACAGAGAATAACAACTTTAGGGTCAGGCGTTGATTTGTAGCAATCTTCAAGCGCATATGCCATATTTTTTGAAATTGGACCTGTAATCACAAGCCCGTCGGCATGGCGAGGGGAGGCAACAAAATCTATGCCAAACCTGCCCATATCAAAGTTTACGTTAGAACAAGCGTTAAGCTCCATTTCGCAACCGTTACATCCTGCAGCAGATACTTGTCTTAACTTTAAAGACCTGCCAAAAACTTTTTTAATTTCTTTTTTAACTTCAATTGCAACTTTTGAAAATTCTTCTTCTGTCATATTTTCTGTTATTACAAGCTTATCTCTACTTGTTGCAGAAAGTTTGTAAAAATTTGAAAAATCAATTGCGCCTGTTTTGCATACGTTTTTACAAGCACCGCAAAAAGTGCATTTTCCCATATCAATTGATAGTGGATTTAATTTTAGTGCGCCTGTTGGACAAACATTAAGACATGCACTGCAGTTATTACAATCAGAATTACATAACTTTGGCAAGCCCCTGAACTGAGAGCGCATTGGCGCGTTTTGAATATCTTTTATAAATTGATTACCTTGATAAATTCTTGATTTTAGTGTATCAAACATAATTTTCTTCCTTATAAATCATTTCCGCTGTACGAAAGATTAAAGCTTTTATTACATAACGGGAAATCAGAAACCCCGTTATTCCTTACAGCTAGCGCTAAACCATACCAATTATTAAAAGAAGGGTCTTTGATTTTATATCTTGTAAGATTTGAATTGCCATCAGTTAGTGCAATATGCACTACTTCGCCTCTCCAGCCTTCTGTTATTGAAATTGCCATTGAATCAGCGCAAAGCAAATTTTCATTCTTTGTTAAAACTTCCTCCCTGTAGCCGTTTTTAAGCATTTCAAGTATCCTTTTTGCAATGGATAAGGATTCCATTGTTTCCTGATATCTCAGTTGAAATCTTGCGTTAACATCGCCTTTGCCTTTAAATATTTTTCTTGGTAGGGCAAGATTTTTAAAACATTCATCAGCAAAGTCAAAACGAGAATCTAAAATAATTCCGCAAGCACGTGCTGCCATGCCGACAAGTCCTATTTCACGAGCTTTTTCTTGGCTTACAACGCCTGTTTTTTCTAACCTTGACATAACAGATGTATTTTTAAGCATAGTTTTAACCATACGTTCAACATCTTTTTCAACTTTTGTAAGTGTTTTTATAGCACGTTCAATTTTTTCGTTATCTATGTCAAAATTAACACCGCCAACTGTTACGAGTCCTCTGCCAAAACGGCTTCCCGAAAATTCAAGCATAGTGTTTATTACAAGAGTTCTTGTTGCGCCAAAGACCGATGCGCCCATAAGATAAGCAATATCGCCTGCTATTGCGCCCAAATCGCCAATGTGAATTGCAGCCCGCTCCATCTCAAGTGCAAGTGTTCTTATTAACTGCGCTCTTTTTGTAATTTTTGTTTCTTTTAGCGTTTCCATAACCTTTGAATATGCAAGGTTGTGCGCAATTACACTATCGCCGCAAATAGACTCTGCAAGCTGATTTGTAGGGTGTTTAACCATAAGTTCTTCAACACCCCTGTTTTGATAACCAAGCATAATTTCAAGGTGATAAACGGTTTCACCATTGCACATAAACCTAAAATGCCCCGGTTCAATAACTCCTGCGTGAATTGGACCGACTGCAACTTGATGGACTTCTTCCCCTTCCATTTCAAAAAATTGATAATCTTTTTGGTTTTTTCTTAATGGTTTTAACCAAGGATGGTTAAGGGGTTTTATTCCAAATTGTTCATAAAATTCTCTTTCAAATATATGAAACACCGGCAACACTTGAGTTAATGATTCGTATTCTTTTTCATTTTGCTCAAAAAGTGCTGATGACACATATAAGTCACCATTTTCATCATCAGCAAGAACTACAAAAAGTCTTGTTGTGCCATAGCCCCAGTCTTTTCCAAAAAAGCCGATTGGTCTTTTATTTAGGCTTATTATCTCCTCTCTTAATTCATCAATTTTAAGAGTAGGAATTTCATTAAGGTTAACTTTTGTATTATTTTTTGTTTTAATCCAGTTCATTTGACTATCCCCTAAAATCCTGCCATAGCGCAGTTTATAATATTATTTAAAAACGGCGGAACATATACGCCTAATGTAAATACTATTAAAAGCATTATAAATTGCGGTGCAAACATACAAAACGTAACTTTAGTTTTGTTTTCCATTACGGCTTGCGCTTTATCCTCGCTTAATTTTCCAAAAGTCATTTTTATTGTAACTTTTGCAATACCCCAAAGTATTATTGTTAAAAGCAGAACAAACAATATACACAAAATATAATGCTCGTTACATATCAATGTTTTTACCATTAAAAATTCACTTATAAATAAAACAGATGTTGGGAAGGCACAAATTGCAAGGAATGAAAACACCCATAGCCAGCCGGTTTTTTTATCAGCCTCCATAATGCCACTTACGGATTTAATTCTTTTTGTACCAAAAAGCTCTAGTATGTTACCCGATGTTAAAAAGAATGATGCTTTTGCAAGTGAGTGTCCGATTAAATGTAAAATCACTGCATACAAAGCAACGCCGCCCAAAGCTGTACCAATTGCTAAAATTCCCATATTTTCAATTGAGGAATAAGCAAGCATTCTTTTATAATTTTTAATGTGATATACAAAAACTGCGGTTATAAAAAGCGATACAAAACCGCAAATTAAAAGCATTGTTCTTGCCCAAGCATCACATTGCGCAATATCTAAAACCTTAAACACTCTTACAATTACCAAAAATGCCGAATTTAATAAAGTTGCAGACAAAAGTGCTGATATTGGCGAAGGCGCTTCAGAGTGAGCATCCGGCAACCAAAAGTGAACCGGAGCAAGCCCCATTTTTGTACCAAAACCAAAAAGCATAAATACAAAAGACATTTTAAGCCAAAATGGATCAAATGTATTTGCGTGTTTATACAACTGCGCAAAGTCCAGAGTATTCATGTTACCTTGTGCGATATTTAGGAAAATTATACCTACAAAAGCAAGCGCAATACCAATTGAGCAGATGAAAACATACTTCCAAGCCGCTTCTATTGAATGCTTTGTTTTGTTGAAATAAATTAAATAAGCACTTGATAGCGTCGTTGCTTCAACAAATATCCATGCAATGCCTAAGTTGCTTGATAAAACAGTTCCTGTCATTGCCAAAACAAAAACCATTATCATAAAAGAATAGTGCCCGATTTTTTTATCGGGAAATTCCATATTTCTAACATATCCGTTGTTGTAGATTGCAACCATTAAAAATACAAAAGATAAAATCATCAAAAATATAAGATTTGTATTATCAACGGTAAAATAGGGAATGTTGCCGTCTTTACCTATTCCTAGTGCCAAAAGTATTGTAGAAACTGCATGTAAAATGGCATATAAATTAACCATTGCACAGTCAAATACTCTTTTTTTAATTATTGCCATTAAAATGCAGGCAATTATTGGAAATATCAAAATCGCATTAATCATTACTGTAATCCTTTAAATCTGACAAGTTGGAAACTTCTAAATCTTTAAATTCTCTGCTAATTTCATTTATAAACAAACCAAGAATATAAATTGCTATAAACACATCAAGCAAAACGCCCATATTCACAAGGACAGGCATTTCTTTTGCAACAGATAACGACAGCAAGAAAATACCATTTTCCATTGTAATAAACTCAATTACGTTAGAGATAATTTTATGCTTAATTGTAATCAGCCACAAGCTTATAATTATTGTTGCCACTGACACACCAAAATAAAGCGGAGAAATCATTTTCATTGTGTCACTGTTAAAGAAATGATTGGGCAATAAAAAACCACAAAGCAAGATAATACTTGCGCTTACAAGACAGTAAAAATGTGGTATATTTGCGCCAACATCCCTGTTTGCTTTTGTCTTTTTCAATACTTTAAATAAAAACCAAGGAATTACAATTGTTTTAACTACTAATGTTTCTATTGTTAAAAATGTTATATTAAGCGCACTTTGGTGTTCAAAGTGGCAAGCGCAAATTAAAAATAATAGAATTCCTTGCAAAACAAGCAATCTAACGTGAGATACAATTCTGCTTGTTGCTGCCAAATACAACATTGTAAGACCAAAAAGTATTATAAATCCATTTTCCATAAATTAGCCTCCAAACATCCTTGCAACAACAAGAGAAAGGACAATAAGAGCAAATGAACTCATTACAAAAATAAATTCAAAAACATGTGACATTCTTATTCTTGCGGTTGCGGATTCAATAGTCCCGATTATAACAGAAATTACAAACATAAGAGCAAGATAAGCTAAAACAGATAGCCCTGTAGGAAGTCCCTGAGGAATAACTATTGCGGCAATTAACGATGACAACAAGAGCATTTTTATACCGTTTGCCCAGCTGATAAGAGCTAAATCAGATGCCGAGTTGTCTAAAATCATAACCTCATGAATCATAGTTAACTCAAGGTGTGTTGCAGGATCATCAACAGGAACTCTTGAACCCTCTGTTAAAATCATTATAAAAAGTACAAGTACTGCAAAAATACAGATTAAAACACCATAACCACCTGCGTTTTCAATTATTTTTCCAAGAGAATCGAAAGTATAATTTCCGCTCAGCGCCATAATAGAGGCTAAGAGCATAAAAAACGCAGGCTCAACAATTGTTGTAAAACAAGCCTCACGAGATGCCCCCATACCTTCAAAGCTGCTGCCTGTATCCATAGCGGAAATTAGTGAGAAAAATTTTGAAAAGCTTAAAATGTAAGCAAAAACTACAAAACCTGCCTCGATATTAACTATTGCGCTTGAGGAAGCCAAAGGCACAAATAAAGCTGCAAAAAGAACACTTGCAATTACAATCACAGGTGTAATTCTAAAAACTTTGCTTGTAGTTGTGCTTATTACAAAATCTTTTTTCATTAACTTTATAAAATCATACAACGGCTGAAATACTGATGCACCGTATCTTCCGCCCCAAAATGCTTTTGTTTTTTTAATAACACCAAGCATTAAAAACGGAACAAATAAAACTATTAATATGTTTAAAATTTTAATTGCCATTTTATCTTATCCTATAAACAAACTTCCGATTATTATTAAAACTAAAAATATTAGCCCGTATTTTATGTAACTTTGAATATTGCCGCTTTGGATTGCTTCGAATTTAGATAAAAACCATTCGTCAAATTTAACAAGCGGGTTAATAACATAAGCTTCTTCAATATCATCAATATGCAAGCTGAAGTGTGCAGATTTCGGGAAAAGTTGTTTTGGTTTTTCGATGTCAAAAATCTTTTTAAATAAAGGTCTTAACATCGATAAAAACGGGCTTGCATAGGAGGATGCACTGTATTGCATGCGATTATTTGCTCTATCATAGCCACAACCCCAAGTTTGATGCATTTCAACTTTATTTGAAAATTTAAATTTAACAAGTAAAAGCACAAGGGTAAAGGCAATAAAGCCAAACGCACACAGTGAAATTGTTTGCATTAGATTTGCGCAACTATCATAAGGAATAGCCTGAGTATTTGCAATAAAGCATGCAGGTTTTAAAACAACATCAAAAACATATTGAGGGAAAATTCCTATTAACAGCGTTAAAATTGCTAAAAATCCCATGGGAAAAAGCATGGATTTTTCACTATCAGACTTTGGTGCAGTCGCATTATCGCTTCTGGGCATTCCTAAAAATATTATGCTGAATGCCTTTGTAAAGCACAAGACAGCCATTGTACCAACCAATGCCAATCCTGCAATGGAAAATAACAGTGCAATAAGCACAAAGAAATCTTTAACTGCCAGACATTTTAACATTGAAAAGTATATTAAAAATTCACTGATAAAGCCGTTAAATGGAGGTAGACCACAAATTGCGACAGAGCCTATTAGAAATAACACCGCACTAAATGGCATTGATTTTATTAACCCGCCTAAGATTTCAATATCACGAGTATGTGTTTTAATATAAACGCTGCCTGCGCTCAAGAATAAAAGTTCTTTGAATATTGAGTGGTTTAATATGTGTAAAATTGCACCTGCAAAACCAATAAGAGCAATTTGTATTTGTCCGTATGCAAGACCTAACATACCTACTCCTGTGCCAATCCCTATTATACCTATATTTTCAATAGAGTGGTAAGCCAAAAGTCTTTTCAGGTCATGCTGGGTTATGGCATATAAAACCCCATAAAGTGCCGATATAACGGAAATTATAAGAACAGCAAATGCAAGTGCTTTAGATGGTGTTGCATAAAAAGATAGAACTCTTAAAATTCCATAAATACCAGTTTTTATCATAACCCCTGACATAATTGCGCTGACATGGCTTGGCGCTGCTGGGTGAGCATCCGGCAGCCAGTTGTGAAAAGGTACAAAACCTGCTTTTGTACCAAAACCTATGAATGCAAAAGCAAAAACCAAATTTGCCAAATGCGAATTTTCCTTTAGTGATTGAGAGAACAAGCTAAAATCATATCCGCCTGCATTTATTGTACAAAGCGCAAAAGCAATAATTATAAAAATTACAGAAATATGCATGAAAACAAGGTATTTTATACCGGCTTTCAAAACATCCTTTTTGTCTGATTCAAATATAACAAGGAAAAATGAGCTTAAAGACATTATTTCCCAAAAAATTAAAAACGCAAAAGCATTTTGACAACTTACCACAAGTAACATTGAAGCTATAAGTAAGGGTAAAAATATTAAATGAGAATTGATATTTTTAACTTTATCCAAATATGGCTTCAAATAGCCCTTTGAATAAATAACCCCCATAAGGCTCATTATGCAAATTACCACTATGAAAAATGCACTTAGTGGATCAATTACAAAATTTATTGGACCAAATACAGGGTTAAAATTATATTGGGCAACCAGATTTTCCCCACCAAAAAGAATATTTAACACAGGGGAGATACAAAACAAAGAACCTGCAAAGCACAATATGCTTAAAACAGTAATTTTGCTTTTCTTGTTAAATAAGCTGGCAATAAAACCGCTCAGTATAAAAAATAAAATTCCTATAAAAAAATTGTTCATTACTTCCATCCCAAAAATTCGGCTGTACATATAACAAATGGTGTTATAAATCTAACAAAAGTTAATGTCAAGCTTGTTTTTTTATTGCAAAATTTTTGCTTGAAAATTAAATTTTTCGATATAAAATTTTTGTTGCGACTTTGGTCATTAACAACTTAAGAATTATTTATACAGAGCCGTATAGGGACTATATGCACCGTATAATCGCAAAAGATGTCTTTTGCGGAATTGTTAATGCTAAATAAAGAGTGAATAGGAGAAAAATATGGAAACACAACAAAATTTAGATACAAAAGACTGTATCTCGCCAAATCATGTGGCGCATGAAATTGCAGACAATGTCATGCCTGCAAAAGCAAACTTTAGAAAATCAAAAACTTTTGTACTTGCAATAGCAGCAGGCGCTCTAATTGCTTTTGGTGCGCAAGTTTCACTTAACGTTATGACAGGAACGGAAGCTGTAAGCTGGGGTTTTGCAAAGTTAATCGGCGCAATGGTTTTCTCAACAGGTCTTATGATGGTTGTCCTAACAGGCGCAGAACTTTTTACAGGTAACGTTATGATGACTTTTTCAGTAATTGAAAAGAAAACAAGCCTTGCAAAATTACTTAGAAACTGGACAATTGTATACACAGGAAACTTTGTCGGCTCGATTTTAATAGCAGCAATTATTTATCTTACCGGCTGCTCACACAACTCCCATGAAGCATTAGGTGTTTTAGGTCTTGCAACAGCTTATACAAAAGTAAATCTGACATTTTTAGAAGCATTTACAAGAGGTATTTTATGTAACTGGCTTGTATGTCTTGCAATTTGGATGGCTTCATCCTCTCGCCACGTTATAGGTAAAATATTTGCAATTTTCTTCCCAATTACAACATTCGTTGCTTCAGGTTATGAACACAGTATTGCAAATATGTACTTTATCTCTAATGGATTATTCTTAAAAGCAACTCCTGCTGTTGCGCTTGCTTCAGGCTTAACACCTGATCAACTTGCAACATTAAACATTAAATCATTCCTTTTGGGAAATTTATTACCTGTTACTTTAGGTAATATGGTTGGTGCTTTTGTATTTGTAGTTTTACTATTCTGGACTGCATATTTAAGAGATGACCACGGTAAGGATATGAAATAAAAATTCATAGGGCACTTAAAAAGTGCCCTATTTTTTAAAAGTTATGAAAAGGATTTTGTTAAGTATTATTTTTCTTTTGTTTTTTATTCCTCAAGTTTTTGCTATTGAGGAAGAAATTAAGCTTGAAGAAAATCCTGATGGCGATTTTATAGAAAATATAACAGGACAGACAAAAGAAGAATTTGAACAAGATATTCAAAAAGAAAAAGATACTTTTTTGTCAAATTTAATGAGCGCGCCAAAAGATGTGTGGGAATTGCAAATTGAGCGTACGGATGTCCCTTCGCAGTTGCTTAAAAAACAACTTACTATGACTTTTGATAAGGGACCGCTAGAGAGTTTTCATACTTGGGTTGCTCTGCAAGGTAATATTACAACACAAATGAGTGAAAACGCAGATACTGACACAAAGTTTAACATGGCACTCATAAACATCATATTTGATGGAAAATTCAGAGGCGGAAAAGAAGGTTTCAGATTAATGCTTGACCCTACCCCGACCCACGCCCATGGCTTTTTTCAACAGTTAATACAGGATGCTTATTTTGAAACAAACAGAATACCTCATCACAATATTTTAATAGGTAACTCTCGCCCGGGCGTTGGTTATGAAGGTGCTCAATCTCCATATACATTACCTTTTGTGGCTCGCTCGCAAATTTCAAGAAACCTTGCTAATGTAAGAAAATTTGGTCTGAGAGTCAGGGGTGATTACTCCCTTGTAGATTATGATTTTGGCGGTTACAGCTCAGATACTTTCTTTCAAGAATTTTTCCCGGGGCTAGAATTTGACGGCTGGGTAAATATTAAACCGTTGGGCAAAACAGATGGCAAATGGGGTAAAATCGTTGCAGGGGGCGGTATTGTAGCAGGCAGAAGACACTCTATTGATTACTTTATGACGGGAGCTGCACTTAGTTATGAATATAAAAAATTCTGGGCAAGAGCAGAATATGCAAACTCTGATGGCTCTAACGGTGGCAGCGGACCAACAAATAAGGGTGCAGAAGGTTTTTATGCAACACTAGGTTATCATTTAACCAAAAAAATAGAACTCCTTGCACGTTACGACCAGTTTAATCCCGATAAAACAAAACAGGACAACAACCAAAGAGAATACAGTGCAGGTGTAAATTATTATTTAAAAGGGCAAGCACTAAAATTAATTTTCAACTATGTATATTGCCAAAACGATGCAAAACCCGATTCGCATAAGTTGATTGTTGGCACACAAATTGTGTTATAGAAAAATTTATGTTATATTTTTGCAAGAAACGCTATGAAAAAGATAACGAGTGCAAAGGAAGCAATAAGTTTAATTAAAGACGGTGCAACTATTATGGTTGGGGGCTTTTTAAGTTGTGGTGCGCCTGATAAATTAATAGATGAACTTGTTTTGCAGGGTAAAAAAAATCTTACAATGATTTGTAATGATACCTCGTATCCTAATGTGGACAAGGGCAAGATTATTACAAACAAGCTAGCTAAAAGAGTAATAGCTGCTCACATCGGCACAAACCCTGAAACAGGCAAGCAAATGCACAATGGCGAAATTAATGTCGAACTTATTCCTATGGGTACTCTGGTTGAAAAAATTCGAGCAAAAGGCGCAGGTTTAGGCGGAGTGCTTACTCAAACGGGAATTGGAACAATACTTGAAGAAAATAAAAAAACACTAGAGGTTGATGGCAAAAAGTTTATATTTGAAAAACCGCTCGGGGCTGATTTTGCATTAATTTATGGTACAAAAGTTGATAAATTCGGCAACGTTTCATTCTATGGAACAACAAGAAACTTTAATACAGTTATGGCAACTGCAGCAGACACTGTTATTGTTCAGGCTGATGAAATAGTTGACTGCCTTGACCCAAATGAAGTTGTAATACCAGGACTTTTTGTCGATTACATTGTAAAACGGGAGGAAAAATAAATGCCTGTTGCACAAGTTGAACTAACAAAAGAAAAAATCAGAGAAATAATTGCAAAAAGGGCGGCTCAAGAGTTTAAAAGAGGTGATGTCGTTACTCTTGGTATAGGCTTGCCAACAGAGATTGCAAACTATGTGCCTGATGAGATGGGTGTTATTTTTCAATCCGAAAACGGTCTTTTAGGCGCAGGCAGACTTCATCAGGGCGAAAGTCCCGACCCTCGAGTAATTAACGCAGGCGGTGCTTTTGTAGAGCCCATTAAAGGCTGCTGTTTTTATGATACTCAAATGGCTTTTACCATTATGCGTGGCGGACACATTGATGCAACAGTTTTAGGCGCATTACAAGTAGATGAAGAAGGAAACCTTGCAAGCTGGATGATACCTAATAAACTTGTTCCAGGGATGGGCGGTTCTATGGATCTTGTTGTGGGTTCTAAAAGGGTTATTGTGGTTATGGAGCATACCTCAAAAGGTCAAGTAAAAATTGTTAAAAGGTGCGACTTGCCATTAACAGCCTCGGCTGAAGTCGATATGATAATTACTGAAAAATGCGTATTTGAGGTTACAAAACAGGGCCTTTTAATGACAGAAATTAACCCTTATTTTACAATTGAGGATATTAAAGCTACAACTGAGGCAAGTTTTAAAATTAGTGAAAATCTTAAAAATATGTTTTAAACATTTTTTCCTGCATTGTATGCTTCAATAAGGGCTTTATGACCCTTTATGTCCCCTGCTGAAGTTACACCAAAGCCTTTTATGACACCTTTTAAATTTGTTTTACTAAAACATGCTATCCAACCTTCAAGTCCTTTAATTGCCCCATCTGCGCAGTATTCGCCACTATCAGCTGCAGTTGTTAAAAGGTAAATATCTCTAAAGGGGTAATCAGACTCAAACAATGGATTTGTCCTATCTATAAGGGTTTTCATTTGCCCCGACATTTCATAATAATAAATTGGAGTTGCAAAAACAATAACATTAGAAGTTTTAATTTTTTCTAAAATTTCTCCCATATCATCATCAATAATACATTTTTTAGTTCTTATACAACTTAGACAACCCTTACAGAAGTTTATATTTTTTTCGCAAAGATAAATAATTTCTGCAGAATTTCCAGCTTCTTGCGCACCCTTTTGAAATTCTTGCGCAAGCAAGGTTGAATTACCATTTTTCCTTGGACTGGTTGCCAGAATAAGAACTTTTTTCATAAATCCTCCTTATTTGTTATTCTTATTATGAGGCTTTTTTAAAAAATAGCAAATACTTATAATAAATACTTAATTATGCTTTTTGAGCATATTATTGGTATTTTTCAATGTATTTATTTATATCAAATTTTTTACTTATAGATTTATAAGTCATGGTTCTGATTTTGCCTGTCAAATAGCGATTTACAAAAGCTCTATCATGCAAAGCACCAATCGACCACAAAATTCCTGCATAACCGTTTGATGAGGGTGAGTCGTATGCATATTTATCATTCAAATAAATTGCAACATCAAGCGCGTCTTGAGCGGTTTTTGTCCACTTTGCAATTTGCTTTGCCCAATACATTCTTAAATACCCATGAATTACACCATCGTGCGCAAGCTGTTTTTGCGTTGCATTCCAGAGTTTGTCGTGTGTTTTAGCCTCCTCAAGGGCGTTAGTTGAGTAAATATACTCCCTAATATCATTTTTATGTTCTAAAATTGTATTTTTTGCCCAATTTTGAGTGCATTTTAAACTTTTAAAATCACTGCAATAAAGACAAAAGTTATCAGCAAGACTCATTTGCACAATTAATTCTTCAAAAAAAGCCTCCTTATTTTCATCACTTACATTAGCATTAAAAACTTCGAGAGCAACTCTTTGAGAAGAAATAAAACCAAGATTTAAATATTTTGATAATCCTGACTGAACATTTTTTGTCGGGTCATTTCGATATTTTGCATAATATAGCAGTTTATTTTCTATAAAATCCTGCAAGTAGGGTGATATAGGTGATTTTTCTTTATATTTTGTAAAAAACGGGTAAATATTTTTATAGATTTTTCTTCTGATTGTAGATGCGCCATACTCTTGTTTATCTGAGAGAAATCGCGCTGGAACTACATTGTGCGAGTCAACCTCATATACTTTAAATGAAAGATTTTTTAGCTCATCTCGATTTAAAATAGGGTTAAAGTCAACTATTAACATTGCAATTTGTTCATTTTGCAAATATTTAAAAAGCTCAGAACTGTTGCCATCAAAAAGACTAAAGTCGATATTATTTTTTAAAAATTCACCTTTAACATGCTCAATTTGATTGTTTATAAAATTTTCTTTTGGCAGATAATCGCAAGAAAATTTCGGACAGATAATTTTATATGGTATACCTAATTTGGCAGACATTTCCTGACAAAATTGAAGCGCAAAATTGTCATAAGGACGGATTTCTCTTTGCATGAGGTAGATTATTTTGCCAGTATTGATATCTGCATTGTTTAGCTCGTAAATTCGCAATGGATTAACATTTTGCTCGGTTATCAAATCTTTAGGCAGATATTTTAAAAGAGTATTTCTGATAATTCTTTGCATTTTTAGATTATAAGGGGAGAGTTTAAAAAAATAATCGCATAAGTGGGGAATAGAATGCGAGCATTAAAAAAGAGGGGGGTTCGAGTAAATAGGCAGCCCTGAATTATTAACCTGTCACCCTGAACACCCAACCTGTCACACTGAACACCCAACCTGTCACCCTGAATTTATTTCAGGGTCTTATCCACTTTATGTTCTAAACAATTACTAATAAGATCCTGAAACAAGTTCAGGATGACGCGTTTATTTAATTTAAGCATTAAAAAAGAGGGGTTTGACCCTCTTTGTATGGTGGGCGAGAAGGGAATCGAACCCCCACGCATTGCTGCACAAGATCCTAAATCTAGCGCGTCTACCAATTTCGCCACTCGCCCAAAATCTGCTATTCAATTTTCAATTCATCAGGCGAAATTGGTTTTTTGAGATTCCTCATATCCTCGTTTCACTCGGATAGCACCACTCGCCCAAAATCTGCTATTCAATTTTCAATTCATCAGGCGAAATTGGTTTTTTGAGATTCCTCATATCCTCGT
>CALUWD010000033.1 GCA_944324385.1 Candidatus Gastranaerophilales bacterium | reverse complement strand
AATTTACAAAGGTCTTACAAAACAAGAAATTGACGGAGCTAAAAAAGATTATCTTGAAATAGAATTTGCAAATACAGATAAACTTTTTATGCCTGCAGAACAGATTAATTTATTATATCGTTATCGAGGCTCTGGCTCTGTAAAACCAAAACTTTCAAAAATGGGTGGAAGCGCTTGGGAGGCTACAAAATCAAAGGCAAAAGCCGAGGTTGAACTAATAGCTCAAGATTTACTTGAACTTTATGCAAAAAGGCAAATGTCGCAAGGTATTGCTTTTGAGCCCGATACCACTTGGCAATTTGAGATGGAAGATGCCTTTGAATTTACTGAAACTCCTGATCAAATGAAGGCAATAGTAGATACAAAAGCCGATATGGAAGCACCTCGCCCAATGGATAGGCTAATATGCGCTGATGTCGGCTTTGGTAAAACAGAAATCGCAATAAGAGCAATTTTTAAAGCCGTTATGTCAGGTAAACAGGCTGCACTCATTGCGCCTACAACAATACTTGCGCTGCAACATTATCAGACAATTTTTGAACGTTTTAAACCCTTTAGCGTTCATGTTGAATTGCTTTCCCGTTTTCGAAGCGCAAAAGAGCAAAAACAAGTTGTAAAAGAAATAAATGAAGGCAGTGTTGATGTTGTAATAGGTACTCACAGACTTTTAGGTGATGACATCCAATTTAAAAACTTGGGACTTTTAGTAATAGATGAAGAACACAAATTTGGTGTTAAACACAAAGAAAAGTTGAAAAAATACAGAGAAAATATTGATATACTTGCAATGTCAGCAACTCCTATTCCAAGAACTCTTAATATGGCATTGTCAGGTATAAAGGATTTGTCAGTCATAAATACTCCTCCCAAAAACCGCTTAAGTGTTAAAACTTATGTTGGCGAGTTTAATGAGGCTTATTTAAAAAATGCCATAAACCATGAAATTCAGCGCGATGGGCAGGTTTTCTACCTTTATAATCGTGTAGAAACCATTTATCAATTTAGGGATTACCTATCCTCTATTGTGCCAAATGTAAGAATAGCTGTTGCCCATGGACAAATGAAAGAGGGCGAGCTTGAGCGTATAATGTATGAATTTGCAAACAAAGAATACGACCTTTTGCTATGTACAACAATTATTGAATCAGGACTTGATATTTCAAATGCAAATACTATTTTTATCCATGATTCAGATAGATTTGGACTAGCGCAACTGTATCAGCTGAGAGGGCGGGTAGGGCGTTCTGATAGGCAAGCATATTGCTACTGTTTTTATAAGAAATCAAAAGAACTCACACCTGATGCTTATAAACGTTTAAATGCCATAAAAGATTTTGAAAGTCTTGGCAGCGGCTATCATATTGCGCTCAGGGATATTGAAATTCGTGGAGTAGGTAATATTTTAGGCTCAAAACAACACGGTCATATGGTAAATGTTGGTTTTGATACATACTGCAATCTTTTAGAAGAATGTGTTAACGAACTAAAAGCAAATAAATCTAAGGACCCTTATGCTAAAGAAAAAATTAAAAAACCTCAAAACACTGTTGTTGATATTAATGTAACGGCTTATATACCTGATGAGTGGGTAGGCGGTTATGAGCAAAAAATGCTTGAATATAAACGCTTGAGCGATGTTAAAAATGCAGCTGAGCTTGATAATGTTGTAATAGGTTTTAAAGACAGGTTTTCAAAATTGCCAGACAGTGTTGAAAATTTAATAAAACTAATACGACTAAGGTTAATTGCAGAGCAAAACGGAATTTCCATGATTAGGGAAACTCCTGATAGTATAAGAATATACACCCCCTACAACGAAAGGGAATGGATGTATTTAAGGCGAAAAATTGACTTTTCTTTAACAAAATATTTTAAGTTTACAAATCCTCCAAAGTCAGTAACCAACGCTTGCGGCATTTTGCTTATGAATAAAAATAATCTTAACTTTGATGAAGTATTTAACATATTAACAGATTTGTTTTATTATATATCTAAAGTAGTATCTGAATTTAAAATTCAAAATTAAATATAAGGAGTAAAATTTATGAAGTTTACAAAAGTATGTTTAAGTGCATTGTGTTCACTTTTATTGTTTGCAGGCTGCACTTCAAATAATAAAGCTATAATCACTGTAAATGGTGAAGCAATTACAAGAGGTGAATATAATGAGATGATTAACCTTATTAAAAATAATCCTCAGTTTAAAAATGCACCTGCGGCTGAAAAAGTTGAAACAAGCCCTGTAATGCTAATGACAAAAGAAAGAGTTGTACAAGATTTAATTGTTAAAAAGCTTCTTGATCAAGAATACAAAAAGCGTAATATAACAGCAAATGACACTGAGATTGAGACTAAAAAACAAGAAATTATTAAACAACTCGGTTCTGAAGAAAAATTTAATGAAATCTTAAAACAAAACAATGTTTCTCAAAAGAGAATTAAAGAAGATTTAGCTAACGAAGTAAAAATTCACAAATTAGTTGAAGCTACATCAGATGTCAAAGTTAGCGACAAAGAAGTAAAAGATTTCTACAACCAAAACAAAGAACGCTTTAACTATCCTGAAAGAGTAAAAGCATCTCATATTTTAATCGAGGCTAATCCTGAACTTATTAAAAAATCAATAATCGACGCTGACAAAGACGGCAAATTGAGCGCGGCTGATATTGATAAAAAAGTAAAAGAAGAGATGGATAAGAAAATGGCTCTTGCTCAAGATGTTAGAGCGCAAGCACTTAAAGATCCAAAGAAATTTGCAGACTTGGCAAAAAAATATTCTGATGACAAAGGAAGTGCTCAAAAAGGAGGAGATTTAGGTTATTTCCCTCGCGAAGCAATGGTTAAAGAATTTTCAGATGTTGCATTCTCAATTAAACCTGATACTATTTCAGAAATTGTCGTTACAAGGTTTGGAAATCATATAATACTTGTAGAAGACAGATCTGCAGCAGGTCTTGCACCTTTTGAACAAGTTCAAGGTGAAATTAAAGCTTATATGGAACAAGACAAGAAAATCTCAGCATTGCAAAAGTTGTTTGATGGTTTAAAATCAAATGCAAAAATTGAATTTAACGATCCATCATTTAACCCTGAAAATATTCAAAAACAACTAAGAGCTGCAGCACAAGCAAGTGCTGAAAGCCAAAAAATGATGACACCTGCAAAGTAAGTAAAGTATAAAAAACAAAACAGCCGTCGACAACAAAAGTTATTGGCGGCTGTTTTATATTTAAGGAGAAAAATGGGAAAAGTTATTGAAAGAGATAAGCTGGAAGACCTTTTAAAGGTTTTAAGGTCGCAAAAAAAGATGATTGTCGCAACAAACGGTTGTTTTGACATACTTCACGCTGGACATGTTCGATACCTTAAAAAAAGCAAGGCGTTTGGTGATGTTTTAATAGTTGGTTTAAATTCAGACAAATCCGTTCGTTCAATTAAAGGCCCAACGCGCCCTATAAACAATGAAAATGATAGAGCAGAAGTTTTATGTGCGCTGGAGAGTGTAGACTACGTTGTGCTTTTTGATGAGGATTCACCTAAAGATTTGCTTGAAATAATTAAACCTAATATTTACACAAAAGGGGCTGATTATACTCTAAAAACCTTGCCAGAAGCTGATGTTGTACTTAAAAATAACGGTTGGGTCGAATTTATTGAGCTTGTCGAAGGAAAATCTACAACAAAAATAATCGACAAAATTAAATAATTGTACTAAAATAGACATATTCTAATAGCATTTGAGGAGCAAAAAAGGTGAGTAAAAAAAGTTTTTCACAAAAAGAGATTTCTGAAATTTTAGGCGGCATTTTAACAGTTGTGCAAGATGGCATAATAGATAAAGTCGCACCACCTTTGCTTGCTGATGAGACTACACTTGCGCTTGCCCTAGGCGAGGATGAAATAGCAAACCTTGCGCAGACAAAAGCTAAAGCAGCACTTGTGCCATTGGGTGTAAACCTTGAAAATATTACAACAATTGAAGTTGAACGCCCAAGACTTGCTATGATGAAACTTTTAAATTTATTTTACGAAGGGCCTGATACACCCGTTGGAATTCACCCTAGTGCCGTTATTCACCCCGAAGCAAAACTGGGGCAAAATGTTTCAATTGGCCCTAATGTAGTAATTTCAAGGGGGGCTGAAATTGGCGACAATACTGCACTTTTGCCAAATGTATATGTTGGTAAATTTGCTAAAGTGGGTTCAAATTGCCTATTTCACCCTGGGGTAAATATTGGCGATAGGGTTCAAATCGGCGATAGATGTATAATTCACCATGGTGCAAGCCTTGGCGCAGACGGTTTTAGCTTTGTAACAGAAACTCCCGATAACATTGAGAGCGCAAGAAAAGAAGGCGAAATTAAAGGTGGCAAGGAAAATCAAAAAGTATTTAAAATACCTTCGCTAGGTTCTGTCGTTATTGGAAATGACGTTGAAATAGGCGCAAATGCTACAATTGACAGAGGTACAATTGAAAATACAACAATTGGTGATCAAACAAAAATTGATAACCTTGTTATGATTGGCCACAACTGCAAAATTGGTCGTGCCTGCATGATAGTTTCTCAAGTAGGTATTGCAGGCTCTTGTGAAATTGGCGATAGAGTTGTAATAGCCGGACAAGCTGGTCTTGCAGATCATATTTCAATTGGTGATGATTGTATTATCCTTGCTCAATCAGGTGTAACTAAATCTCACCCCGCAAAAACAGTTCTTATGGGCGCACCTGCAGTACCCAGAAAAGACTTCCTAAAACGTATGAAATACCTAAACGAAGCGGAAGTTATGGTACAAAAATACAAAAAATATCAACATTTACTAGAGGATTATGAGAAATTTTTAAATGAAGACGGTAAAATCTAAAATTAATGCAAAAGGCAACGGCTTAATGACAAATCTTGAGGCTGAACTTGAGATTTGTCCAAATACATCACAAGAAAAACAAGGAATACGCTTTTTTATTAACGACAAAATGATAGAGGCAAAAACCTCAAATGTTGTTTCTTTTGAGCATTTTGTAGTTCTTGCAAATGTTCAAGATGGCGCAGATGCTAAAATTGCCCTTGTTGAGCATTTTATGGCGGCATGTGCTATTTGTGGAATTGATAACCTTGATGTACATTTTAAATCAGACGGTTATGAAATACCAATTATGGATGGTAGTGCAAAAGTCTGGGTTGATTTATTTAATGAGGCAGGATTTCAGGGCGAACAGGCACCTGTTAAGCCTATTAACAATCATTTTGTATTTTCTCATAACAACTCTATGATTGTTCTTATGCCAAATTTAGGCAAAACAACAATTACATATGCGGTTAATTATGACCACCCTGATTTGAAAAATCGCTGGGTCAATTTAAATCAAGATGTAAATATGAATGAAATCATTGAAGCCCGCACTTTTGGATATTTAAAAGACCTTGAAACATTCCAAAAAATGGGTATTTCAAAAGGTGTAACCATTGAAAATACAGTCGGCATGACAGATGACGGCGGCTATACAACTAAACTCAGAAGTGAATTTGAACCAGCAAAACACAAAATTCTTGATATTATTGGGGATTTATATTTAACAGGAGTAAACCCTCTTGGTTTAAACGCAAATATTCTGGTAAAAGAAGCAGGTCATGGTCTGCATATTCAGTTTGCAAAGAATATTGAAAAATGTTTGTAATTTTATAAAGGAGATAAGATGGATACAACGACAGAAAAGCCTCTTTCCATGGATGTTATGGAAATAATGGAAATGATTCCGCACAGATACCCTTTTTTACTTGTGGATAGAATTACAGAGTATGTCCCTGGTAAGTATTCAAAAGGATATAAAAATTTAACAGCAAATGAAATGTTTTTTAACGGACATTTTCCAGGTAATCCTGTTATGCCAGGGGTATTGCAAATTGAAGCTATGGCACAAACTGCAGCTCCTATACTTTTGTCAATGGAGCAGTATAAGGGAAAATTAGCCCTTTTTGCAGCAGTAGATAAGGTAAGATTTAAAAATATAGTTCGCCCTGGCGATAGGCTTGAAATGGAAACATACATGACAAAAATTAAAGGCCCTATTGCAAAATGCGATGGGCGAGCTTATGTTGATGGAAAACTATGCGTAGAAGCCGAAATTACAATAGCATTAAAATAGAAAGTGTGGCAAAATGACAATTCACAAAAGCGCAGTTATTTGCGACAGTGCACAAATCGCAAACGATGTTGAAATAGGTCCTAATGTCGTAATTGGCGAAGGAGTTATTATTGAAGCAGGGGTTAAAATTGGTGCTGGTGCAAATATAGAATTTGCAACGATTGGCGAAGGCACAAAAATTTCTCCTATGGCATCAATCGGTGGTGAACCTCAAGATTTAGGTTACAAAGGCGAAAAAACAGGTGTTATAATTGGCAAAAACTGCTGGATTAGGGAGTTTGCAACAATTAACAGAGCATCTGGCGAAGGCAATGTTACAAAAATCGGTAATAAATGTTTGCTTATGGCATATTCTCACGTTGCACACAACTGTGAACTTGGTGACGAAGTTATATTTGCAAATGCCGCAACAATTGGCGGACATGTTAAAGTTGGTTTTGGTGCTTTTTTAGGTGGTCAATCTGTATTTCACCAAAACATTAGAATTGGCGAAATGGCAATAATCTCTGGCGCATCAGCTGCAAGATTAGATATAATCCCATACTGCAAGGCAGAAGGTATACCAGCACTGCCAATTGGTTTAAATGCCATTGGTTTAAGGCGCAGAGGAGTAGATAAAGCCTCTCGTGATGCCGTTCATAAAGCCATAAGAATTTTAAGAAGCCCTGATTATAACACCACACAGGCACTTGAAATTATTGAAGAAACAGTTGATAAAAATGAATATGTAAATAAACTCGTTGATTTTGTAAAAACCTCAAAACGTGGTGTTACTCTACGTTTTAAAGATGCTTATTACAAAAACATGGAGGAAGGTGATGAATAATAAAACTATTTTAGAAAAATATGCTCAAATTCTGGTTGATTATTCAACAAAAGTTCAAAAAGGCGACCTTGTGCTAATAAGGGCAGAAAGTTATCAATGTCAGCCGCTTGTAAAAGAGATATACAAACGTGTACTTGAATGCGGCGCTCATCCTATTGTAAGGTGCTCAATGGAGGGGCTTGCAGTTGATTTTATTAAGTATGCAAACGATGAGCAGCTTGCTTATGTTGATCCTATTACAAAACTTGAATACGAAAAAGTTGACAAATATATCTCAATAGGTGCGCCATTTAACGTAAAATGTATGGCAAAGGCTGATTCTAAAAAAATGGCAAAACGCTCGGCGGCTACTCGTGAACTTTCAACACTTATGCTGAATCGTGCAGCTAAAGGCGAGCTAAGTTGGGTCATTGCGGACTACCCAACTCAAGCACTTGCGCAAGAAGCTAAAATGTCATTAGATGATTATACAGACTTTATTATTAATTCTTGCTATTTAGATTTAGATAACCCTATTGAAAAATGGCAACAGATAGGCAAGGAGCAAGACAGACTCGTCAATCTTATGAATGGTGGCAAAAAACTCCATATAATTGGCGAAAAAACTGATATTACCTTTAGCGTTGAAGGAAGAAAATGGGTAAGTTGCTCAGGACTTAATAATTTCCCTGATGGTGAAATTTTTACATCTCCTGTTGAAGATAGCGCAAATGGCGAAATTTATTTTGATTTCCCCGCAATTTATCGTGGTAATGAGTCTCATAAAATTTGGCTAAAATTGGAAAATGGCAAAGTAGTTGATGCTAAAGCGGAAAAAGGCGAAGATTTTCTTATCTCAATGCTTGATATGGACGCTGGCAGCCGCTTTGTAGGCGAAATTGCAATTGGTACAAATGATAGAGTTCAAGATGTAACAGGCAATATTTTATTTGATGAAAAAATCGGCGGCTCGATTCATATGGCTCTTGGCGCAAGCTACCCTGAAACAGGCGGCAAGAATGAATCCGGTTTGCACTGGGATATTATTAAAAACATGAAAGAAAATTCAAAAATATTCCTTGATGACAAATTAATTTATGAAAACGGAAAATTTGTAATTTAAAATAAAATGAAACCCGATGATATTTTAAAACCTTATATTTTAACTTTAGAGAATAATTTAAAAACTATTGTTGAAGAAAACTCTAATGAATTAAAGGGCGATGTCCTCGGGTTTCTTTTTGCAAAATCTAAACGTATTCGCCCGATTTTTACTTTTCTTTGTACACTGTTATTGGATGAAGAAATTGATGATGATATTCAAAACGTTGCCTTGTGTATTGAGCTTTTGCACAGTGCAACGCTTGTACATGATGATGTGATTGATGAAAGTATAAAAAGGCGCGAAAATGATAGCTTTTATTCAAAATTTGGCTCAAAAAAATCAATAATAATAGGAGATTACCTGCTCTCACTTTGTCTTTTGGTGCTGTCAAAAATTCAAAATACGAAAATATCAGAAATATTCTCGCAAAATATTTTAAAAACAATAAATGGCGAAATTAACCAGTTTGACGCACGTTTTAAAACTCAGGATGAGAATGAATATCTGCAAAAAACCGCTGCAAAAACCGCAAATCTTTTTGTATGTGCTGCTCAATCGGTGTGCGAAATTAAAAAAGCAAAGCCTGAAATTAAAAATGCTCTTGAACAATTTGCATATAACTTTGGTACAGTTTTTCAAATTAATAATGATATTAAAAACTTTTTGTCATCTCAAGATGACATTAAAAACGGCATTTACACCTTGCCTTATATTTATTTTAAGCAGGAAAATCCAACTTGTGATATAATTAAGCTTAATAAAAATCAAACTTTCAAGTATGCCCGAATGGCACAAAATAAATCAAAAGAAATAATTGAAAATGCCTTTTTGGAGCTTGATTTCAGCAAAAATATAAACGCAAAAGATACCATAAAAACTATATGTGATGACCTTTTGAGGATTCAATGAAAAGAGAAGAATTTATTACAGCTGCAAAAGATTTTATAAAAGAAACGGTTGAAACCCTTGTTTTTGTTATAGTTGCGGTAATTTTAATAAGGTTTTTTATAGGAGAATTGCGCTGGATTCCATCAGGTTCAATGCATCCTACATTAATTGAAAAAGACAGACTCTTTGTTGAAAAAGTTTCAAAAGTTGTTCGCCCCCTAAAAAGAGGCGATATAGTTGTATTTTACCCTCCTGATGAAACTCTTAAAAAAGATATATTTTCTGTATTTTCAAGGCTTACTGGAATATTTTGTAAGGATATTGCTTATATTAAAAGAATAGTTGGCATGGAAGGCGACAAGTTTGAAATCAAACAAGATAAAGATGGTGACTGGTATGTCTACATAAATGATATTCCGCTTGATGAGCCTTATATCTTGTCAAAAACAGATTGGACACCATGTAGGGATGATATGTATTGTGGCCCCTTTGTAATTCCTGAAGGGCAGTATTTCATGATGGGCGATAATAGGGGTAACTCGCAAGATAGTCGTTTTTGGGGATTTTTGCCAAAAGAAAGAGTAATTGGACGTGCTTATTTTGTATTTTGGCCACTAAATCGTATTGAAATGCTCAATAAATATGCAAAATAGCCCTGCTCTAAAGTGTTTGGAGTAATATTTATTCATAATTTGACATAGTAGTGTATTTTGTTGTCTAATTATAGTAACAGACTTGTCTTTGGAAGTTTTGAATGCGTATTAAACAGTTAGAAATAGATAACTTTAAATCCTTTGCAAACCAATATACGATTCCGTTTTTGGATGGTTTTACTGTTGTTTCAGGGCCTAACGGCTCAGGAAAAAGTAATATTATTGATAGTATTTTGTTTGCACTTGGCTTATCAAGCGCACGTGCGCTGCGCTCAGAGCAAGGTGTCGGGGATTTAATTACTACGCATAACAAAAGAAATGAAGCATCTGTTAGAGTAACTTTTGCTCTTGATGATGAAGATGAACTTATAATTACAAGAAAAATAAAAAGAACATCTCAGGGTGTGCAGAGTATTTATTATATGAATGATAAACAATGCACACTGACGCAAATCCATACAGAGCTTGAAAAGTACAATATTTCACCAAATAGTTACAACGTAATTATGCAAGGTGATGTTACAACAATTGCAAATTGCTCCCCAAAAGAAAGAAGACAGTATTTAGATGAAATAGCAGGTACTGCTGATTTTGACAGGAAAATTACAGCAGCGCAAAAAGAGCTCGAAACTGTTGAAGTTAGGGTGCAAAATTCCCTGATTGTAAAAAATGAAAAAGACGCCAGACTGGAAGAATTAAAGGAAGAAAGAGAAACTGCGCTAAAATATAAAGCTTTAAATGATGAAAAAACAGAACTTGAAGGCAAGGTTAATGTTATAAAATACTTTGATACAAAGCGTTCTTTAGATTTGGTTCATCAAAATATTTTAACTTCAACAAAAGAAATAAAAGTTCAAAATGTTCGCCTTGACGAAACTGTATCTAAAATTGAAGACAAGAAGGTTAAATACAAAGAAATTTGCGAGATGGTTCGCGCGCAAGGTGAAGATAAACAGCTTGAGGTTAAAAAACTTTTAGAAGAAAAAAAAGGTGAAATAAGCAGAAAAGAAACCTCTATTGCGCACAGCGACAAACTTATTCTGGATAATAAAAAAACTGCTCAAAATGCTAAAAATGGTATTGAAAATCTAACCCAAAAAAAAGAAGAAATCATAAAAGCAATTGAGGAGAAAGAGCAGCTTATAAAATCTAAAGAGGATGATTTAGAAAAGAAAAAAACAGAACTTTCTCAAATTCTTCTTGAAATGTCAGGGCTTAACAAAACAGCAGATGAACACATTGAACGTAGAAACTTTTTAAGAAAAGAGCTCGATGCTCTAAAAGATAAAGAAACAGAGCTTATTAAAACAAAACTTCCGCTTGAAAACGAGCTGAATAACCTTCAAAAAGAGTTAAATGAAACAAATAAAAAAATAGAAGAACTGGAAGAAGGCCAAAAAACCTTTGATGACAAGCGTGATAAGCTTGAATTACAAATCCAAACCTTGCAAAAAGAGCTCGAGGAGTGTAAAACTGTTCAGAAAATAACTTTTGAAGATTTAGATAAAACACGCACTCAATTGCAGGACTTAGAGCATAATATTCAACTTTCGCACAGAAAAATAGCAACACTGGAGGCTAATAAGCAAGCTTATAAAACAGTTGCACTGGGTGCAGGTGTTGAAACAATCATGAATTCTCACCTTGAAGGAGTGCACGCACCTCTAATGCAGTTGGCAGAGGTTGATGGCGAGTTTAGTGACGCTATTGATGTTGCGATGGGTGGTCGTTCAAGATTTGTAGTAGTTGAAGATGAAAACGTTGCAGCACGTGCAATTCAAATATTAAAGTCACAAGGTCGCGACAGGGCAACGTTTTTGCCTTTGAACAAAATTAAAAAAGCGCCATCTCGCTTGTCTTTGCCAAAAGATGAGGGTGTTATTGATTTTGCAATAAATCTTATTGATTTTGATGACAAGTATATTGATGCTTTTTATTTTGCGCTGGGCGAGACGATTGTTGTTGAAAGCCTTGACTGTGCCAAAAAATTAATGAGCAAATATAGAGTTGTTACACTTGAAGGTGATATTTTTGAAAAAACAGGTGCAATAACAGGTGGTGCAAGGAAAAGAGCAACTTCAACATTTGGAAAAGCAGAAGATAAAGAGCTTGAAACATTTAAAAAACGCTTAAAGGCTTTTGAAATTGAATACAAAGAGCTTGAGCAAAAAAGAAATACTTTAGATAAACGTCTGGAGCAGGTAAGAGCTGATTTTTCAAATGCGTCAAATGTTTATAACAGTGCAAAGTACGAGTTGCAAAATTTAATTAAAGTTAATTCAGGCGCAAAAGAGGCAATTGAAAAGGGTTTTGCAAGGGTTAATGAAATAATCCCAAAAATCAAGGAAAATGAAAAGAAACTCGACTCTATGGAAGCGCAACATGTTGATATGCTTGATAAAATAACTCAAGTGCAAAGCGAAATAGATGAAGTTGAAAAGTTAATTGATGAAGAGGAACTAAAAGAGCTAAAAGAAAAAACTCAAGGTGTTGAAAATCAAATACGCGATTTAGAGCGTGAAATTTTAAATATTCAAAACGACATTGAAAAAGAAAAAAATAACATAAAATTTCACGACATGAGTATTAAACAAAGGCAAGACGATATTGTTCGCACAAGTGAAGAAAACGAAAAACTCGAAGAAGACAAGAAAAAATACGCAAAAGAAATTGAAGAACTTACAGTAGTATTAAAAGAATATGAAGAAAAAATTGAAGAACTTGGTAAAAACCTTGTTCAATTCCAAAAACAGCGTGATGAAGCTCAAAATGAGCTTTTAGAGCTTGAGAAAACTAAAAATAATATTGAAGCTGAGCTTGAGAGAATTAACGAACAAATTGAAAGCTCAAAAGCGCGCAGACGCGAGCTTGAACCTTTGCTTGAGCAGACTGCAAAAGAATTAGAGGAAGCAGGGGTTAATGTAAAAGAAGTTGAGCCGACAGAAATTTCACTTGATGAAATTAATTCAAAAATTCAAAAGCTGCAAAAGAAAATGGAAGCGTTGGGTCTTGTAAATATGCGCGCAATCAATGACTATGACAATGTTGCAAGCGCGCTAAATGAATTGACCCAAAGAATTGAAACTCTTGAAAAAGAGCGTCTTGAAATTTTTGAGCGCATGAAGGGTTATGAGGTAAATAAAAAAGAAGAATTTTTGAAAACGTTTAATGCGGTAAATCAAAACTTTAAAGATGTTTTCCCGCTGCTTTCAGAGGGTGAAGGGGAGCTTGTTCTTGAAAATCCAAGCGATCCTTTCTCAGGTGGCTTGGTCTTTAAGGCAAGTATTCGCGACAAGAAAAATCAAAAACTTGCATCTATGTCAGGTGGTGAAAAAACCCTTACTGCGCTTGCTTTTGTGTTTGCAATACAAAGGTATATGCCTGCACCATTTTACGCGTTTGATGAGGTCGATATGCACCTTGATGGCCCTAATGTTGAAAAATTAGCAAAAATGATTAATATTCAAGCAAAACAAACACAATTTGTGGTTGTAAGTTTAAGAAAACCAATGATTGATTCAGCAGATAGAATGATTGGTGTTACTCAGCGTGGCAAAGGCGTTACAAAAATTTCAGGTGTAGGCTTAAAAGAGGAAGTAGCTCAAGAAGTAGGAATAGCTTAGTATGAATAACAGTGTGGAAAGTTTTTACAATAAAAATGATGAAGTTTTAAAAAATGTCGTAGAGCTTGACTCTACAGTAAATTTTGGTGAGAACTTTGAATTTATTTCAAAAAACGGTATCCAAAAAGACACCAACGTTGATGCTATTGAAATCCTTGTTGATTTAGCGCGAAGCGGCAAAATTGACCCTTGGAATATTGATATAGTTGATTTGTACGACAAATATATGCAACGTTTGAGTGAACTTAATATTAAAGATTTAAAATCTGTAGGCAGAGCACTTTTGTTTACCTCAATTTTATTAAGGTTAAAGTCAAATATAATCGAAGGTATTACCTTAGACGACCTTGAAACGGGCGAAGATGAGTTTTTTGATGATGACGGTTTTGAAGCTGATTACGAGCCTGAGCAGTTGCAGTTGCCCTCATCAAACGTAATTTCTTTTGATGAAGTTCTGCAAAGGCGTACAAGTGTTAGGTTAAACCGCAACAGGAACGTTACCTTAAAAGACTTAATTCGTCATTTGGAATTTTATGAGCAGTTAGAGAAAAAACAAAGCCTGAAAAACACTCTTGAGCGACAAAAAAGACGTGTTCGCGATTATTCAAAACTAAAGGCAAAAGATATTTTAAATCTTGCGCATGACGAGTATATTGAAACAATTGTTGAAAAAATGCGCCAAAATTTAGAGCAAATATTTAAAAAAGAGGAAAAAATAGAGCTGCGCGAACTTACTCTTTTAGGATTTGACAAAAGCAGTGCTTATATTGCGGTTTTATTTTTAATGGTAAAAGAAGATGTAGATATCATTCAAGATGATTTTTATGGCAAATTATATGTAACACGTGCTCAAAAATCATTGGAGGAAGAAGTTGCAAGCTGAAGAAAATAATGAAATAAATAATTTAAAAGCAAAAGTTGAGGCAGTATTGTTTGTCACTGCTCGAGCTATGCAGCCTCTTGAAATAGCTGAACTTCTTGATGTCAGAGAAGATGAGGTTGAAAGCGCACTTTTGGATTTAATGTTTGACTATTCTTCCAGAGAAGGTGCTCTTGAGATTGATGATGAAGATGGTTATATAATTCAAGTTCGTGCTGAACATCTTGATATTGTTGAAAAGCTTTGCCCTGTAGATTTAAAACCTGCAGTTCTTAAGACTTTAACAGTAATTGCTCTTAAGGAACCAATCAGACAGTCTGCGCTAAAAGAATTGCGCTCAAATGCCTATGAGCATGTGGCTGAACTTGTTGAAAAAGGACTTATTTCAAGAACAAAAGACAGGAACGGTCGTTCTTATAATTTAAAAACTACCCCAAAATTTGCTGAATATTTTAAACTTAAGGGGGATGCAAAAACTTTAGCTAAGATGCTGGACTCTAATAAGGAGCTTAAAGAATTGTAATTTTGCCTGTTGCATTTTGTTAGATATTTTTAGTATAATTTTAATGTCTTAATTGACATTGATATTAAAATTTTAAGGAGAACAAAATGAAAGTTAAAATCGAAGAAGGCTGCATTGCTTGTGGCGCATGCGAATCATTCTGCCCTGATGTATTCAAAGTAGAAGACGTTGCTACAGTTAATGAAGCAGGTATTGCAAGTAATGAAGACTGCGTTAAAGAAGCAGCTGACGCTTGCCCTGTAAGCGTTATTTCTGTTGAAGAATAATAGCTTTTAAATTTATTGCGCCCAGAGTTTAGGCTTTGGGCGCAATTTTTTCCATAAATTTGTCAAAAGTAATATCAAGAGTGGGAATTTCTAGGTCTTGATTTTTTACATTATGATGTTTTTGATATTCTTTATTTATTGCTTTACCTATTGTATTTGCTATAAATGTTGCCACTGCACCAAAAGCAATTGCTTTCATGCCTGTGTACATTTTCATTGTTGCAAAAGTTGTAGATAACATGCCAAGCCCAAGTGGGACACCTGTTGTAAGGGCCGCTTCGACTCTTTGGTTTTTATCTTCTGCCTGAGCCAAGTAAACGCCCAGCATACCAGTTGTACCTAACATGCCTAAAATATCGTTTGGTGCGCTGCCTATTTTTACGTCTCGAATTTTGTCAAATAAGTCATTTCCTTCTGTTCTTATTGCATTGTTTAGTGACTTTTGCGCATTAGTTTTTGCATTTATCAGGTTGTTAAGCGTTTTTTCATCAACTGAGCTTCTTAATAAATCGATAATCTCATCATCGCTTTTAAGTATTAAATCGCGGTTTTCCCTTAATTTATTAATGTAACTTGTTTTTTGTGTTTTTACCATATCTTCTGCGACAAACTCACCAAAACCGCTTATGTCGTGTTCTTTAAACATTTTTTTAATAAGTGAAGTAAATTTATCTCTAACTTCAACAGCAATTCCTCTATCGCCAATGTTGTCCATAATATTTTCAATCTCTTTTGCCCTTGTTGAAACGTTTTCGGCCATAAAGTTTTCTGCAATAATTTTGTTTCTTTGTGCAATTTTAGTTTTCACACCCTCGTCTGCTACATCTTTTAAAATTTCCATTAGCTTGTTATCAAAAATACTATAAGCGTTGTTTGCACGCCTATAAGCAGATTGTGTCATGCTGACACCTGTATTTGTGTACATTTGAGAAGTTTTCTGTGCAAAACCTCTTAAAATCGGGAATTTATTTAAAAATGGCAATAAATAACAGTCTTTAATATTTGCGGTGTTGTTTAAAAAGTTACTGATTTTTAATATTTTACCTTCTCTTTTACTTAACGTAACATTTTCTTTTAACTTTGTCATATTTAAAATATGATCACCGTTTTTGTTTATTTTTTCGCCAAGTATTTCTTTTACTTTTTTGTTAAAACCGCGCGCCCTTGTTAAAACCCCAAGAAGTGCAATTGCACCTGCTGCACCAATTGATATTTTTGCAATCAATGAGCGTTTTGACTTTGGCTTTTCTTCTTTTGTATCAGTTTTTTTATTGGTATTTTCAGCAGAAATTTCAACCACATCTTTTTTA
>CALUWD010000032.1 GCA_944324385.1 Candidatus Gastranaerophilales bacterium | reverse complement strand
TTTATCGTTAAAGGTTCAACAGAACATGTAAAAAATGGATAACACCCATTCTCATTGGCTGCATTTGCATTCAACTTGCCTGTTCTAATGTCTACCAAAGAACCTAATTTTATAAATTCCCCCACTACAGCATAGCCTCCAATTCAGCCAAGCCTTGTTGGATTTGCGTTTCAAGAGTTTGAATTTCAGCTAAAATTGTTTTTGGTGAATCGTATTGGACTTGTTCATATTCTACTTCTTTGTACTTGTTGATACTTAGGTCGTAGTTATTCTTTCTAATTTCATCTACATCTACAAAGAAGTGTTTAGCTTTTTTATCTGTATTATCTTCATTAAATCTGTTTTTGTAGGTTTTAATAATATCAGGGATATCATTTTCTTCTATTGGTGTGCGGTTATCGTTTAGCGTAAAGCCATCGTTTTGCATATCATAGAACCAGACTTTATCTGTACCGCCTGAATTTGTCTTAGTGAATATTAAAATAGCTGTTGACACTCCTGCATAGGGTTTAAAAACACCTGAAGGCATAGAAATTACTGCTTGCAGTTGCTGTTCATCAATTAGTTTTTTTCTTATGGATAAATGAGCATTTGACGTTCCAAACAGTACACCATCAGGAACTATGACACAGGCTCTACCTCCTGATTTTAGTATTCTAATCATCAAGGCTAAAAACAGAAGCTCTGTTTTTGTAGTTTTAACGGCAGATACTATATTTTTAGCAATAGTATCTTCATTAAGAGAGCCTTTAAATGGAGGGTTAGCTATAACACAAGTACAAAAGTCAGCTAAACTTGAAACATCTTCAGATAATGAATCTTGATATTCTATATTAGGGTTTTTGTGTCCGTGTGTCATCATATTCATTGAAGCTATACGCAACATAGAATAATCAAAATCGTAACCATAGAACATATTTTCGCTAAAGTGTTTGTTAAACTTTGCATCCATAAATGCTTCAGGATATTTTTCTCTAAGATATAGAGTTGCACAAACTAAAAAGCCTGCTGTACCGCATGCCGGGTCGCAAATAATATCATCCGGTTTAATATCAGCCAATTCTACCATCATTTTACCAATATGCCTTGGGGTTCTGAATTGACCGTTTACACCTGCTTGAGCTATTTTAGACAAAAGATATTCATACAAATCCCCTTTAGTATCAATATCTTTCATCTCTAAGTTAGAAATCATATCTACGGCAGTAGCCAATAATCCGGGAGTTGGTATCATAAATACCGCATTTTGCATATATTGAGCAAACTTATCACCGCCCAGAGTCTTAATAAAAGGAAAGACTTTGTTTTGGACAACATCAAACATCTCACTGGGTTTCAAGTCTTTAAACCTAGACCAACGCATTATTTGAGAATCTGCATCATCTTTAAATATTGGATGCTCAATAGGCTTTTTAAACTTTAGAGACTTTCTTTCTTCCAGAGTATGTTTTTCATCAAGCTCTTTGATAAAAAGGAGATATGAAATTTGTTCTATCACAGTTAGGGGGTTTGATATTCCGTTAGACCAAAATGTTTCCCATAGTTTATCAATCTGTGATTTTTGCTCTAGAATAGTTGCCATAGTAGAATTCTCCTTTGTTGTATTTTACTATAAAAATGCTATTTATGGTATTTTGTACCCATATAAATCAAATACGGCAAACATTAATAAAAACAACCCTTTTAGCAATGCAGCTATAAATTAATTTAGTATGAAAATAGTCATATAAAAAGTATGGACAAATACGGGTTATTATCTTCGTTTAAAGTTAACACCCGCGCTTTATTATACGCCAAATACAGCAGAAAGACTGGAAGCTACAAATAAACAACCTATTTTATGCTAATATAAATCTATGATTAAATCTTTTAAATAGTCGATTATCACTAAATATTATCAACTTATGTAAAAATAGTACTTTAATGGGATTGATATTACGTGATACGTACTATATAATATAAATGTAGTTAATAATGAGGTATTGCATATGTTAAAGCATATAGACCTAACAACAGTCGGAGAAATGCTCAAAGAAGAATTTATTGAGCCATATAACCTTACACAAAATGCTCTAGCCAATGCTATTTTCGTGCCTCCAAACAGAATTCATCAAATTATAAAAGGGCAAAGAAGAATCACTGCTGATACAGATTTACGCTTAACTACTTATTTTGGTCTTTCTCAAGGTTATTTTTTGAGATATCAAGAAGAGTATGAACTTAGAATTACAAAACGTGAAATATCCGATGAAATTAACAAAATAAAACCAATAAAAGCTTTAGGATAAAAAACCGCTAGAATTAATTTTAATAAGCGTTAATGTTGCCTTGTTCCTTAAGTACCAATTTTATACCAACTAAACACGCTAAAAGGCTCTATATTCAGAAGCTTGTCGACAAATTTTTTACGCAAAAAGCGGCTATACGCCGCTTTTGCTCTAAAATCAACAATTTTATGCTAGAAATTTTCTTATAGTTTTAATGGTTGCAATTGAGTCATCTTCAGAATAATCCGCTGTACGTGCTAAAAGCATACTAGCCAACTGAGAAATATTTGATGTATCAATACGATAACGGCTATATTCATAACTTTGCGGAACAAATTCTAATTTAGTATCATAATTTCCGCCTACTTGTTTAAATGTGATTTTTGGTTCATCTTCTACGTTTTCGCTTGAAGGCGTACCACTAACTTCAATATCAATGCCTGTATTACCAATTTTATCCATAATTATTTCAAGCTGATCCATAAATTCTTCTTTTTGTTCGGGTGTAAAAACTTTATTAAATTCACCAAGCGTTGTTTTTAGAGCCTCTTTTTTTGTTCGTTAATTAAAAGCCTTCCTTGAAAAGACATCGGCTGTTGCGAATTTGCAATTCTCATTTTTTTTGTTTCTCCTTCCTTGCTATATTGGTACTAGTTACAAAGTTGGTAAATAAAAAAAATGCTAGCAAAAATAACTTCACAATATAAAACAAAGTTTAAAACAGCTGTACACCACTTTTTACAAATTTTATACCTAACAACAAATCACCAAATTTCCTTGATTAATTTAATTAACCCACTTATGCTTCTTTCCATAAAAATTTGTTTTTTAAAAAAATTTGTTTTTTTCAAATCCTGACAAAATAATAAATCAAGACTATCATCAATTGTTCTGTTTAAAGAAATAGAATCCTTAGACCAGATAAGTTCTTTAGCCATAAAAACCTCCGAAAATAAAATAGCGAAACTAAATTGCGCAAACAATTACCCAACTGCGCAATTTAATAAACAGTATAATAATTTTAAATAACTTTTCTACTTTTTAGCGCACGACGCCTAACACGTGCATCTGGCATATGAGTTAAAACGCGCGCCCAGAAAGTTTCACTATGGTTTTTTTCAACAGTATGCACAAGCTCATGTAATAGCACGTAGTCAATCAATTCTTTTTCAAGAGTCATAAGCGAAATGTTTAAATTAATATTATTTTTAAAAGAGCAACTGCCCCAGCGGCTTTTCATAAATTTAAGAGCAACTTTATTGTATTTATAACCAAACTGTTGTGCAATTTCTGCAAGTCTTTTTGGCAAATATGTTTTTGCTTTTTTTCTTAAATATTTTCTAAATTCTTCCTTTGTTGTAAATTCAATGCCATCTAAAAAATAGTTCTTTTGCTCTCTATTATTTATTATCCTCTTTATTTCATCTAAATTTTTTAGAGCAAAATCCTTAGCACATTTAAAACTTGCCCTTTTTGGCATTGTAACAAGTACAGTGTTTGACTCGCTTAATAAAATTCTTAAACATTTTGAAAGCGGATTTTTTCTAAATTTAAACTCAATACCTTCTATTTGTTCGACTTTTTGACAAACTTGTTTGCGCACCAAAAAACTAAGCGGATTCTTCATTTGCGTCTTCTTTAAATACTTTCAAGTGCCTGTGTTCACCCTCTCCAATGCTTACTGATGATAGATTATGTGCCTCAACAAGCTCATGTTGCAATTTTCTTATGTTTTGATTTTGCGGTTGCAACTCAACTGATTCTGCACCCTCAAAAATCTTTGCAATTGCAGCTTTTGTTTCATCAAGCGCAAGCTCTGTTTCGTCTTTATAATCTCTATGATTTTCAACATATTGAGGTTCTTGTGTTAAATTGAGTGCGTCTTTTAAAACCTTTTGAATTTGGGACATAGAATTTGTTCTGACAAAAAATACAGGCAAACGGTACTCATTAGCTGTAGCTAAAATCCTTGTGCCGCCTTTTGCAAAGTTTTTATGTGCAATTACAAAATCTGCATCTTCAACATTTCTTACAATTTCAGCATCAATATCAAGACGCTCTATTATTTTATCAACAATCGAGCGTGAAACAGCGTAAATATATATTTTCTTATGCTTTTTAACATCATCAATGTATTTTTGTCGATTGAAACTAAAATTGAGCGGACTTTGGGCTTTTTTGTCCAGTTCTTGAACTTTTTGTGCAATATTTTGAACTTTTGTTTGCACTTCATAAGATTGATCAACTTTTCTAATCTCAGGAGTAATCGGCCATCCGCGCAAAATATAATCAACCGCTTCTGCCGTATCTTTATAAACAGCAAGGGTGTTTCTGTCTATAATTTCAATAACAATATCAAATGTCGGCTGCTTTTCACGCTCAAGTATTGTTTTTTGCGAACCTCTGTGTTTAGCCTCATCATCACCCAAAGTAACAGAACTTACACCACCAACTAAATCAGACATTGTAGGGTTTTTAATTAAATTCTCTAAAGTATTACCATGGGCTGTAGCTATAAGCATAACACCACGCTCTGCAATTGTTCTTGCAGCTTGCGCTTCAAGCTCTGTTCCTATTTCATCAACCACAATAACTTCAGGGGTGTGATTTTCAACCGCTTCAATCATTACATCCTTTTGAAATTCAGGTTGAGAAACTTGCATACGGCGAGCTTTACCTATTGCAGGGTGTGCAACATCGCCATCACCTGCTATCTCGTTTGATGTATCAACTACAACAACACGTTTGCCCAAGTCATCCGCCATAAGACGGGCAATTTCTCTAAGTTTTGTGGTTTTTCCGACCCCGGGACGGCCTAAAAACAAAATACTTTTATTTTGAACAACAAAATCTTTTATACAGCTTATAGTACCTGTAATAACCCGTCCAATACGACAGGTAAGACCGATTATTTTACCTTGACGATTTCTGATTGCGCTTATTCTGTGCAGCGTCCCCGGGAGTCCTGAGCGATTATCATTTGTAAATTCAGGAATTTTAGATACTATAAAATCAATATCATCACTTGTAACATTATCTGAGCCAAGGTATAAAATTTTGCCATTACCCAGTCTTACTTCAGGTATTCTTCCAATATCAAGAACAATCTCAATTGCATCATCCAGCAAATCTTCTTGAATATTTCTTCTGATTTTAGAAGGTAGAATCTCAATTAACCTCATAAGGTCATTGTGAAATTGCACTTCGCTCATTAAACGCCTTTCAAACACCGCTATTTTGGGTCAGCACCCTTGCACTTTTATTATAACTCATTTTACTTTAAATATGAATAGAAAATTTACAAAATGCTACAAAAGTAGCATTAAAATAATTTTATTGATTCCCTTAAAAGTTCGACCAGCTTTTCCCCTGCAATTTTACCCATCTCGACAACTTCTTTATGATTTGGAGCAATATCAGACAAACCTGCAGCATAATTTGTTATTAAACTTACGCCTAAAACCTCCATAGAGCAATATTTTGCAACAATTGCTTCAGGAACTGTCGACATGCCTGTGGCATCTGCACCTAAAAGTGAGAGCATTTTAACTTCTGCAGGGGTTTCATAACTTGGGCCGGTTAGCGCGCTATAGACGCCTTCTTTAAGTTCGATATTCAACTTTTGCGCACAGTTTTTTACAATATCTCTTAATCTTTTTGAATAAACTTCATTCATCTCAGGAAAGCGAGTGCCTAGTGTTTCATCATTTTCACCAATTAGGGGATTTGAGCCCATAAAATTAATGTGGTCACAAATAAGCATAATGCTTGAGGGTGCTAGTTCCTTTTTTAGCGAACCTGCAGCATTTGTTAAAATAATTTTTTCCACTCCAAGTTTTTTAAAAACTTTTATAGGTAGTGTAGTCTGTGCCAAACTATGCCCTTCGTAATAATGAAAACGGCCTTGCATAATCACACATTTTTTATTTTCAACTTCACAAAATAAAAGTTCACCCTTGTGCCCCTTAACGGTGGATGGCGCAAAACCTTTAATTTGTGAGTATGGTATTGTAATACCTTCTAACCCCTCGCAAAATGCACCTAAACCCGAGCCAAGCACAATTGCTAACTCAGGTTTAAAGTCATTTATTTTACTTTTTATAAATTCAAGGGTTTCCCTCATAAAAAATTAGCCTACAAGACCGCTGTCGTCTGATTCTGAAGCTTTCACCATAATTGCATGTTGTACAGGTTTTTCTTTTTTAATTGCAGGGTCAAAAGACATTTCAAAGTCATAACCAAAATCATCTTTTGATTTTTTCATTTGAGATTCATCAACAAGTTTTTTTGCAAGTTCAATTAATTCATAAACAAGCTGGTATCTGTTATTTGTTTTTTCGTTTAAATCCCACGCTATTTTTGTAATTTGGCTCATAAAATTCTCCTTATAACATAATAATACAATGAGAAAATACTCTATGCAAGAAGAATTTTATTCAAGC
Source organism: Candidatus Gastranaerophilales bacterium (assembly GCA_944324385.1). Taxonomy (GTDB): domain Bacteria; phylum Cyanobacteriota; class Vampirovibrionia; order Gastranaerophilales; family Gastranaerophilaceae; genus Galligastranaerophilus. Next base: position 10,008 of record CALUWD010000032.1, on the reverse strand, counting down.
CCGTAGTATTCAAAGTTTCTATTGTTTCTAAATCTTACTTTTTCATATAAGTCAGGCGCATAAACTCTTAAAAGCCCATCGATTATACCGACGCGCTCTTGCTCTCTTAATTCTATAGAGTCATTTCTTATTCTTTTTTGCGTATAAATTCGACTTAAATTATTTGGCAGAGAAGTTCCTGCAAGGGTTACTCTTTGAGATGCAAGCTTTAGCCTTCGCATCCTTGTTTCAAGCGGAGTACATTCCCAAGTTTTTCCCATAAGCTCATTTTCAAGACGTGCAATTCTATAGCTGTCGCTTTCATTTGTTGCTTTGTTTTTAAAATGGCGTTTTTCCATTATTTCAACTTCTTTTTCAATTTTCGGGGTAAAAACAACCTCAAGTGGCTTAGCATAAGCCTCGTTTATCATTTCTTTTGTTATCACAACTTCAGCTTGATATGGGTTTTGCTCATCATCAGAAGCAGAACAAATATACGCTAATGGCGCATTTAAAACAAAAAACATCCAAATGCACATTACAGATAATGTTATGTAAAAATATTTACGTTTTTCCACTTATTTTTTCCTGTTATTTGCAAATAAACAGGGTTATTTTTTTCACCCGTTAAAATAACTTTAAAACTTTTTCACACCCAAAACCCCATCCAACAGGGCTTTTTAAAGTCTAGTATTAAATTATGTAACAATAGTAATGAAAATCGTAAAGTTAAACACTACAATTGCCGAAAACCAAACAAGTTGAGAAGATTAAAATTTCTAAGGGCGTAGTTATGAAAAAATTTGGAATATTATTTGCTTTAATATTTTCCATTTGTTTAACTTTCAATATCACAAATGCAGCAGGATATGAAAAAATTACAAGCAACCCTAAGATAACAGCAGCTTTAGGTGCGCTTGAAACAGTAAATAGAAATGATGTTATAGCAATTTTAAACGGAAGAAATTCAACAGGAAAACCAATAAGAATAATGTTTAGAAATCTTTCAATTTATGGTTGCACAAATTGCGAAGCTTTTACTGCTAAAACTCGCGGTGGCGATCTTGTAATTTACATAAACGAAGAACATAAAGATGCCCCAACAGAGACAATTGCTTGCCTTATAGCACATGAAAGTCAACATCACACCTTTACAAATACACGTGCTGAAGAATTAAGAGCTTGGATATCTGAAACAACTACTTGGAACGCATTTGTAAGGAAAAACAGAAGTGTTGCATATCTCAATCATCCTCTAGTAAAACGCGAAAATTATATTTCAAAACTTTATGTAAAACAAAACGGTGTAGATAATATAAAGCAGTTAATAGCTAAAAATCCAGTATACGCTAATTTACAAAATTAAAACCCTTGTACGGACGGATTTTGTTACCCGCGAAAACTACGCAGGTGGGTGAGCGCCTCGATAAATCCGTTTCCTTAAAATGCTTTTGCACAAGGTATACTTCAATTATCTTTTAAAAGAGCCTGCTCTCCCTTTTTATAAAAATGTAGGAACAAAATTAACGCCCGCAAAGGGTTAATATAATTTTAACATATTTTTTAAAAAAGTCGATAAAAAGCCCCTTTTATCTCTAAAAGGGGATTAGAAAGAAATTACAGGGAGAATGGTGTGTTTGTTATATTTTAAGAGGTTGTTGTATTGTCGGATTCTTCTTCAGTATCTGTTTCATTTTCAACAGGTGAATAAGTAATAATAATTTGATTTTCTTCTTCAATTATTGTCTGGACATACTCTTGACCTGTTTCAGATAATGGCATTGGCATATCTACAACTGGCTTATAGCCGGCATTTAAATAATTTTGTTCTTGAGGATTAAGAATGAGCTTGTCACCTTCTATTACATAATGTGGTGCATATTTTAATTGATTATCTGACATTACTTTTGCGTACATTTAATTTCCTTTCTACCAAGTTACAATTAGATCTTGTGGTTCTATATATAATTTAGCACCATAAGAATATAGTCCATATAAATTACCCATCCAAGCATAAGATACACATTCATTTCCTGAGGCAGAAGCAAGCACTGCCCCGTTAGGAAAATTATATCTAACCCCATTAAGATAAAAACAATCTTGTTTAATCTCTATATCGTGCATCACTTTTTCAGCATAATTAGCCACTAATACATCATTTACATAAATGGCAAAAAGTCCTTTGCAAGTATAAACATTAAAAAAACCGTTACAAAGTTTAAAATAGCCTTCCCATCCAGAATAAGAGGTTACGTTGGTTGCAACTCTATAGATAAGTGCTTTAAATTTTATACTTTTTGCGGATTTTAAACGCGGAATAGTTCTTCTTGAAGTAACTGAGGCGTTATGTTTTACTCCGGCAGTGTAATAACAATATGACCACATTATGTTTTCTTGCACATAGGCATAACCAGAAGCTCCATTTATAGTATTCTGCCAAGTGCCATATGAATCTTGCACAAATAGTTTATATTGTCTTTGAAGCCTGTTTGAGAGTGTTTTTTCAGCATTGTAAATTTTTTCATTCATTTTCTAACCCTCAAAGATTAATTGCATTATGAAAACTAAAGTAACCACACCAATTGGTGCCACCAGTTGTGGTATCAAAATATATACGATTAATCGTAGTACCATCCGCCACTACAGCAGGCGTTTCCATACTTGCCCATTTAATATTTAGCGGCAAAGAAAGCGTGTATGTAGAACCAATAGTAAATTCAAGCATTATATTTACAACTTTATTCTCGTCATCAAGCGATGGCAGGGTCAATTGAGAGTTTGCCAAAATTGCAGCAGTATGGATTCTATCCGCACTCAGCGAAATTTCCGCTGTTGGAATTTGTCCATCTTCTTGAGGGTCAGGAGGCACAATTGTACCAAGCTTTACTATTGTGTCTCTATTGTCAATCTTATCACCCACCTCTTGCGTTGTTGCTTCCAGAGCTTCAATTTTAGTATTTATTGTACTTTCTGTAGTATCAATTTTGCTGCCAAGAGTGTTGTTTAGCTGTTCTAAAGACTGTTTTACATAATTAAAATTTGTATTTACTTGCTCAGCTATGGCTTTTTCGCCTGCTTTAAAAGTGTGGGGAATTATATAGGGCATCTTTACTCCTCTCTTATTGCCTACATTTGCAAGGATATACCTTTTAAATAAAGGTAACAATTACCAAAATTACATGAGTAATTTGAATTAAGTAATGGATAAAATGCTTACATTACAAGGTTTTTAATGCGTATGTAAAAAATTAATTTTTGTAAAATTTGAATAAATTTTTTGATAAGGTATAATAATGAAGTTGAATTTTTTAAAATTTAATATGTCCACGTAGTTCAGATGGATAGAACGTCACCCTCCTAAGGTGAATGTCGGAGGTTCGAATCCTCTCGTGGACATATTTTTTATCAAAAACAGAGTATTCGAACCTCTCGCAAAGGTGCGTATCGTCGCTAAGGCTCCGATAGTCCTCTCGTGGACATATTTTTTAAATTTTAAAAAAATATTGACAATATAATTTGCAAGTTGTATATTATATTTATATAATTACTTTTAAACTTTTGATAAACCAAAAACACATTATGGGAGTATTAACAAATGCTCTCTTTTTTTTCATACTAAAAAACCCGCCAAAATAGCGGGTTTTTAGGTTAAAGAAAGACTGTTTTATGAACTAAAAGACATAAGTGCTTTTACAGAACGGGCTGTATCTTGCACGTCTTTTTCAGAATGAAGATTAATAGTATCGTCAAGAATTTTGATAGCTTCTGTTTTGTCTTTAAGCGCCAAAAGTTCATTAATTGCTGTCATAGCAACACGAGCAGAAAGGTCATTAATACCTTTGCCCTTGTTTACAATTACAGTTTCTAGCGAACGATGAGTGTTTTTCTTAATAAGAGCTTTACTTGTCATTTCACGAATTTCGTCAATCGGGCAATTTGTTCCCAATTCATCCAGCACCCTTATTGATTCTTCGTCATTATGACGCGCAAGAGCTTCAATAATGTTTTTAATTCTGCGATTGTTCATAATTTACGCCCCCAATTCTTTTCTTAGCATTTGCTCTAACTCACTTACCGGTTGTTTTTGCAATCTTGATACATTGTATTTAAAAATATCAAATTCAACATTTGTATTGTTTAACATATCAATTGTATTTTTGGTAGTTTCTTTGATTTTTCTGCCAAAAGAAATTGCAGCGCTTTTCATAGAATTAATTTTATTTATAGTTCCAACCCACGCACTTGCAATCATTTTTGTACCTGATGCAAGTCTGTCTTTTATAGCAGGTTTTTGACTTGCTGCACTTGATTCAAATACATCACTTTGCAACAGTACACCTTTAAATGTAATGCCAAATGGATTTGTGTGTAAATTTTGGTTATTTTCTGCTTTTTTTGCTCTATTTGCTTTAAAATCGTTAAAAGCTTTGGCAACGCTCGCGCGTAAGGGGGAAATTTTTTGCATAACAGCCTCTCTATTCACTAACTCCTGTAAAATCGAGGTTATCACACTTTAATTTTCAAAAAATCCTCCTTTTAATTGAATTAAATTCTAAAACAGCCAATTGCACTCTCCTCTTGAGTTTCCCATCTAATAACCCAGAGAGCATTTTTTTCATCATATGTCATTTTTACATCGTTAAATATCATATTTTTTGGCAGCTCGCCTTTTCTGTATTTATAAGCTTCTTTTTTGGCTTTTTTTGCCTCTTTTCTCATTTTTTTTGCTTCTTGCTTAGCAGTAAGGGGTTTTTGCGTCTGCTTTTTTAAAGACTCATAGCTAATAACAGGAATTTTTGCCTTTGTTTTACCAGCTTGCACAAAAAGCAAAAATTCCTTATTATCATCTATTCTAATTTCATAAAAGCCCTTTTTAAGCCCCCTGCCCTCATCGTTAATAATATCATCCTCAAGCGCAAGAATTGGATACTTTGTAGATGGTGGCCCATAGTTATAAGAAGGCTTTTGATGCTCTTTTTCACCGCTTAGAGTGCCTTTGTACGGGGCCAGCTGGTCAATAGCTGGCCCGTATGGGTTCATTGGCATATCATATGCAGCTATTAGCATTTATTTAAAAGTATTCCTTAAATATTTTCATAGAACAGTAATCACCGCACATTGTGCAAGGAGCACCGTCTTTTTCGCAATTCAGTCCATTAAATACCGATTTATCAATTGCGTATTCTTTTTGCAGTGTCCAGTCAAGATTTTTCCTTGCAATAGACATTTGTTTGTCCATCTCAATTGCTTTTTCATATCCTCTTGCAACATCAGCCGCATGCGCTGCAATTTTTGATGCCAGAATGCCTTCTCTTACCTGTTTTGAATTAGGCAATCCAAGGTGTTCTGCTGGAGTTACATAACAAAGAAAATCTGCACCATGCATGCCTGCAAGTGTTCCGCCAATTGCCGCTGTTATATGATCATAACCTGGGGCAATATCTGTAACCAATGGCCCAAGCACATAAAGTGGCGCATAATCAGTTAATTCCTTGATTGTTTTAATCATAGATGGAATTTTATTCATAGGAACATGCCCTGGGCCCTCTACCATTGCTTGAACTCCCGATTTTTTAGCACGTTTTACAAGTTCACCAAGGACAATAGTTTCAGCAACTTGAGCTCTATCACCAGCATCTGCTCCGCAACCGGGGCGAAGTCCATCACCTAGTGATAAAGTTACGTCATAAGTTCTTGCAATATCTAAAAGCTCGTCATAATGCGCATACAATGGATTTTCCATACCTGTTGCCTTTATCCAGCAAGCAAGCATTGCACCACCTCGAGAAACAATTCCTGTAACTCTACCTTGACGCTCCAATTGTTCTATTACAAATTTTGTAACACCACAGTGAACAGTAATAAAATCAACTCCATCGCGACATTGTTTTTCAATATCTGCAAACAATTTTTCTTTAGATAGTTTCGCAATATTGTGATGCTCATCCAGCGCCTCTTTTCCTGCTTGATACATAGGAACAGTACCAATAGGCAGAGTCGTTGCAGCTATAATTTTTCTTCTTACTTCATCAATATCTTTTCCTGTGGATAAATCCATTAAAACATCAGCACCTGTTTGCTCAATAACACGAACTTTATCAAGCTCTTGCTCAAGAGTTGAGCGCTCATTTGAAGTACCAATATTTGCATTAATTTTAACACTCATCCCCTCGCCCACTGCAACAGGAATAGAGTTTTTTCTTTGATTATTTTTTAAAATGACAATTCTTCCATCAGCCACCTTTTGCCTTACAAATTCTTCGCTGACTTCTTCTTTTTGAGCAATAAAGCTCATTTCTTCAGTGATATTACCCGCTTGTGCTTCAATTATCTGGGTTGACATTGATTTATCCTTTCAAATACTATTACTTTTTCAAACTTTTTATTTCATTTATTTGTTTTTTATTTAATTTTTTTGCCCCACCTAATACTTGAGTTCCAAAATACGTTTCAGCATATGCCCTTAGAGATTCAAGGTTGTAGAAAACCTCTTGGAGAGTATTTCCTCCGGCTATAATACCATGGTTTTGCATAAGGACAGTATCGGAATTTTTAAAATAATTAGCCGTTTCTATTGCAAGCTGCATAGAAGATGGCAGAGAATATTTAGCCTTTGGTATTTTATCAAAATAAAAAACAAATTCCGCTATAATTGGTTCACTCATCATTTTACTTGAACAAGCAAAAGCAGTAATATATGGACAATGAGAGTGAATTATAGCGTTAATATCATCTCTTAAATCATAAATTTGAGCATGTAAAAACTTTTCACTTGAAGGTTTTTTCTTGCCCTCAAGGACATTACCGTCAAAATCCATCAAAATAATGTCATCTTCATCCATATCATTGAGGCATACACCTGTTGCAGAGATTAAAATTCCATCTTTGGTTCTAACACTTATATTGCCGCTTGTAGCAGGTGACAAACCTTTTTGGTAAAGTCTTTTTGACCAGTATAATATATCTTTTTTTGTACCGACTTCAAAATATTCCACTATCTTCTCCGATAATTTTTATTTTTTTATATTGTACTAAAAACATGTCTATGTTTAAATAATATCAGCGTATTAATTTTTTTAATGCGACTCTTTAAAAAAGGACGTGTTTTAAATAACTAAAAATATTAAACTAGCCAAGCATGCCGGTTTTTGCTACGGTGTCAAAAGGGCAGTTGAGACCACAAAAAAACTTAAATCCCAAAATCCTGAAAAGAACATTTGTGTTTTAGGTGAATTAATCCACAATTCTCAAGTCATTAAAGAACTTGAAAATTTAGGCATTAAAACAATTGAAGCATTACCTAAACATGGCGATGGAATTTGTGTTATAAGAAGTCATGGAGCATCCTTAGAGGTTTTAAAAGAAATTGAAGAAAAGGGTTTTGAGATAGTTGATCTTACTTGTCCTGACGTAAAAAAAGTTCAAAATAAAGCAATTGAACTTGCCGATGAAGGATATTTTGTAATTATTTTAGGCAGAGCTGAACACCCTGAGGTCATGGCAATTTCATCCAATGCAAGAGCGCATGCTAAAAATCCTGACGATGTCTTTGTTGCAAAAAATTTGGACTCCATAAAAGAAATTGAAGAAAAAATTAAAAAACAAAATAAAATCGGCATTGTTGTTCAAACAACTCAAAGAGTTGCTTATCTTAATGAAGTTGTAGATTACTTAAGAACTTTTTGCAAAGACATAAGAATTATGAATACAATTTGTGCTTCAACCTCCCTTAGGCAAAACGAAGCAAAAACATTAGCTCAAGAGAGTGATTTAATGGTTGTCGTGGGTTCCAAAAAAAGCGCAAACACAACTCACCTGGCTGAAATTTTATGCCACATTACAAAAACAATACACATTGAAACGGATGTTGAGCTTGATAATTACAAAGATTTAATTCAAAACGCTCAAAACATAGGCGTTACAGCAGGTGCTTCAACACCTGACTATATTATAAACAAAGTTTTAGACAAATTATCGAAAGGAGAATAAAATGAGTACATTAGAAACAATCTCGGCTGATGAGTTCGAGAAAATGCTTGAAGACAGCTACACTTACAAATTAAACGTTGCAGACGTTGTTAAAGGTGTTGTTGTAAAAAAAGAAAAAGACGGATATCTAGTTGACATCGGTGCAAAAACAGAAGCGTTTTTGCCAAATCGCGAAGTGTCTAACTTTTCTGACAAAGACCCTGATGAAGTTATTAAACTTTGGGATGAAAAAGAATTCTACGTTATGAAAGACGAAGAAGAAGACGAAGTTGCGGTTTTGTCACTTAAAAAATTGTCTTGCGCACAAGCTTGGCAAAAACTTTCTGATATTAAAGCAAACAATGAAAACGTTATGGCAAAAATCGTATCTACCGTTAAAGGTGGCTTAATCGCTGAAATCGAAGGTTTAAGAGGTTTTATTCCTTCATCTCAATTAAGAACAGGCTCACCTTCTGATACTCAAATTGGTCAAGAAATTGAAGTTAAGATTTTAGAAGCAGACCCTAAAAGAAATAAACTTATCTTGTCTCAAAGACAAGTTTACACTCAACAAAGAGAAATGGTTGCAGACGAAGTTATTTCTCGCTTAGCTGTTGATCAAGTTGTTGAAGGTGAAATCGTAAGAATTGCTGATTTTGGCGCATTTGTTGACATAGATGGCATTGATGGACTTTTGCCAATTTCTGAAATTTCTTGGGAAAGAATTAAACACCCATCCGATGTTGTTTCCCTAGGTCAAAAAATCGAAGTTAAAGTTATTAAAATCGACGAAGATTTAAAGAGAATTTCACTGTCATTAAAAAGAATGGGTGCAAATCCTTGGGATGAAATTGCAGATAAATTTAAAGAAGGCGATGTTATTAAAGGTACAATTAATAAAATCACATCTTTTGGTGCATTCATTAACATCTACCCAGGAGTTGAAGCTCTTTTACCATCTTCTGAAATTTCAGACGAGTATGTAAATGTTAATCAACTATACAACTTGGGCGATGAAATTGAAGTGTTGATTAAAAAATTCACACCTCAAGAACACAGAATCGGTTTATCTGTTAAAGATATCGTAAAATAAATACCTTAAGGGTGCAGGTTTTGCACCCTTTGTTTTTTAACAATAGCAATTTTTTTTATTCTCATGTTTTAACGTGTATATTAGTGCGAAGAAAGGTATAAAAATGTCTGTTCAATCCGTCAGTCCGTTTTCTAATTTTAAAACTAATTTTAATACAGTAAATTCTGCTGTAGCTAACCCTCAAGAGGTACAAAAAGCTGGAAAAATCAATAAAAAAACAGCAGCTATTGTGGGTGGTCTTGCAGCGCTTGCTTTTGCAGGAACAGTTGCAGTTGTTGCCATTAAAAGACACAAAGTGCCTGACGAAATAAAAACAGCTCTAGATAATTTTAAAGCAACAAATGAAGCTGCTAATTCTTTAGCTGAAAGCGCACAAAAGCAGGCTGAAGAAATAGTTGAAAGTGGCAAAAAATTATTTGATGAAGTAACAGAGTTATTTAAAAAAGGTGATGAAATAGCACCTGATGGCACAGTTTTGAGAAAAATTACAGGTGATGATGCTGAAAAAATTATGGAAGAATTTTCTCAAGATGGTAAACTTTTTAGAAAATCTACTTTTGTAAATGATATTTTAAATAATGTTCAAGAAGGCATTGAAGAACTTGCTGACGGATCAAGAAAAGTTGCAAAAGGAATAGATTTCTTTGAAGATGGAACACCAAGCTGGTATCAAGAAGGCATTGAAGAACTTGCTGACAGGTCAAGAAAAGTTGCAAAAGGAATAGATTTCTTTGAAGATGGAACACCAAGCTGGTATCAAGAAGGCATTGAAGAACTTGCTGATGGGTCAAGGAAAATTGCAAAAGAAATAATTTTTTCTGAAAGTGGACCAATGTTGTATCAAGAAGGCATTGAACAAATTGCTGACGGTTCATGTAAAACTGCAAAAGGAATAATTTTTTCTGAAAGTGGACCAATGTTGTATCAAGAAGGCATTGAACAAATTGCTGACGGTTCATGTAAAACTG
>CALUWD010000031.1 GCA_944324385.1 Candidatus Gastranaerophilales bacterium | reverse complement strand
TTCTTAGGTTTAAAAAATATTCACCTTACTCAAGCGTTAATTGAAATTAAAGCTAAAAAAAAAAAAAAACCAATCATTGGCGTATTTATGACAACATCTGACTTCTTTGTAAAAATCTCAAACATGGAAGTTAACATGCCATTTTACATGTACGCCGAAGAAGCAGCAGAAGCTATGACAAGGCTTGATCAGCAACGTCAATGGATGGAAAAACCGCAAGGTTCAATCCCTACTTACAATGTAGATAAAGCAAAAGTTGAAACAATTATCAAAAACTCCCTAAAAGAAGGCAGAGCTCAACTTACAACCTTAGAATCAATTGATGTGCTTGAAGCTTATGGCATTAGGGCTTGTAAATATGGTCTTGCAACTAATGAAGAAGAAGTTGCAAAACTCGGCAATGAAATCGGCTATCCGGTTGTTATGAAAATGACATCAAAAACAACATCACACAAAACAGATGTTGGCGGTGTAGTTGTAAATATCAAAGACGAAACACAATTAAGAAACGAATACAAAGCGCTCCTTCAAAGACTTGAAGCAAAAGGGCTTTTAGATGGTCTTGAAGGTGTTATTATTCAAGAAATGGTTAAAGGCTCTCGCGAAATGGTCTGCGGTATTGCAACAGATCCGCAATACGGCCCTATGATGATGTTCGGTCTGGGCGGTGTATTTGTTGAAGTTATGAAAGATGTAACATTTAGAATTGCGCCATTAACTGATGATGACGCTATGGAAATGATTAAATCAGTTAAAGCATACAAACTTCTTGAAGGCGCAAGAGGCACAACACCTGCGCAAATCGGTCAAATTCAAGAAACACTTTTGAGATTATCTCAACTTGTTAATGACTTCAAATTCATCGATGAGTTAGATATTAACCCATTGTTAATTTCAGAAAAAACAGGCGAAGGCATTGCAGTTGACGGACGTATCAAAGTCAGAATTGACGAAGCAGCAAAAGCTCTTGGTTGCGACTGCTCTTGTGCTTGTGCAAAATAAGAAATTAATTTACTAAATAATTAAAATCCCTCTAAGTTTTTAGAGGGATTTTTTACAAAAATTTATATTAGTTGCATTGCCCTAATAGCTAATGTTTTGGACTAATTAATAACCCATGTGGCTAATTCTAATGGGTTATATTTTTTTTAATTTTATGATATAAAAGTTATATTAGAAAGAATCGGAGGCAATAAAATATGGCTAAAGAAAAAGTGGGGCAATTTGTATTTATGTTGCACTCGCACCTCCCCTACTACAGAATGGCTGGTATGTGGCCTTTTGGGGAAGAAAACTTGTACGAATGTATGGCTGAGACATACGTTCCTCTTTTGCAAATAATTTCCGAGTTGTATGACGAAGGAATTAAGGCAAAATTAACAGTTGGTATTACACCGATTTTAGCAGAACAACTTAATGATGAGCACTTAAAAGAAGGCTTTATCAAATACCTTGACTCACGAATTGAAGCCGTATCTGGGGATTTGGAGCGTTATCCTGATCCTAAAGTTGCACACTCTCAACACTTAAAATACTTGGCAAAATACTATTTTGACTGGTTTAACCACATTAAAGATTTATTCATAAATAAATTTAATAAAGATTTAGTTGGCGGCTTTAAAAAATATCAAGACTTAGGTTGCATTGAAATTACTACATCAGGCGCAACCCATGGTTTCTCACCGCTTTTAGCAACTGATACAAACTTAAATGCACAGTTTAAAGTAGGTTCAGACACAACAAAAAGACTTTTTGGTAAAAAGGCAAAAGGTTGCTGGTTGCCAGAATGTGCTTACAGACAAGGTTACGAGTTTACAGGTAAAGACGGTAAGAAAAAATGGCGTCCGGCTATTGAAGTTACACTTCAAAACAACTCTATAGAATATTTCTTTACAGAATCTCATGTTATTGAAGGTGGTAACTCAATTGGAAACAGAAGAACAATAGGAGTTTACGGAAATATTGAATACATTCCTCTGCCAGAGAGGGAAAAAACGGGCTACGACACATATAGCGCATATTGGTTACCTGATGCGCAAGTAGCCGTGATGGGTAGAAACGATAGAGCAGGGTTCCAAGTATGGTCAGCAGCAGATGGTTACCCAGGGGATGGCTGCTACAGAGAATTCCACAGAAAAGATCCAAATTCTGGTATGCACTACTGGAGAATTACATCATCTACAACAGATTTAGGCGATAAGATGTTGTATGACCCAGTATTAGCTATGAATCAGGTTAATTCAAATTCAGACCACTACACAACTTTAATTTACCATTTATTAAACGATTACAAAATGACTCACAATGGTAAAGAAGGGCTTGTGATGGTATCTTTTGATACAGAATTGTACGGACACTGGTGGTTTGAAGGTGTAGAATTTATTAAACAAGTTATTAAAAAATTCGCTCAATACCTTCCAGAAGTTGAAAGAATGACTGCAGGAGAATATTTGCAAGCTCATCCACCAACCGAAGCTATTCAAATTCCTGAATCAAGCTGGGGTCAAGGCGGACACTTCTGGGTATGGCAAAACCACCTGACAGAGTGGATGTGGCCAATTATCCATGCCTGCGAAAAACGTATAATTGATATTGTATCAAAATACGAAAAACAACCTGAAGATAAGCTTTTATTAAGAGCATTAAATCAATTGGCAAGAGAAAATCTGCTTTTGCAAAGTTCAGATTGGCCATTCTTAATTACAACATGGCAAGCAAAAGACTATGCAACAGATAGATTTAGAGAACACGTTGAAAGATTTGAAAAAATCGCAGATATGATTGAAAATAATTCAATTAACAATGACGAACTTGTTAAAATCGAATCAATCGACAACTGTTTCCCTGAAATCGACTACAGGGTATATCTACCGATAGAAGAAGGTGTTATACCTCAGCAAGAAAAGAAACTTGCACCGTTGTATGTTGATTAATAAAAAATAATCATAAAAACCCTGAAAACTTTTTTGGTTTTCAGGGTTTTTTAATGTAGAATAATAATTAAGGAATGGCAAAAGGAAAAAGTAATGAAAACTAAAAATAGCAATATTTGTGTAATAGAGCACCCCGTTGTAAAACATAATTTATCAGTTTTAAGAGATGAAAAAACCGATGGCGAAAAATTTCGCTGCGCACTTAGAAGAATCTCTTATGCTGTTTTTTTAGAGGCAACAAAAAATTTGCAAACTCAAAAAAAGACTATTAAAACACCGATTTGCGAATGTGAGTGCGAAAAAATTAAAGAAGATTTAAACCTAATTATTGCACCAATTTTGCGTGCAGGAATGATGTTTTGCGAAGTAGCACAGGAAATGATGCCGCAAGCACACATTCACCACCTTGGAATGTATCGTGATGAGAGAACACTACAGCCTGTTTGGTACTACAACAAAATAAGTGAAGCACCAAAAGACCCACAAAATACTTTTGTTTTTGTTCTTGACCCTATGCTTGCAACAGGAAACTCTGCAGTTGATGGCGTTGGCAACTTTGTTAAAAAAGGAATACCTCAAGAAAACATCACTTTTGTATGCCTTTTGGCTGCACCGCAAGGAGTTGAACGTTTAAGTACAACATTTGAAAATGTAAGAATTATAACTTGCGCCATAGATAAAGAATTAAATGCAAAAGGCTACATTGTCCCAGGACTAGGCGACGCAGGGGATAGGATTTTTAACACTACAAGATGATAAGCGTTATCACAATTGCTAAAAACGAAGAAAAAACAATCGAGCGCACAATTTTAAGTGTTATAAATCAAAGCGCAATAAATGAAATTGAATACATTGTAATTGACGGTAAATCAAGTGATAAAACTCTTGAAATTATAAATAAATACAAAAGTAAAATTTCAAAAATAATTTCAGAGCCCGATTTTGGCATATACAATGCCATGAATAAAGGTATAAAGGCTGCAAATGGTAAATATATTTTGTTTTTAAATGCAGGAGATGAACTTTTTTGCAACAAAACTATAGAGAAAATTCTACCAAAACTAAACTGCGACCTTGTTTTTGGTGACATTTTAATAAGAGATAAAAACGGCAAAGATAGCACTATTGAATACGATTTTATTGATGATTTTGAACTTTTTTACAAATCCCTGCCTCACCCCTGCACTTTCATTAAAAAAGAATGCTTTTTAAAACTTGACCTTTACGATGAAACAAAAAAAATAATGTCAGACTGGCAATGGTTTTTAAAATATTTTAAATCAGGAGGGAAATATTCTTATATAAAAACCCCTGTGGCGATTTTTTACCTTGGCGGAATAAGCACATCAAAGAAATTTAAAAAACTGCAAAAACAAGAAAGAAAAGAAATTCTAAACAATTTCTACTCTAAGAAAAAACAGATTTTATACAAGATAATTTTAAAAATTACAAAAAAGAATTCAGTTCTAAAACAAATAAAAAAATTGCTTACAAAAATCGGCATACTTGAAATATATGAAAATTACTATAATAACTAACATAATTAAACATTTTGTTGTATAATTTCTTTATAATCAGTTAGAGGATTTTTAAGGAAGAAGATTAGTGTTTGATTTTAACTGCGATTGCGCGCAAGAGTATGGGGTATATAAAAACGAAAAAGAGCTTGAGGTTGCAAAGTATGTAAGCTCAATAAATATCGCAGCAGGTTTTCATGCGGGCGATCCTTTGAGTATTAAAAGAGCAATGGAATTTGCGCAAAATAATGACGTTGCAATAGGCGCGCACATTGGCTATCAAGATATTCAAGGTTTTGGTTCAAGAAAAGTTGAGCTAAATGATGAAGAAATTGAAACAACAGTTATTTATCAAATAGGAGCAATTGCTTCCTTTGCTCAAGCTTTTAACCTTGAAATAGAACATGTAAGACTCCATGGCGCAATGAAAGAGGAGCTAAATACTAATCTTGAATTTGCAAAAAAAGTAGCTCTTGCAATTAAAAAATATAATCCTTGGCTGAATTTATACATAAACAATCCTGAATTTAAAGAGATTCTTGAAAAAGAAACAAGCATAAAATGCGCTCTTGAGGTTAATTTCAATGACTTTGGCACAATAAGGCAAATAAGAGAGCTTGAAATTAAACCTGATACAATTCATTTTTGCGATGTTGAAAGTGCAATAAAAGCACGCGAAGTTCTAAAACCAACGCCAGTAAACTACAATCGCGTCGGAGGTCAAATATAGTCTTATGAAATTTTTAAGAAAAAAAGTTAAAATGCCAAAAGACGCTATCTGGCTTGTTCCGGGGCTAAAGGTTAAAAGGTGGTTTGCGCTTATTATAATTGGTTCTGTGCTTGCTGCTCTTGGATTGACTTTTTTATTTAAACTTGAACCAATTTATTTTATAGTAGAAACTGCAAAAAAAATTGTACACTTTATGCCGCCTGAGCCTGTAGGTTTGGCTTTTATTCTGCTTGGTGCAATAATTTTTATTCAAGCATGGAAAAAAACAAACTTTACAACACTTGATATTCGAGAAGAAAGAAAACAAAAATCTTTAGGCGAGCTTGTATATCGCAAAATGAAACTTGACCATGGACCAAAAATTGTTGCCGTAGGTGGCGGAACTGGCTTATCTACAATGCTTAAAGGTCTTAAAAAAATTACTAATAACATAACCGCAATTGTAACAGTTGGTGATGATGGTGGTTCATCAGGCAGGTTGCGTGAAGAAATGGGCGTTTTACCCCCTGGGGATATCAGAAACTGCATTGCAGCATTAGCTGATGATGAGGATATTGTAACAAAATTATTTCAATACAGGTTTAAAACAGGCGAAGGATTGGAAGGTCACAGCTTTGGAAACTTATTTTTAACAGCTATGACAAACATTTGCGGCGATATGGTAAGCGCAATTAAAGAATCCTCAAAAGTTTTACTAATAAGGGGTAGAGTATTGCCTGCAACAACAGATGATATGCGCCTTGTGGCAAAAATGGAAGACGGCTCGATTGTAAAAGGTGAAAGCCACATCCCTGAAGTTGGCAAAAAAATTGTAGAACTTTCCTGTGAACCAAAAAACTGCAAACCTTCTGAAGATGTAATTGAAGCCATAAACAATGCAGATTTAATTGTATTAGGCCCAGGAAGCCTCTACACTTCAATTACTCCAAACTTATTGGTAAGAGAAATTTCAGCAGCAATTTTAAATTCAAAAGCTAAGAAAATATATGTATGCAACGTTATGACGCAACCTGGAGAAACTGATAACTATTCAGCAGCAGACCACGCGGAAGTTTTATTTAAACATGCAAAACTTGCAACAGGAATTTGCGACAAAAAATTATTCGACGCAATTTTAATAAACAATTTTATGCCGCAAAACCTTGCTAAAAAGTACGAAGAAGCGGATTCTTTGCCTGTTGAAATAGACACATCAAGAATTAAAAAAATGGGTCTTGAAATTGTCATGAATAAATTAATTGAAGACAACAAAGAAGGGCTTGTAAGACACTCGCCCTCAAGACTTGCTAAGTCTATTTACTGGTGGTACAAAAAAAGTTCAAAAAAACAAATTAACTCTAAATAACGGAAGTTTATGAAAAAAACTGCAAAAAAAATTACTGAATTTAAAAAACAAGGTAAAAAAATTACAGCCCTTACAGCATATGACTATTCAAGCGCAAAATACTTTGATATGGCTGGGGTTGATATAATTCTTGTAGGTGATTCACTGGCTCAGGTTGCACTCGGCTACGGTTCAACTACAGAAGTGACTCTTGAAGAAATGCTTGTATTTACAAAAGCAGTTTCAAGAGGGGTTCAAAATGCACTTGTTGTAGCGGATATGCCATTTATGTCTTATCAAATATCAATTGAAGATGCTATTAAAAATGCAGGCAGATTTATTCAAGCAGGTGCGCAAGCTGTTAAAATTGAAGGTGCAAGCCCATATATAATTGAAATAATCACAAGAATAACTCAAAGCGGCATTCCTGTTATGGGACATTTAGGCTTTACTCCGCAGTATATAAACACAATTGGTGGGCACTACGTATCAGGAAAAAGTGTAGAAACTACCATAGAATTAACTGCAATGGCCAGAAATCTTGAAAAAGCAGGCGCTTTTTCAGTTGTTCTTGAAATGGTACCACAAGAAAGCTCAAAATTTATAACAAAAAAAATAAACATACCTACAATAGGCATAGGTGGTGGAAAATTCTGCGATGGTCAAATTTTAGTGAGCGACGACATTTTAGGAAAATACGATAATTTTTGTCCAAAATTTGCCCGTCAATACTCAAGCTTAAAAGATATTATTTTTAACGTTGCAAAAGCGTACTGTTCTGATGTTGAAAAAGGAAATTTCCCATCAGTAGCAGAAAGCTTTACACTAGATAACGATGAGGCACAAAAACTTGAAAATTATTCATAAAATTAGTGAAATAAGAGAAATTACAAAAAACCTAAACAAAAAAATAGGATTAGTTCCTACAATGGGTGCACTGCACTTGGGTCATGCGAGTTTAATTAAAAAAAGTGTTGAAGAAAACGACTTTACAATAGTAAGTGTTTTTGTAAACCCTGTCCAATTTGGCATAAATGAGGATTTTGATAAATACCCCAGAACTCTTGAAAAAGACGCAAAATTATGCGAAGAACTGGGCGCAGACATTGTTTTTGCACCGTCAGCAGATGAAATGTATCAGGATACAAAAGAATTAACACTTGTTTGTCCTCCATATTCAGCGATTAACAAACTTTGCGGAAAAAGCCGCCCCGGGCATTTTGACGGCGTTGCAACAGTTGTTTCAAAACTTTTCAACATAACAAAATGCACAAGAGCATATTTTGGGCAAAAAGACGCTCAACAGCTTTTTGTAATTAAAAAAATGGTTATGGATTTAAACTTTGATATTGAAATCGTACCTTGCCCAATCATAAGAGAAAAAGATGGACTGGCACTTTCAAGCAGAAACTCTTACCTTGATGAAAAAGCAAGACAAGAAGGCTTGAAACTAAGCAAAGCGCTAAATTATGCAAAAGAATTATGGCAAAAAGGCATAAAAGACAGGCAAGTTCTTTGCGATAGTGCACTTAAAATAATGGAGGGTTTAGATGTGGATTATGTTGAAATAGTAAACCCTGAGACATTTGAAGATTGGCAAGAAACAGATAAAAACGCCCTAATGCTTGTTGCAGCAAAAATTCCACCAACAAATACAAGACTTATAGATAATATGGAACTATAATGAGAAAATTTTACAAATTAACTTATAATTTTTTCATACTTTTAAAAGTACTTTGTCCCATAATTTCTTTTTGTTACACTTTTTTATGGGTTATAAGTTTTTTAAAAGCACCATTTTACAATACCTTAGCGATTCCATTTGAACCTTTTGCGCAATTTGTGAACATTATTCACCCTATAAACATTAACTATGAGGGCGAATTGATAAACATGTCCTACATAGTTTGCTCTGGACTTTTTATAATATTTCACTATATATTTGATTTTTTTGCACTTAGGATTGTAGATTTATACAACCTTGAAGAAGATAGACTAGAGAGAAAAAGAAATAGAGAAGTCAGAAAAATCAATATTAATTTGCAAAAAGAACTAAACAAAGAAATAAAAAAGCATACAAATTTCACCATGCTATTTAATTTAACTTTAAAATCAGGCTACAACTTAGCATCAGACAGAAGCAATGAGTTTAATTTTTTAAAAAAAGAATTCTACACACACATAATAAAAAATGTTAATTTAAAATACAATGAATCAAAATGCATTATAACAGATAAACTGTTTATTTCATGTGAAAATTTTGACAGCTTTGACAATTTTATGACGGATTTTATTAACGACGTAAGGGCCTTTAACAAAACTGCCGAACAAAAAGATATTGAGGTAGAATTTTCAATCTCATTAGATGCTATAAAATCAAGTAAAAATATGTTTAATACCATTGAGCTGCTTGAAAAAATTGACTCATTTAATTACAAAAACAAAGTTGTTGCAACATCAGCTTTTAAACTGAGATACGAACAAATAAAAGAACCAAAATACAAAATTGTTCCACTAGGTATTTCAAGATTTTTTAAAGACGTTGATGATTACATTGACTTTGATTTATACAATCTTAAATCTAAGAATTAGTATTTGTTTTAAAAGCAGGTGTAATGTCATTAAAAATTATCTTTGCGTTATTTAAAAGACTACTTTCTTTTATCTCCTTTAAATAATCTTTTGTCAGGATACTACTTGTCTTTACAAGCTCATATCCCTTTTGCTCACAAAATTCTTTGAATGATTTATAATTTGAAAAATAAGTTTTTATTTTTACGTATAAATTCCAATTTTTAACCCTTTTATTAAGACAAGTGCAAATATAGTGCAGAGCATCTTCAAAATACACCTCAAACGCACTATCTAAAACAAAATCAAGCATATAATCAATATTATTGTAAGTCGTGATATTAAAATAACCGTAAACCTTGCCTTTTTGCTCATCTTCAAGGATGTATGAAAAAAAAGTCCTATCGCTTATACCTGCAGCAAAATAAGGTTCAAACTGCTCCTTTGTTTTTGCAAAACTGTGTCTTTGGTATGAATTTATATTCGAATTATACAGTCTGCAAACATCAGCGCTTTTAATATTTTTATAAAATCTAAAACCATCTAGGGAAATATTTTCATCATAATTTAAATCTTGCTTTTTTATTTTATATATAAACTCTTGCGCATTGTTTCTAAAATTACAACCATCCACGAATAAAGAAAGCATGTCCTGTCTTGAATTTTCAACCACAACTCGATAGGAAACAGCGCCCATAGCGCAATATCGAGAAATCAAGTATTGAATAAGCAATTTGCCAATATCAAAAGAATTTTCCTCAAGAAAAACTTTTGTTATTTTTAGTCTTTTTCTGCTTCTCTCATCCCTCTCAACAGTTACAAAACCCTGAATTTTATCTTTTTCAAAAGCAATGTAAGATTCACTTTGAAATTTAAGACGCAAAGGCAAAAAATGATGAAAAAAGGACACCAAAAAATTACAAAAACCGAGCTTTTCAACATCAAACCCACTATTTGCAAAAGCACTTTTCAGCTTACCATAATCATAAAAAACACTGCTTTTAATTTGCGTCATAAATATATAATATCATATTTATTACAAAGTTTTGGTAAAATTAGTATAATCAATTTCAACTTTTTTTGAGAGTTTTTTCCCAAGCTCAAAAATCTCATTTACACCCTTTAAAATTGATTTTACAAATACTTTTGGAACTTCTTTTAGCGCGATGTGTTCTTCTGGTTTTTTCTGATTATAAGAAAAGAAATTTTTTCTAAAAAGCTCTTTTAGGTTTTTAAATTTTTCTACCGTAAAATTAACCGCCATATCGCGCTTAACTTCAAATTGATCAGCAAAGAGAATGAAACTTTTCTTTGCTTTTTCAGAATTATTTTTTGCCTCAATTAGGTTGGGATTGACTTGCGGGAACTTTTTGTGACGCGCAAAAGGCACTAAAAAAGACGTCAAAGCCATCAATGCACCTGCGCCTATAATTATTTTCAAAAATGTATGGTTATTTTTCTTTTTCTCTTCGGGCTTTGAAATATTTTGGGCTAATGGGGGTGCTTGATTTGCTAAGGTCTTATTATCTGTATAACTTTGACCTATGGAAAATTTATTAAAAACCGGAGGTAAGTTTGAAATTTCCATTTTTATCCCAAGCAAATAATACTTATAAAAACAAAAACCATAAATAAAAATTTTTGCGCGAATATATCTAATATTAAGTTATGTTAAAATTATTCAGCTTTTTTCTTATACTCCTCAGGTGCGTCTTCTCTTTCCTGATTCCAACGCTCAAGACCCATTTGCTTCCTTACAAGCCCAATTCCAACATGCACTCTCCATTCATCCATTTTAAGCTGTGCTGCAAGAATTTTATGGCAACCAATTGGGGGAAGCGGTAAAAGCGGTTCGTAAAGATTTTTAATAGCCATCATTTGATCAGGCGTAATAGCAAGTTTTCTCTTTGGATAAGGTATTTTTGGTAGCATCATTTTTTGCCTGATTAAATTAATACCAAAGAAAACCTTTTTAGGCTCTAAACCAATTTTTTCGCCTATTACCTCATGCGCATCAGGGTTTGGCAATGGCAACATCTTTTTATATAATTCTTCAATTTGCAATAATTGCTCTTTGTTTACAAGAAGGGGTTTTGGCTTGCCCTGCGGTCTTTGCGGACGTTTATTGAAACCACCTTGGCGCTGTGGACGTTTGTTATAACCATTGTCACGTTTTTGAAAATTAGGGCGATTACCTCTTTGATTTTGGTCTTTGTTATATCTTTTGTAATTACCTTCATTACCTGTTCCTGCACTGTAACTTCTGGGGTATTGAGTTGCACTCTGCACTTGAGCACTTGCATTTGGATCTTGCAAAATTGGTGTTCTATCGGGGTATAAACACTCGGGGCAAATTACTCTTTTTGGGTTTTTTGTCTCAAATTCTTTTCCACATTTAGTGCATTTGTTAGTATACATAAAAGGTATCCTTCTTGGCTTTATAGTATGTTTCCATCAAAAAAATCAACAATTACTTAAAATTCTCCCTAATCGAAAGACGAATCTGGCATATGATAATTTATTTTATAATTAAAATTCAATTAATACAAGTATTAATTTATTTTTAATATGTGCTAGTATATTAATATGGGACAACAAGGCGGATTAATTAATTGTAAAAAGTGCGGGTCTTTATTTATAAGAGGCTCAAGGGACATATGTGACAGCTGTTTTAAGGCAGAATTGGAACTGGTTGATAAAATTAAAAGCTTTGTCAACAAAAATCCTAATCCAAAAACTACTTTAGAAGAAATAGTAAATGAAATTGGCATTAATAAAAACGAGTTGGAAGATTTAATTGAAAAAGGCAGGCTTTTCTCCATTATGCCCAAACTCCTTATTAAATGTCGTTTTTGCGGTATTGAAATAGAAGACGAACAAAAGTCCAGTTTTATATGTACAAAATGTCTAAATAAATTCAGTCCTAAAGGCGATTTAGCTAAAATAAATGCCTTAAAAGAAGAACAGCAACAAAAAGAAATTTTTGAAAAGAAAACCAGAAGAACATCTACTCAAGGTTCAAGAAGCCGCTGTGGTTTTATTCAAAATTACGATTTTTAAGCTATAAAGTTATTTCCATATTTTAGCGAACCTATGAAATAACATTCTTTTAAAAGCTTTTCCATGCTCCTGTAAACTCTTTTTTTAGGAGGTTTTATAGCATCTGTTATTGCTGATTTTGTTTGCTTATACTCATTTACTGCTGAATTTACTATAAAGAAATTTTCAACATTTTCATTGATTTGAGCTTGGGTTAACATCTTCTCTTTTTCCTCTTTAAATTCATCTCTTATATTTTAATAAAAAAACTTACATCGAATTTATTGACTTTTTAAATAAAAAATATATATTTTTTGTAACATTTCTTAATATATTTTTTTAAACTCGCTCAAATTAACTGTTTTCAGGGTATTTCTTAAATCATCTCTATCGTCTTTTACAAAAACTTTAATATAATTTCTTGTAATTACGCTATATAAACCAGTTTTTTTAGATTTTCTTTCAAACAATATCTCTTGAGTTGAGTTTTTATTCCTTTTTAAAAACTCAGAGTGCTTAGTTGTGCAAAGTTCGTTTAACATCTGCACTCTCTTTGTTTTTATTGTATCTTGAATTTGATTTTTCATCTTTGCAGCAGGAGTATTTTCCCTAATTGAATAAGGAAAAGCGTGAATATAACTTAAAGGCAGTGCCTCTAAATTCTCATAAGTAACATCAAAATCCTCATCGCTTTCATCAGGAAAACCAGCTATTATATCGCACCCCAAAAACGGCTCATTAAAAGTATCATAGAGCTTTTTCGTAATTTCAATGGCATCAGAAGATGAGTATTTTCTGTTCATATTTTCTAAAGTCTTATCACACAAAGACTGCAAAGACAGGTGAAAATGCGGACAGAATTTTTCTGACTTTTTTAAAAACTCAAGCATTCTATCATCAATTTCATTTACATACAAAGACCCTAAACGATAGCGCAAAATGCTCGTTTTTTCAATTTCATAAAGCAAATCAATAAGCTCTAAACCCCATTCTAAGCCCCATTGACCTATGTGAATTCCCGTCAGAACAACTTCTTTTGTACCATTTTTTGCCAAAAGCTCAATTTGTGAAACAATATTTTCTGCACTATTTGAGCGCGAATTGCCCCTAGCGTATGGAATTATGCAGTATGAGCACCTGTTATTGCAGCCCTCTTGAATTTTTATGCTTGGACGAGTTTGATAAGGATTTTCAACTATTTTATAATTGAATTCTTTTATTTTAAATATATCCCCAACAAGCTTGTTTTTCTGTCCTGCAAAAAGCTCATCAATATATTTTCTAAGCTCAAGCTTTTCATTGTTCCCTAAAATTAAATCAATATTTGTTGTATCAAAATTCTTATGCAAGTCAATTGTCTGAGCTACACAACCTGTTAAAATATTTTTTATCAAAGGATTTTCGCGCTTTGCACGATTTAAAAGATAAGAACTTTGCGAATCACTATGCGATGTCACAGAACATGAATTTAAAATAAAAATATCAGCGTCTTTGCAGTCTTGAACTTGTAAAAAACCCATTTTCTCAAGCTCGTCAATAATTATCTGCCCCTCAATGGCATTTGTTTTGCAACCCAAAGTTTTTATAACAAATTTTTTACTCACGCTCAATCACCGTAACCGATTCAATGTGATAAGAATAAGGAAACATATCAAAAGCGCGCACTACTTTTGCCTTAAAGCCAAACTCCTGCAATATTTTTATATCTCTTACGAGAGTTTGCGGGTTGCAACTAACATAAATTATAGAATTTGTTAATTTTGAGATAATCTCTAAAGCCTCGCTATCAGAGCCTTTCCTTGGCGGATCTAAAATTACATGAGAAAATTTTTTCTTCTCTTTTAAAAATTTTCTAAACTGCTCCTTAGCGTCCCCTAAAAAAACCTCATAACTCTTGCAATTATTGAGTTTAAAGTTTTCTTTAGCGTCAATTACCGCTTGAGCATTTTCCTCAACCAGATAAATTTTTCTTGCCTTATCACTTGCCCAAATGCCTATTGCGCCTACACCGCCGTATGCATCCAACACAGTTGAATTTTCTTTAATATTTTTTTTAACCTCGTTAAAAATCTCAACAGCACATTTTGGATTTACCTGGAAAAAACTCGCCGGTGAAATCTTATAAACCTTCTTAAAATCAGCACTTTCAAGAGTTTCATATATAAAATCTTCACCCCACGCGCAAATAAATTCATCCCCTATTATTTTATTTGTCTTATCAGAGTTAAAATTAACACTTACTCCTTTAATTTGAGGAAATTTTTGTCCCAACTGCTTAAAAAATTCACCAAAATCGCTCTCATAGCGCGAAAATTCATCTTTTTTTAAATTAATCACAAAAGTTATTAGTGCATTTTTTAAATCGCTTGAAAACCTTAAAATTAAACTCCTTAAAAGCCCTTTGTGAGTTTTTTCAACATACCCCCCAAAAGTCCAATTTTCCCTGATATATTGCGCAATTTCATCTGCCAAATGCGGCTGAATCGGGCAAAATTTTATATTTACAATATCATGGCTTTTTTCTTTAAAATAGCCTATTAAAAGCCTTTTTGAATTTTTTGTTTGCGAAACTCTATACTGAATTTTATGTCTAAATTCTTTGCCTTGCGGACTTTTTACAGGCTCTAAAAACTCTGGCTGCACATCCAGCTTTAAAAAAGCCTCTTTTAACATATTATTTTTTTGCTCAAGCAAATAATCATAATTTAAATATTGATAGCAACACCCCCCGCAAGCATTAAACAAAGGGCAAAAAGGCTTAACACGCTCTTTTGAGGGCTCAATAATTTCTAAAAACTCGCCTGTTGCATAGCTCTTATTAACCTTTGTAATTTTAACTTTAACTAAATCGCAAGGTGCAGCATTTTTTACAAAAACAACAAAACCATCAGGACTTTTTTCACTGTAATAACGCCCAAGAGCCGACCCTTGGTAAGTTAATTTTTCTATTCTTAGTTCAATCTCGTCGTTTTGTTTTATCAATATTGAAAATACCTGTCAAAATCCACATCATCAAACGAGCACAAAAGCTGATACACAGGGTCATCCTCGTCCATTCTTTGAAAACTGTACTCATCAAACTTCCACAACTTCGGATTAATCCCAATTGCACGAACTATATTATGGTCATACAAAATTTTTAACTTCTTTTTTACAACATCAAGACTAATATTTAAGACTTTAGACAGCTCAACAGCAGTGATACCATCATCACTGGCGCATTTTTCAGGAGTTAAAAACATAAGTTCAAGCCCTACTTGCTTTAGCTCCTTATCTTCACTGTCAAAATCATAATCAATCATACAATATATTAAATACCCAAAAAGATTTTTTTTCATCATTTGTTATAATGAGCCCAATATGCTAAAATACAAATATGAATAAGCTAAAGAGCGTATTATTTTTACTTTTGTTTTTAAGCACAATCAGTTGCGCTAGTGCTTTTAATGTCGGCACATATAAAACAGAAACTGACTACGGGCTTATAGATGGCTTTAAATTCAACGTTTTTGGCAGACGCGAAGGTGAAAAAATGATTCAGCTTAAATCTGAAACAAAAGAAGAAATTGAGCGACGAGAACGCGAAAAAAACAACCCTGTAGAGCAAGACGAGTATCAGCTTTTTAGATTTATTCAAGAAAACACAGTCCCATTTTAATCAATTAAGCTAAACCCCTCAGGAAGTTCATCTTCCACCATTTTAATAAGTTCAGACGGTCTTAACCCCAAAGCCTCTGCAACTGTCCAAATAGATACGAGTTTTGGTTCATTGACCCCATTTTCAAGACGTGACAAAAGTGAGCGCTGAAAGGCAAACTCATCGGCAAGAACTCTTTGAGATTTCCCTAAACTTTCCCTTCTTGTTCGAATTACTTTTGCTAAAGTTTGAAAAATAATTCCTGAATTTTCAAAATTGACATGTTGCATATATAGAATTCTAATGATAAAATATTTCAAGGTTGTCTATGTATAGACATGTTATTAAATAAACTGGGGAATTTAGATGAAAAGATACACAAAAAAGTGTGCTATTTGGCATGCAAAAAATCTTGCCAAAAGTTTTGGGTTTACGCTTGCGGAACTTTTGGTTTCAGTGCTGATTATTTCAATTATTATGGTGGTTTTAGCCCCTGTAATTACAAAAAGGGTCACAAGTAATATTAATGTTTCAGGGGGAGGAAGTACTAAAAAAGAAAGTAAACTTTTTTTGTATAATCCAACTGATCCAAACTGCTCTGCTGTTTCTGGGCAAAATGCACTTGATTGCAACTTTACAACAGGATCTGGTGTTAAAAGTGTAAATGTTGTCATGGTCTCAGGCGGAGGTGGTGGCGCTGGCGGAACGCCTCCAACAACTGAATATGGTAAAAAACTTACAGTGACAAATTCTACAATTGGTAGTGCTAAGACTCAAGAAATAACTATAACAAAGAATATGAAAAATGTTGTTGTAAGTTATCTCTCCGGCTCTGGCGGTGGCGGAGGCGGCGGAGCATGGAATGAAAGCGCAGGTGGCGCACCAACAAGTCAGGCGGATTGTGATAAATATGATGCTAAATTTTTAACAGCTGCTCAAAATGGTGGCAAAGCGGTCTGCGTTACAAAATATAATATTGGAGATATTCCTAATGCACCAAACGGTGGCATAGCAACATCTGTTAAAACCGTATCTACACGTACAAGATGCACTGCTAAAGCATGTTGTTGGCAAGGAGAAACTGGAACCACATGGGCATGCGATAGCTCTGGAACTAGTTACGGCGGTTGCAACAGAACAGTGTGCACATGGTATGCCGGTAACGCTTCATGTCAAGCATTAGCTTACAACGGTACAAAAGCCGGTGACTGGAGATTACCAACTAAAGATGAGACGTTTAAATGGGACAGTAAGATCAGGGCAATAAATACAAACAAAGGTGATAACGGCTTGAGGCTCTGTGACCGCTGGAGCGGTCACGGCGCAGCGCAGTGCGACGATTTCCCCGTTTGCGACGGGGCTGACAGTGATTACTGCTACCCGCACTACGTCTGGTCATCTACCCCCAGTGGTAGCGATGTTTACAGCTCCTCCCTGAATGGCGGTTCTTTCGAAGGTCCGTATTCTACCGCCGCTCGTATCGGCGCTTCGGCTCGCTGCGTGCTTGAAAGGGGAGGTTCAACTATTAACTCCCTCTCAGGTGGTGGAGGAAGTGCTGGAGGGTATTTTAAGAATTATCAAATCCCTGAAAGTGTAATTTCAAATAACATTGGAGGAAGAATTGTATTTTACGCAGCCCCGGGGGCAAAAGGTGGAAACGCTGCAAGCTCCTCTGGAACTAATGCAAGTAATGGTTACAGTGGTACTGCTTCATATATTGCTCTGTACGATAAGACAAA
>CALUWD010000030.1 GCA_944324385.1 Candidatus Gastranaerophilales bacterium | reverse complement strand
TCTAATCCCCATATTAACTTATTTGTCTTATCATACAGAGCAATATATGAAGCAGTACCGCTGTAACCATTACTTGCGTTAGAGTTAGAGGAGCTTGCCCCATTACCACCCTTTGCCCCAGGAGCAGAATACAATACAATTCTTCCTCCAATGTTATTTGAAATTACACTTTCAGGAATTTGATAGTTCTTAAAATACCCTCCAGCACTACCTCCGCCGCCCCCGTATGAGTTAAAGGTCTGAGCTCCGCCCTCCAGGACACAGCGAACCGAATTGGCTTCGCTAGGAGTGTGGTAATACTGGGTGAACGTACCATTATTCAGGTAGTAGGCGTGGTAAATGCTACCACTGGGTGTAGACGACCAGACCCAGGCCGGGCCACAGCTACCAGTGTACGACCCATCGCAAACACCGTGGTAGCTGCAGAACGCTGCGCCGTAACCGCTGTTGCCTTCACAAAGCCTCAAGCCATTATCACCTTTGTTTTTGTTAATAGTCTTAATATTACTTGCCCATTTAGATAATTCATTTTTAGTTGGTAATCTCCAGTCCCCTGCTTTTGTACCGTTGTATGCTAATGCTTGACATGATGCGTTACCGGCATACCAAGTGCATGCTGTTCTTCTGCAACCGCTGTAGCTAGTTCCAGAGCTATTGCATGGGTCAGCTGTTTTTCCTTGCCAGCAGCAGGAATTTGCAGAACAAGTCCTGTTAGTTTGAACAGTTGTAACACTTGCTGCTATCCCGCCATTTGGCGCACTAGGTATATCTCCAATATTCCACTTGGTAACACATACGCCTGTTGGTGTTCCATTTTGTTCTGCAGTTAAAAATTTCGCATCATACTTATCACAATCAGCTTGACTTGTCGGAGCTGCACCTGCGCTTTCAGACCATGCTCCGCCTCCACCGCCACCTCCAGAGCCTGAGAGATAACTTACAACAACATTTTTCATATTTTTTGTTATAGTTATTTCTTGAGTTTTAGCACTACCAATTGTAGAGTTTGTCACTGTAAGTTTTTTACCATATTCAGTTGTTGGAGGTGTTCCACCTGCTCCACCACCTCCGCCAGATACCATGACAACATTTACACTTTTAACACCAGTTCCTGTTGTAAAGTTGCAATCAAGAGCATTTTGCCCTGCTACAGCTGTGCAATCCGGATCTGTTAGGTTGTACAAGAACAACTTGCTTGCTTGCGTTGCCGTTGCGCCGCCTGCGCCACCCGAACCTGCATTTATACTGCTTGAGTGTCGTCTTGTCATTACAGGGGCTAAAACTACCATAATAATTGAGATTATAAGGACAGACACAAGCAACTCGGCTAATGTAAAGCCCTTTTTGCACTTTAGCGAATTAAGATGTGCAAAAAACTTGCGCAAAGGCGCGCCAAAATTAAAATTCATATCTTTACTCCAGGAACATAATTCGTAACTTAATAAGTATTCTAACACCTAACTAAATAATTGTCCATAATATTAAAAAATTAGGTATTGTAATACCTAATTAAGTTAACTTATTACAAAAAACCACCCTAAAAAGGGTGGTTAATAATTTTAATTGTACTCTGTCCAGTAGATATAGACATATCCGCCCTGCCCGTCTCCGCCGTATCCGGGGTTATTATCCGGGTAGGATGTTGTATTATAGGCGTATCCGCCACCGCCGCCGCCTGCGCCTGCGCTGCCGTAATTTGCAGCGCTAAGTGAGCTGGATGGTGCTAAAAATGGTGATCTTTGCCCGTAAGTGCTAAGTGTGGTACAGTTATCGCCATTTGTAAACAATGCGCCACAGCCACCTTTGCCCCCTGTGCCAGATTTTCCGCCACAGCCACCAACTGAGCCAAGAGCCGAGCTTGTGCCAGCTTGTCCACTTTCACCTGCAACAGATGTCCCGCCAGCTAGTTTTGGTGCGCCATTTCCGCCTGTACCATGCACAACTGCTGTGCTTGCGCTTGCTGCAGTGCCTGCTTTACCGCCTTTACCACCTGTTAGGGTGTAGGTTGTGCTACCAAAAGTAATTTTGCTTTCGCCACCGTCAATGCC
Organism: Candidatus Gastranaerophilales bacterium; assembly: GCA_944324385.1. Lineage (GTDB taxonomy): Bacteria > Cyanobacteriota > Vampirovibrionia > Gastranaerophilales > Gastranaerophilaceae > Galligastranaerophilus. The sequence goes on along the minus strand of CALUWD010000030.1, from coordinate 15,705 downwards.
GTTATTTGCAACGGCTCCGCCTTTGCCACCACCGCCGACACGAACTGTATAGGTGGTGGAAGGTGTGACGCTGATGTTTTTAAGTTCTAACATCGCGCCACCGCCACCGCCTCCGCCAGCGGCTGCTTGATAAGCTAAATCATAAGTGATTTCAGCAATTCCGCTTGCGCCATTTCCGCCCTTGCCTTTTTTTGCGTTGTCGCTTGAGTCAAAGCCTACTGTACCGCCGCCACCGCCTGCGCCATATGATGAGCCGTTTGAACCGTTGACCGAGCTTGCGCTACCGCCTGCGCCTGCGCCTGAGAGCGAAGTGGTGTTATACATTGAGCCACCGCCATTTCCGCCTGCGGCTGCGGTTGTTTCATTAGCGTCGCTTACACTTTGACCGTCAGTGCCTTTTGCACCTGCACCTGTGCAGTTTGTGCTCGTCCATGCGCCGTTTTGGTAGATTTGACAAGTATTTGCAGCTTTTTCAGTTCCGCCTGCGCCACCTGCGCTTGAGCTTGCGCCTTTGCCACCGTTACCGCCCGAGGCTTTTAAGCCCCATTTTAAAACTCCGTCTTTGTCATAAATTGCAATGTAGGAGTCTGAGCCGTTATTGCCGTTGCTTGCGCTTGAGCCAGATGAGCTTGCAGCAGCACCGCCTGAACCGCCTGCTGGGGCTGATAAGACTATTTGACCGCCAATGTTGGAATCGATTATATTTTGTGGGATGGGGTAGTCTTTAAAGTATGGCGCTCCACTACCTCCACCACCTGAGTATGAGTTAATAGTTGAGCCTCCCCCTTCAAGCACACAGCGAACCGAATCGGCGCAGCGAGGTCTCTGATAGCCCTGACCGAAACTACCATTGTCCAGGCCGAAATAGTAGTAAAGGCTGCCAGTGGGTGTAGAAGACCACACCTCGTACGGGTAGCAGTTACTACTGTCCGCTGCCCCATTGCAAACACCGTAGTAGTCGCATCTGGCTGCGCCGTAACCGCTGTAGCCGTCACAGAGCCTCAAGCCGTTATCACCTTTGTTTTTGTTAATAGTGTTAATGTTGCTTGCCCACTTAGATAATTCATTTTTAGTTGGTAATCTCCAATCACCTGCTTTTGTACCATTGTATGCTAATGCTTGACAAGAGGCATTTCCAGCATACCAAGTGCATACAGTTCTGTTGCAACCGCTGTAGCTAGTTCCAGAGCTATCGCATGAGCTTGCTGTATTTCCTTGCCAACAGCAGGAATTTGCAGAACAAGTCCTGTTAGTTTGAACAGTTTTAACAGATGTTGCTATACCACCGTTAGTTGCTGATGGTATATCACCAATGTTATATTTTGTAACACATACTGCTTTTCCACCATTTTGAGAAGCTGTGAGGTACTTAGCATCATACTTATCACAATCCGCCTGACTTGTTGGTGCACCGCCTGCTGAATCTTCAGACCATGCTCCGCCGCCTCCGCCGCCGCCTGAGCCAGAGAGATAATTTATCTTAACATTTTTTAATCCGTTTGTAATTTCAATAGTTTTTTGTGTACCTGTTGAGCTGTCTTTTTTCCCGTACTCATAGTAAGGGTTTGTAGCACCAGCCCCACCGCCACCACCTGATACCATTACGATGTTAATTTTTTTAACACCTGAGCCTGTTTTAAAGTTACAATCAAGTGCATTTTGTCCTGAAACTGCGCTGCAGTCAGGGTTTGCTGTATCATATGTATATAATTTTTCATTTTTTTTGCTTGATAAGCCTATTTCGATGTTTTCAACAACGCGCTTTGTAATAACAGGTGCTAGTGTAACCAGTATTATTGATAGAATAACTAAAGAAACGAGCATTTCGCCAAGGGTAAATGCGAAACATTTTTTAAAATAACCCGAAATAGTAGTTGATGACTTTGGGGGCATTGTTTTATTTTTGTATCTTAAATAAGGCAAATTAAGCAACCTTAAGATTGCCTTAAATAAAGGTTTTTTAAGGTGTTTCATGGTTTTCTCCGGTAGATTTTCGTATATATATAAATTCTAACACCTAAGTTTATAAAAATCTTCATACATATAAATTACATAAATTACAAGACCTAAATATTAATCTCAGATATCTTGTTTTATCATTATTTAAAGGGGTATTTATTATGACTATATTAGCTAAAGATGTGCCTTTTTATCAGATTTCGCAGGTTTCAAAATTATTAGGCATAACATCTGACAGATTGAGAACATATGAAGAAGAAGGGCTTGTTCGCCCGTTTCGCGCTAAGCATACAAAAGATGGCAAAAGACTTTTTACACTAGAGGAAGTTGAATGGCTTGAAATTTTAAGAGAGCTTATAAAAATGGGTGTTACAATTCCTATGATTAGGATTTTGATTTATTCTGACTTGAAAATTAAGAGAGAGAATTTAAAGGACAAAGACAAGCAGATTATAAAATTACTTGCCAGAATGTATTCTCATCCTGTATATAAGAAGTTGTTTGATTGTTTTGACCTTAACTGTAACAATTATTTTTTGCATTATTGACTTAAAAATATGTGGATTTGATAATAAAAACATAATTATAATATGAAAGATATTTGTATGTTTAAAAAAATAATCACTTCCTTTATTTTGTTTACATTCGTGTTTTCTCCGATGTTTAGTTTAGAGGGTTTTGCTGCAGGCTTAAAAGATGGTGTTGAACCTGCTAAAGCGCCTATTACAAAGGAGATTACAACAAGTGAAAAGTCTGTAAAATTTAGCGACAAGATTTTAAAAAGGACGGTTGACGATGCCATAGTTCCTAAAAAGCTTGAAACAGCAATGAAAAACTCTATAGCGCACATTTACGGGCGTGAAAATGTCGACATTGTCTATGCTAATGTTTATGAAATTATTAAAAAATCAAAGGATAAAAGAAGTCTGGAGCTTATGAGAGAAGACTTGTCGCGTCCTTCTGACTGGTATAAAGACGAAGTAATTTATATGTTCTACCCTGATCAGTTTGGGGTGGGTGAAGATAATAAGCCCAACACATTTAAAGATTTAATCGGGATGTTGGATTATTTAAAGGATTTGGGTGTTACAACGATTTATATAATGCCTTTTGCGGATTCTCCCATGAATGATTCGGGTTTTGATGTTAAAAATCCTAAAAATGTAAGGAAGGATTTAGGCGGAATGCCTGAGTTTAAGGAGTTTGCGCAGGCTGCCAGAAAAAAAGGTTTTAAAATAAAAGCAGATTTAATTTTAAATCACTTTTCAGATGAACATGAGTGGTTTAAACAAGCTCAGGCTGGCGATTTAGACAAACTGCATTATTTTATTGTAAGAGAAGATATGCCTGAGTATAAAGTCTACAAAGACGAGAAAATTGGCTATGTGGCAGAATACAAGGAAAAAGACGGTACAATTACAAAAAGACGTTTGATTTTCCCTGAGGTGTCGGATAATCATTGGCGCAAAGTAACTATTCAAGGCAAGGATTACTATTTATACCATACTTTTTACCCTTTTCAGCTTGATATAAATTGGGAAAATCCCAAAGTTTTATATTATGTCCTTGAAACGGTTGCTTTTTGGGCAAATTTAGGCGTAGATATATTTAGGCTGGATGCTATTCCCTACTATACAAAGGAAGAAGGCACAACGGCTGAGAATTTGCCAAAAACTCATGAAATTATTCAACTGTTAAGTGCATTTTTGCAAACAACTGCGCCAAGGTCTATTATTCAGGCGGAAGCTTGTCAGCAACCTAAAAAAATTCTACCTTACTTTGGTACTGAAAGAAAAGTTGAACATAAAATTTTAGGTGAAACAAAAGAAATTCAAAGAACGTCTGAAGTTCAAATTTGTTACCATTTCCCTTATATGCCTGCAATATGGGCATCTCTTGTGACTGCTGATAATAAATATTTTTGGGATGCATACAAACAAACTCCAAAAATTCCTGAAAGTGCAGCATGGGCAATGTTTTTAAGGGTGCATGATGAATTAACGCTTGAGATGGTTGACCCTCAAATACGTGAGCTTTTATATGAGAGTTTAACTCCAAAGGGTGCTGCTTTTCGCAAGGGTTGGGGTATAGCAGGTAGATTGGCAAACTTTTTAGATAACGACCCTGATAGGATTGCAATGGCTTTTTCTATAATGCTTTCACTCCCCGGGGTGCCTATAATTTATTACGGGGATGAAATTGGGGTGCAAAATAACTTTGCAAATGCCAAAAAAAGCGCCAAAGACAGAGAGGCTAAGCAAAAGAAAGATAAAGTAAAAATGCTCAGCTACTTTGATTCTCGTGATATTAACCGCGGGCCTATTAAAAAGAGTGTATTTTACAACGCAACAAAGGATTCTGTGAGCTTTAACCACAGGGTTTATTCACGTGTGAAACAACTTATAAAAGTAAGAAAACAAACTCCTGTATTATCTCATGGTACATTTGTCGAGCTTAAAACCGAATCACCTGAGGTTTTTGCATATGTTCGCGAGTACAACGGTGAGAGAATTGTTGTTATAAATAACCTTTCAGACAGTCGCGAAAGGGCAACTGTTAACTTTATAAATGATAATTTTGGCAAAAAAGATAAGGATGTTTATTTCAAAGACCTTTTGAGCGGTAAAATGATAAGGGTTAGGGCGCAAAATAAACAAATTACTGTGCGCCTAAAACCTTACGATGCACTTTGGTTAAAATTATAAATTAGGAAAGAATTTCTTTTTAATTTGTTTTAACCAAACGCCGCTGTAGGTTGAAATTACCATTGTAAGGACAAAATACAAATATGTTGTTTGAATTGGATTATAAATCCAATAAATGTCGTGATTTGCCCTTTCTTGAATTGGAATACCGTTGATGTAGAGGAAAATTGCCGTAATTATATACATTACAAGCAAGTGATTTGCCATAATATGATAAGTGGTATCGCCCATGTGATAGAAAAATTTAGAATCTTTAACGTAAGGATAGATAAGTTTTAAAACAAGCAAAGATGCCCAAATGCCCGTAAGTGCCGTTATAACAGGCACAATAAGCTGCTGGTCAAACCTTGCCCAGACAAGTACGTAGCTTAAACCAATACCATGTTCAGGGTCAAAATCTCGGTTAAAAAGCCACAAAATTGACTGTAAGGTAATAATTGCCCCTGCCCATTTAAGGGTAAAAATATCGATTTTGTTCTCAATAAAGTTTCGATAATAATAACCAAGGTAAACAAAAAACAGTGAAAACATTGTCCTTACAATAATAAGGGTAATCGGGTCGATAGTTATAATTTTTGATAATGGAATTGCAAAAAAGCCTAAGATTGCAAAAACTGCAAGGTGGAAAAATTTGTTGTCGCAGGTTCTTTTTAGCACTCTAAATAAAAACAAAAATACAATCATTGTCATAAATAACTGTGTTACAAACCACAGCGGGCAAGAAAGGTCAAATTGGTGCCCGTTTAAAAAGGGAGTTATAAAAAAGTTTTTTAAACTAATCGGCTGTCCCCAAAATTTGCCTGTAAGGTGCGCTATAAGGACTGTTACACCTAAATAAAACGTGTTGTATAAAAAATAAGGTACAAGTAAACTTCTTATGCGTCTTTTTATAAATGTTACAACATCGTCAAGATATTTATCTTTGAATAAATATCCTGAAATAAAGAAAAATAGCGCCAATTGAAAAGAATAAGGGGTAAACATTCCAAAGAGTGAAAACTCTAAATGCCCCGATACGACAAGTAAAATGGCAAGCGCTTTTAAAATATTAACCTTATTTGAAAATTCTTTTTCCATTTTTTCCTCCACGAAAATTTATTCTTGCATAATTCTTGCATATTTACAACAATCGTGTATAATATTTTTTATGTTCAAATTTAATTTTGAAAAAACTCAAAAACGTTGGCGCAGCACAGGTCTTTTTCCTGTTTTATAGTTTTTTGCGCTAATTTTTCGCGCATTAGCACCATAGTATAGTTAGATAAATATTGAGGCATAGAAAATGAGTAATACAAAATTTGGTATCTATGGCGGACAGTATGTCCCTGAAGTATTAATGAATGAGATTATAAATCTTGAAAATTCTTATAACAAATACAAAAATGACCCAAAATTCGCATCAGAGCTGGAGTTTTTGCTAAACAGTTACGCCGGACGCCCCTCAATGCTTTATTTTGCAAAAAATATGACTGAAAACCTAGGCGGAGCAAAGGTTTATCTGAAACGCGAAGATTTAAATCATACAGGTTCGCATAAAATAAATAACGTTTTAGGGCAGGCACTTTTAGCTAAATATATGGGCAAAAAAAGACTGATAGCTGAAACAGGAGCCGGCCAGCATGGTGTTGCAACGGCTACTGCTGCAGCGCTTTTGGGTCTTGAGTGCGAGATATTTATGGGTAAAGAGGACACTGAGCGTCAAGCGCTGAATGTTTACAGAATGGAGCTTTTAGGTGCAAAAGTTCATCCGGTTACAAGTGGCACAATGACCCTAAAAGATGCGGTGAATGAGGCAATGCGTGAATGGGCAAGGAATTACAAGGACACTTTTTACCTTTTGGGTTCTGTTATGGGGCCTCATCCTTATCCTACGATTGTTAGGGATTTTCAAAGCGTTATTTCAAAAGAAGCAAGGAAACAAATACTTGAGATAGAAGGCAAACTGCCAAATGTTGTTATGGCGTGCATTGGCGGTGGTAGTAATGCAATTGGCATGTTTTATAACTTTATAAATGATCCTGATGTAAATTTAATAGGGGTGGAAGCTGCAGGTTTAGGTGTTGATACAGGCAAACACGCTGCAACAATGACTTGTGGCAGACTTGGAGTGTTCCATGGGATGAAATCCCTATTTTGTCAGGATGAAAACGGGCAAATTGCTCCTGTTTATTCAGTTTCGGCCGGTCTTGATTACCCCGGCGTTGGCCCTGAGCATGCTTGGTTAAATTCAATAGGTAGAGCGCAATATGTTGGTGCGACTGATGATGAGGCAATTGAAGCTTTTGAATATTTATCTCGTATTGAGGGAATAATCCCTGCAATAGAAAGCTCTCACGCTGTTGCGCATGCGCTAAAAATTGTACCTAAAATGAATAAAGATGATATTGTAATAATTTGCCTCTCAGGCAGAGGGGACAAGGATGTTGCAGCTATAGCAAAGTATAGGGGAAAAAATATTTATGAATAAATTAACAGAAGCATTTAAAAATAAAGCGTTGATTGGTTTTTTAACCGCAGGCGACCCTGATATAGAATCATCTAAAAGATATGTTCTTGAGATGGTGCGCGCAGGGGTGGATATTGTTGAGATTGAAATTCCTTTTTCTGATCCTATTATGGAGGGCGAGATAATACAAGCCTCTACCCTTCGTGCGCTAAAGGCGGGTACGAATGTAGATAAAGTCTTTGGTCTGGTTGAAAGTTTAAGACAAAAAACTGATATTCCTATTATATTTTTAACTTATTTAAATCCTGTTTTTAACTATGGTTATGAAAAATTCTTTGAAAAATGTCAAAAAGCAGGGGTTCAAGGGGTAATAATTCCTGATTTGCCTTATGAAGAAAAAACCGAGGTTGAACTTGTTGCAATAAAATATGATGTAGATATAATTTGCCTTGTTGCAAATGCTCCAAAGGAAAGAGTGCAAAAAATTGCAAAAAGCGCAAAAGGTTTTATTTACATTGTTCCGCCCATGGGCTCAAAAGAAGAAAATATTGAAGATTTAGTTTGTTCTATAAAAGAAGTCAGCGATATTCCTTGCGCTGTTGGTTTTGGAGTTTCAACACTTGAGCAGGCAAAAAAATACGCAAATTGTACAGACGGCATTGTAATAGGTTCAGGTATAGTCAGAATAATAGCGCAATACGGTAAAAACGCTGATTTAAAAATATATGAATATGTAAAATCAATAAAAGAAACGATAAAATCTTGATTATCTTTCTTCAAATATCAAAAGAGAATGTGGGTTTTGAACGTAATTATAGTCAATTTTTTCATCTCCTTCAATAAAAGAGTTTTCTCTTGATGTGTCGCAAACAAGATACCAATTTTTGCCCTCTTGCGCTTTTGGCAGGGTGATATTTGTTTGCTCTTGAGAAGATGATGTTGAGATGAATAAATTATTGTTTTCATCCAGTCCTGTTATTTTGTAGCCTAAAATCTTAATATTATTGTCTTGCATATATTTTTTATCTTTTGGGTGAACTAATGTGCCACAAGGACGATAATATTTTATTAGTTTATTGTATTTGCAATCAGTAAGTTCAGGGTGTTTTTTTCTAAAATCAATCATTTTTTTAGAAAATTCAAATATCCTATTTTCCCTTGAATCCAAGGTTTGTGCTTTTGAAAAATCAAGGTAATTTGTTTTGTCGTCCCTGTTGTAACTGTTGTCAACACCACCTTTTGAGTGTGCTATGACATCCCCAACTTGTAACATTGGTGCGCCTTTTGATAGTAGCGTTAGGGCAATTTGCTTTTTCATTGAACTTTCTTGACGTTTTGTATCCCCATCAAAATCTGTTGCAAAATGCCAAGAACCTTCAGGTGATTTTATAGTATTGCTGTCTGCTAAACTATACCCATCATGCGAGAAAACATAATTAATTGATTGGTTTGAGCCTTTTAATTTTTCACAGCTTCCTTCCAGTACTTGACTTAAATCTGAAATATTTAAATATTGTGGGAAAAACGAATCTCTTTTGTAGGTCTCTCTTGCAAAATCATTCCATTGAGCCCATTCTTTTGGGAAATTTCCAAGCTGGTAGGAGTGCTTTCCGCCGCATGTCCAAGGCTCAGCAATTAAGTAAATCCCATCTCCCTTTTGATTTGGTTCAAGAACGTTAACCCCACGTTCTTTAAGCATTGAGCTTAGTTTGCCTATAAGACTTTTTTGTGGGTCATAATACACTTCGTTAGTTTTGTTAATATCCATTAAACCTACGCCAAGGTCAAATCTAAAAGCATCAACGCCTTGTTTTGCCCAAAATGCAACAGAGTCTGCAACCAGATTCATAACTTCTTCTTGCGCTGTATTTGTATCGTTGCCGCAACCTGAGTTTGAATTATATACTCCTGCTTTTTGTTTGTAGTACATTTGATTATCTATTAAAGAAAAACCAGTTTGTTTTGCTTTATTTATATCGTTATCAACAAGTCCTGCTTCGCCTGTGTGGTTGTAAACAACATCCATACAGACTTTTAAATCGTTTTTGTGAAATTCTTTTATCATTTCGCGAAATTCTCTAAGTGCTCCGCCTGCAGATTTGTCGCTTGAGTATTTTTTTGCAGGTGCGAAAAATCCTAAAGTCATATATCCCCAGTGATTTAACCCCCCTTGTTTTGGGTCAAATTCTTGCAAGGGCAAAAATTCAATCATGGTAAAGCCCATATCTTTTAATTTTTTTGCCATATTTTTTGCACCCAAATAAGTGCCTGCGCCTTGAACATCTTCATTTATACTCAAGTCTTTTATATGGACTTCGCCTATAACCTCGTCAACCAAAGCTCTTTGTGATGCTTTTGGAATTATTGTTTCCTTAGGTATTGAAAAAACACTTTTTGGTGCGTATTTAGCGTTGTCTTCAAGGTAGTTTTTATCACTTACAATAAAAGCATCTTCACCTTTTGGATTGTCTGAAGGTAGGTGACTTAATTCTTTAGAATATGGGTCAAAAGCAAGTTTGTTTGGGTTAAAGCGATTTCCTTTGTCATCAACTAACTCTTTAAAGTCCTCTTGAGAACTATAATTTGGTCCAAAAACCCTGTAGCCATAGTAAACAGGTTTTTTACCATCCCCTAATTCACCAAGTGGAATGGATGTTTCCCAAATGTTTGTTCCTTCTTTTTTATTCATTTTAATGTTTAATTTTGCATCTTCTCCTTTTGGTTTATCAAAAATGCAAAGAACAACATCATTAGCATTTTGTGATGCAAGTTTAAAATCAATTGAATTTGTTTCTTTGTTATAATTTGCACCTAAATTTGTTTTGCTATCTGTTATTATTGAATTTTTTATATTGCCAAGAGCCTGTGTTTTAATTGCTGATGATGCGTTATGAGAACAAAAAGAAATATTATTTTTATATGAAACAAAATTATTTTTATAATTTTGAATATTTTTCTCTTGCGAAACTAAATTATTTAAAAAAAGTGGCATTATTCTAACTTGCATATCCTCTACCTTCAACACAATGTATTAAAGATATAATACACATAAAAAAGAACTTTTGCGCGTTTTTTTATTGTGCTTCTTTAGATTTTTTTACAAGTGCAAGCATTGGTATTAATAAAAATGTCGCAAAGGCAAACCATCTGAATGTATCAACATAGCCCCACAATCTTGCTTGTTGTAATAATTCCTGATAAATATTTGCCATTGCCATACCTTGTGCAGTCGCAAAATCAGCAGTTGATTGCATAAAAGCTTGTGACATTGCAGCTAATTTTTCAACATAAACATCATTTGAAAAATTCAAATGTCCTGACATCATGTGCTGGTGAGCTTGTGCAAACCTTGAAACCATTGTTGTACCTATTGATGTACCTATTGCACCACCAATGTTTTTAACAAGGTTTTGTAAACATGACGCATTTGCCATATCTTCGTTTCTAACAGTTGAACATGAAAGCGGTACAAGTGGTGTTAGTGCAAGGAAAATGCCAAGCCCGTATAAAATGTTAGGAACTGCAATAATGCTTAGGTTGATTTGCAAATTTATCATGCCAAAAAATAAGCTACCAAAACCTAAAAGCGTCAGTCCAATCATTGTAATGCGTCTGTCGCCAATGTGTTTTGAAAGTATTAAATACGCAATTACACCACTAATACTACCTATGCCCCTTGAGCCCATTGAAAGACCGCTTAAATAAGCACTATAACCTAAAAGTGTTTGTAGCATTGAAGGCAAAAGTGCAGCTGAAGCTAAAAATACTGCCATTAATATAACTTGTATTAATGTACCGAAAAAATATGTCCTGTTTTTTAAAACACTTAAATCAAGAAGTGGATATTCTTTATTTTTAAATTGCGAAACAAAAAATAAAATTGCGCAAATCAAACTAAAGGCACTTAACCAGCATATCCAAGCCGCACCAAACCAGTCGGCATCATTACCTTTATCAAGTACAATTTGTAAGCTTATTAGCCATAAAGACAAGAAAGTTAAGCCTTTCACATCAATCTTTACACCTTGCTGTTTTCTTGCATAAGGGGGATCTTCAAGCAATTTTCTTGCCAGAATAACACAAATTACGCCTATTGGAATATTTATAAGGTAAATCCAAGGCCAAGACCAGTTTTCAGTAATCCATCCACCTAAAACAGGCCCTAAAAGTGGAGCAAAGACAATAACCATACCAAACAATGCCATAGATTTTGGTCTGTCTTCACCTGAAAAACTCTCAAGCATAATTGATTGTCCCAATGGCAACAAGCCGCCGCCACCGAGTCCTTGAATAAACCTAAAAAGTACAATTTCAGGCATACTTCTGGCCACTGCGCATAAAAAAGATGACACAGTAAAAACTATTATCGAGGCAATAAAATAATTTTTCCTGCCTAAAACACGAGCCATCATACCTGCAAAAGGTATTGCAATACCTGAAGCTATAAGGTAACTGGTTAAAACCCAGGTGGATTCATTATGTGAAACAGACATTGAGCCTGCAATGTATGTTAGTGCAACGTTTGATATTGTTTCATCCAATACAAACATAAATATTGCAAGCATAACTGGAACTACGCCAAGCCATGGGTTTATAGAAGGTTTCCACTCTTGTTGTTCAATTGCTTCGCTCATGATTTATACCCCTCTGGATGATTTTTGTGCCACATCCAAGCAGTTTCAATTATCTCTTTTAAATCTGTGTATTTTGGTTGCCAGTTTAATGTATTTTTGGCTTTAACCGATGAAGCTATAAGCCTTGCAGGGTCGCCACTTCTTCTTGGTGAAATTTTAGCAGGTATTTTATGCCCTGTAACTTCCCTTGCAGCTTCAATTACTTCTTTAACCGAAAAACCTACGCCATTGCCAAGATTAAAAATATTACTTTTATTGCCCTTGTTTAAATATTCAAGTGCTAAATAATGAGCTTGCGCTAAATCTGACACATGTATGTAATCTCTTATGCAAGTGCCATCAGGTGTGTCGTAGTCATCACCAAAAATACCAACAAATTCCCTTTTATTATTTGGAACCTGCAAAACAATAGGAATTAAATGTGTTTCAGGCGTATGGTCTTCGCCTATTTTACCGCTTTTGTGTGCTCCGCAAGCGTTAAAGTATCTAAGAGAAACAAAATTTAAACCATGCGCGCCTGACACCCATTTAAACATTTTTTCCATTGATAACTTTGTTTCGCCGTAAGTATTTGTGGGATTTGTTTTATCTGTTTCTAAAATAGGTATATTTTCAGGCTCTCCGTAAGTTGCAGCAGTTGATGAAAAAACAATTTTTTTAATATTGTTTTTGACCATAGATTTTAAAAGCACCATAGTGCCGTAAAGATTGTTGTCGTAGTATTTTAAAGGATTTTCCATGCTCTCGCCTACAAGCGAGTTTGCAGCAAAATGAATAACAGAGTCTATTTTTTCATTTTTAAATAAATTATCTAAAAATGCCTCATCTCTTATATCGCCTTTATAAAATTTTGCATCAGGGTGAACAGCCCCCATATGACCGCTTTGCAAGTTATCTGCAATAACAACACTAAGCCCTCTGTCTAAGAACTCTAAAACAGTGTGAGAGCCAATATAACCTGCTCCTCCAAGAATTAAGACGGACATATTATTACTCCTGTAGTACACCTGTATTGTAACATAAAAAATTTTTAGTAAAGAAAAAATTATACGTAAATTACAATAAGTCCGACTAAAATGCCTATTATTACAAAGAAAGCAGGCAATTTACTGCGATACATCAAAATAGATTGAGGTAAAATTTCACCAAAAGTAACATATAACATTGCACCTGAGGCAAAACTTAAGCTAAGAGCAAGCCCTAAGGCGCCTATATCCCCTATTAAAAAGCCTAAAAGCGCGCCAATAATTGTAGGTACACCACTCAGTGCAGTTAAAAGTACCGCTCTGCGCTTGCTTATTCCGCCGTTAATTAAGGGTACTGAAATTGCCATGCCCTCTGGAATATTGTGTAAACCTATTAAAATTGCAAGTACAAGTGCAGAACCCTCGAGCGCACCACCCATATTAGCAAAAGATGCACCAATTGTCATACCTTCTGGCACATTGTGCAAGGCAATAGCGCAAGCCATAATTAAACCTGCCACAAATAATGAAAAAGTTGTGTCTTTTTTTTCAATATGTGCACTTAAGTGATTTGAGTGAATAATTTCGTCTAAGTCATCTGCAGTTTGGGGGTGATCATGGCTAATGTGGTGTACTTCATGATTTGTTGCTCTGTCTATAAATAAATTCAGCAAATATACAACGCCAACCCCAATGCATATGCCAAGAGATACTATAAATATGTTTGTTTTTGTTTCAAGTGCACTTACAATTAAATCAAAACAAACAATAGCGGTCATAACGCCGCCTGCAAAACTTAAAAGCAGACTTACTGTTTTTTTTGAATCTTTTTTAAATAAAGCACCAATTAATCCGCCAAGACCTGTTCCGCCAACGCCTGCGATTGCTGTTGCTTCAATTAGTGTAATAATTTCATTCATAATTCCTGCCAAAGAGGTTGGGGTAAATAAATTTTTATTATATGCGCCACAATTCAAACTGCGAAAGTTCGGAGAAAGAGGCACATGTTTTCACATCCTTCTGTTTTTCCGCCTGTGCAATCATAGATTGCTTCGCTCCCTTCACTTTCGCTACGGTCGCAACGGCGGTCATCTAAGGTCTTCGCACTTTGCGTTTGCTCATCGCAATCGCATGCGTGCTACGCACAGTTGAAGCTTTCTTGTTTTCATTGGGCGCGTCGCGCCACAATTCAAACTGCGAAAGTTCGGAGAAAGAGGGATTCGAACCCTCGATGCAGAATAGTCCACATAACACCTTAGCAGGGTGCCGCCTTCAGCCACTCGGCCATTTCTCCAAATATTTCAATTTTCAATAATAAAATCCTATCAAAAATAGTTAAAACAATCAAGAGAATAAATTTTTAATTAAAAAATAGGCAAAAATTTAGCTAAATTCTATATTTGTAGTAATAGCTAAAAGCATTACATAGCAAGGACTTTGACAATTACCTTCATGTGTGGGGGGTTGCAAAATTTGATTTTTAGTGTATAGTATTTATGAAACTAGGGTTATGTCGGTTTCGCGAATAGTATGTGTAGTAAGTAAGCAAAATTCGATTTTTACCCTGTTTAAAAAAAAGAGAATAAGAGGATGAAACCATGACGAAAAAGCTAATGGCAGCTTTGCTAATGAGTTTTTGCCTATTTTTAGGTTCATTAGACAAGGCACAGGCAGCCCAATCGCCACAAGAAGTTCAAAAAGCAATAGCCCAAACAGCACTAAAAATGGGTGTTGATCCATTTGTTGCATTGAGCATTGCAAAACTTGAATCTAATTTCAACCCTAATAAGAAAAACCCATCAGGTGCAATAGGTTTATTTCAGCTTATGCCTGATACGGCAAGAAGACTGGGCGTAAATCCGCATGTTCAAAACGAAAACATAAAAGGCGGAATTATGTACTATCAAATGATGTACAAAAAATACGGTTCTATGGATCTGGCTCTTGCAGCTTATAATGCAGGTCCCGGCAACGTTTCTAGGTATAAAGGCGTACCGCCGTTTAAGGAAACAAAAGCGTTTATTGCAAGAATTAAAAATGAATATAATACGCTGAAAGCCGATCCGCAAATAAAAGATATTATTTCTGATACATTGTAAAAAACCGCCCAATGGGCGGTTTTGAGTTATTGAGCTTGTTTAGTCCGTCACCCTGCGCGACCCAAACCGTCACCCTGAATGACCCAAACCGTCACCCTGAACGACAACTTTTGTCACCCTGTGCGCCAAAATTGCCACTTTGAACGGACAACCTTGTTACTCTGAACGAGCCGACCCGTCACCCTGAACTCGTTTCAGGGTCTTATTAACCTGCTGGGCAGGGTCTTATTGACTCACGCATTAAAACTTTTACCACCAATTTTTAAGATGCTGCCCGAATAGGGACATTTTCTGTTGCCACTTTTTAGATGCTGAAACAAGTTCAGCATGACGCAGATGCTGCCCGAATAGGGACATTTTCTATGACTCAGCTTCGCTTCGTCAAGAAAAGCAGTCAAACAAGTTCAGCATGACGGTTTTTGTGTGTTCAACATAACAGGTGGGGGTAATTTGGCATAACGATTAACTTTCGCTACGGTCGCAACGGCTGTCAGGGTACGGTTACGCCCTGTCCGCCTGCTCATCGCAGCCGCTTGCGTGCTACGCACAGCAAAAATAAAAAGTGGGCAATAAGCCGGATTCTGTTTTTAAGATAATCATCTGTCTAATGCGTTTTTTTATGCAATTTTCAAAATGAAACGAGAAAAGGCACTCTTTTTGCAAATTCAAACTTGCATCCGGTTGGGGTTTACCATGCCTAAAGTCTCACGACTTTAGCGGTGGGCTCTTACTCCGCCGTTGCACAATCGCTGTGTGGTGTGATTAACCCTGCGCTCACTGGTACGGTTACGCCCTGTCCGCCTGCTCATCGCAGCCGGCACGGGCTTCACACACCTGATGTTTTTCCGCCTGTGCAATCATAGATTGCTTCGCTCCCTTCGCTTTCGCTACGGTCGC
>CALUWD010000029.1 GCA_944324385.1 Candidatus Gastranaerophilales bacterium | reverse complement strand
ATAGCTATTGCCATAATTTTATTTATACTTGTAAGTTGTGTTGGAAATCATCAGACAAATACTACTTCAAACGACACACAAACAAATAACAAGGCAACAACTTCACAAAAACCCGTTCAGAATACTGTAAAAGTAGCAAATGCCAAACAGGTCAATTATTTAAAAGGCTTTTTAAAACCAGGTTTTCAAATAGTTGATGAAAATCGTGTATATTATACAAGGTCAAAAGACTATCAAAACGCTTATTTTGTAGGAACAATGGTAAGGCATATAAACAGGCTTGAACTTTGTATATGGTTTTCAAACAGATTTGAAGATACATCAGGAACAATTTTATCTGCTAATGACGGAGCCGTTTATTCATCATATCCCCTAGATGCACGCAAAACAGATATTCAAGTTAAATCTTATGATGATGGGTATGATGAAGTTCATAGTGAAGTATTAAAGCATTTTAACGAATTAGCAAGGTAATATTTCAGCTTATTTGTTTCGCTATAATATCAGCTACAATCTGCTGTGCTTCGGTTTTAGCTTCAAGTGTTGGTGATAAGCTCATTGTCTTTTCAATGGGTTTTTCACCTATGCATGCCTGTATCCATTCAACCGCCTTTAAATCGCCTTTAATTGCCTTTTTAACTATACTACACAACATTGCTTCTTTTGTTGATTTAATTGTCTTATCTTGTGTTACTTCCTCTGATAAAAGAATTTGTAATATGTCTTTCATAAGACGTTTTTCTTGTCTTGCTTTTGCCGATTTTTTACCACCAGCACTTTGAATTTTTCTTTGTTCAACCTTTGTTAATTGATTTAAGGGTATAAGATTTTCAGTTTTAGGATTTTTATTCGTCATATTGTCCTCACTTATAGTTCTTTTAGCTTTTCGAATACCTTATTAATGGTTTTATCGTCAATAGTGCTTTCTATGCTGGCATGAATGTTACTGATTTCATCTTCTCCTATTGTATTTCTTATAACTTCAAAAGCTTTCACATTGCCATCTATTGTATTTTTAACAAGAGATAAACACATTTTCTCTTGCATTGTTTTACCTGTTTTATCCTCAACATTTAAAAGATATAGCAACTCATCTTTTAGCTTTTTGCGTTCTTGTCTGACTTTTGCAGACATTTTGCCACCCTTTTGTTGTAATTCTTTCTTTTCAGTGGGATTTCTGGCTGACAATGGAATAAGGTTTTCTGTTTTCGGATTTTTATTTGTCATTTTGCACCTCCGAAGCATAAATATTTTGTTGTTGATTGTTAAAAATTTTCTTAAGAATTTGTATGTTGCAATAAAAACAGAAATTAAACATAACTACAAATATTAGCAAAATTGCAATTAGTAATTTTTGTTCTCTTATTCTTGCACGTAAATCAGCTAATCTATTGAGATGTATTTCTACAATATATTCTTCATTTAAACTTGGTTTTTCATTTTGATTAGTCATATATTACTCCTTTTTAATAGTTTTTCTTACAGACATGATTACCCCCTTGTGGATAACCTTCATTTATAACTTTATCAACATTTAAATTTTTACTTTCAGTTTCATTTTCAAGTAGCTTTACCATATGCCCCTTCATTTGCCCTTGCTTATGCTTGTTTTTCTTACCATTCTCTTGTCGGCTTGTCACATAGTGCATTCGCTCGAATATTCGCCTATCTAAATAAGGCAAATATAAATTATCGCTACCATCTTTTGATAATTTGCTTTTGACGTCATCACTTAATGTACCGTTAAATTTTAAAGAAATAATTTTTTCTGATAAATGCCCTTGCTGAAATTGGTAACAAATCAACTTAATAAACTGCCCCACTTCATAATCATTTAGGTCTGCAACTAATCCCAAAAAATCATTAGGATAAAATATAAATGCAGGGTCATTTTCCTTGTATTGCCGTTCTTTTTTTAATGTCATTGGGTCAATTTGCTTTTCTAACATTTCATCGATTAGTTTTTTCTTATCCTGTTTAGACATAAACACCTCGCAAACATCTTTGAGCAGTTCTCAAAAGGTAGTCTTTACGCTCCATCTTATCTTTATGTTTTTTGTCTTTTTGACTTGCAAATGGACTGATTTTAAAAAGCTCTATTGCAATTTTAATATTGTATTTTGTCCAATACATAAGTTTACTCATAAGTGCTAAATCATTACTACTTTCATCATTTGAGTATCTTGTACCGTTCCAAAGCGCTTGTAGTTTACTATCTTTGCCGAGTGCGTATTCAATTTTTTGCGTTAGATTTGAAATTTCTGAAATATTCGTGTGATTTAAGGCTTTTATCATTGGTAACGCAGGAAAATATCTTTTTTCAAATGCTGTTATCTCTGTTTGTCGTTTTTCAATATTTGCTTTAAGAAAAACATTGCCAGTTAATGTAAAATAACGGTTACAATCATAAATTTCCAAAGATTTACAAAAATTTAAATCATTCCGTTTGCACCTTGCACCTGCCTTTTTAGCGTATGTTAATATGTGTAAGCCTTTTTTACTTGGCGAATATTCTGTGTAGGAATTAATCGTTTTAACAATTTTCAATGTTTCATCTGATATTTTGCCGTTATCATTTATGCATTCATCTATATCTATTCCGCAAAGTGTTGAGCCGTCTATATTACCTAGAACAATGCCTAAAAATTCAGCATTCTCTGTTTTTTGCAAATATTTTAAAGCTGTTTTGTAATCATAAAAATTTGCAGGATTTGTTATGTCGATATTTTGGTTTGTTATTGGAGAAATTGGTCTTTTCTCTTTATTTGCGAGTACAAATCGCTTTGAATTTTTAAGATTTTCTGATAAAATAAAGTTAGCTCGAGTGCCCTTATTATTTGCAATAGGGGCATTTTTTGTTTTTTGCATATCTTCCTCCTAATATAGCTCACTATTTCCGTTTAAAAACTCAATTAATTTTTCAAAATTAATTAAATATTTACGCCCTGCTCTAACATGAATAATTTTGTTTTTTAAACACAATTGACGAATATAAAAATTCGCAAGTCCTGTTTTTTCTGCTGCTTCTTTAATTGTTACCATTTGTGGTATTAAAACTGTATTTTGCATATAGCCTCCTTTGTTATCTATTTGTTATTTTTATTACGTTTTTTGTCTATTTAATTATATTATAATTCTTTATATTGATTTTTGTTATTTTTTACTATATATTGATAATAAATAGGCGAATTTATGTATTAAATTATCAAATAGACAATGGAGTTAAATATGAAAAGAGCAAAATATAAAATTCTAGGTAAGCGGTTTAGAGAATTAAGAGAAGAATTGAATACATTTGAAAAAATTTGTACTCAAGCAAATCTTGCAAAAAAGTTAAATTTAACTGCTCCACAAATTTCAGACTTAGAAAAAGGTAAAAAAGCACCGTCTTTAAATGTTTTAAAAGAATACTGTAATTATTTTAAAGTACCAATGGAGTATCTTGTGGATGAAAAAAAAGAATATAGACATTATCAAAATCAAACTCTTAGCGAAGATTTAGGGTTATCAGATGACGCTATTCTTGGAATAAGAAAGTTGAATAGCTTTTCAAACAAGTTAGAAAAGGATAACAAAAACTTAAATGTAAGCAAATTGAATTTAAGTAATTTGTTAAATATATTTTTGTCTGATTATATGTTATTGAGTAGTTTTTTATTAAACTTTAATAACTATTTAGAAGAACTTCAAAAAGAAGAAGAATTTATCGTAAAAATTAAAAATACTAATAAAAATTTAAACGAAAATGAAATTGCTGAAATACTGCACGAACAAAATCTTATAGAAGAAAAATTGCATCTTGCATTATATAGAACACAAGATGTTTTAAAAAAAATAGCAAAAAATATTAATAAGAGGTAATTATGGCAAACGTTCAAGAAAGAAGAAATAAAGACGGTGAAATTATTTCATATTCTATCAGAGTTCATAAAGGTCGGGATATGAACGGTAAACAGTTGAAACCATATACAATGACTTTTAAAGTGCTGCCAAATTGGAGTGAACGAAAAACACAAACAGAGTTAAAAAAAGCTGTTGTATTGTTTGAAGAACAGTGCAAAAAAGGTATAGTTGCAGATAATAAACAATCTTTTGAAAGATATGCAGATTATGTAATTAATCTTAAAGAAAGAACAGGTGTAAAACATAGAACAATAGTTCGATATAAAGAATTATTGAGAAGAATAATCCCAGCAATTGGTCATTTAAAATTATCAGAACTAAAGCCCCAACACTTAAATGCATTATATGAACAACTTAGCAAAGATGGTTTGAATAAAAAAACTGGTAAAACTCTTAGTAATAAAACTATTCTTGAACACCACAGATTAATAAGAACTATATTAGCTCAAGCAGAAAAAGAGTTATTAGTACAATACAATGCCGCAGCAAAAGCAACACCTCCAAAAGTCGATAAAAAAGAAGCAAATTACCTTCAAGTAGAAGATGTTGAAAATATATTGTTTTATTTGCAAAAAGAACCATTAAAACAACAAGTAGCAATGAATTTACTTATATTTACAGGTTGCAGACGTGGTGAAATTATGGGATTAAAATGGAACAAAATTGACTTTAAAAACAATCTTATAACAATAGACACTAACCTTTTATATTCAAAAGAACGTGGAATATATGAAGATACACCAAAAACAGAACAATCTAAAAGAGTTATAAATATTCCGATTACCGTGATGGAGTTATTAAAAACTTATCGCAAAGAATATAACACCAAAAGGCTTGCTCTTGGCTCATATTGGAATGATACAGGATTTGTATTTGTACAAGAGAACGGAAAACCAATGCACCCAGATACTCTAACAGATTATTGTTGCAAATTTAGAAACAAGTATAACGCTATAATAGAGCAAGAAAACAGTAAAAAATCACATAAAGAAAAATTAAGACTATTACCCCATATCAATCCGCACGCATTTAGGCACACTCAAGCAAGCATATTAATATTAAATGGTTTAGATTGTACAACAGTGAGTAAACGTCTAGGACACGCAAAAACAAGTACTACAACTGATATTTATGGGCATTTATTACAAAAAGCTGACGCAAAAGCTAATAATATTCTAACTAATTTATTTTATAAAGAACATAGTAAAAAAATTAGTAAATAAAAGATATTACTATATAGTCAATATATTAGAGTTAGCAGTAATAATTTCTAACGGTGAATTCAATAAAGAATAATCAGCGTCATCTGTAATTAATTTTATGTCGTTATAATTACATAGATAATTAAAATATTCATCATTAAAATCAATTTTTATATTGTCGGTCAAATCATCAATAGCTAACTCTTCAAAATTATCACTTAATTTTGTAAAACTATTTAACATTTGCCTTATAATAGGCTTAATTTGTCCTATTGCATATATATAATCGTTAGAGTTACGAAAATCCCTTTTTCTTTGGTATTCATCTTCACTCCTATCGCCCTTTTTTATACGATATTCTCTAGAAATAAGTGCATTAACAAATTCTGCTAAATTCAATGAAGTTAAATAAACAGTTGCACCTGATTTAATTATTTTATCCATAAAATCACTATAAACTTCTGACCTTATGTCATCTATATAAGGATTTAAACCATTAAATAAAAGTACTAGAACATTTGTATCAAAAAGAAATTTATCACTCGATTTTGGCTTATAAGTTCTTATGTCATAAACTTTAGCCATTATCTAATTCCCTTTTTAATGCTTCATTTAATTTTTCCCTGTATTCAGGATTTTGATAATATTCTTTCGCTCTTTTTAAAACTGTTGCAAGTATTTCTCGGTCGTCTTTATTCATATTTAATGTTTTTACATTTTGACGCAAGAAATCAACACTATAATTTTCTTTATATAATTGTCCAACAGCAGTGTTAAGAAATGCAGATATCACCATTTCTATATTCATAAAATCGAGAATAACAGCATTACCAGCTTTTAATGCTTTATTTATTTTTTCAAAAACTTTTTGCCCGTCAGTATCTGAAACAGCTGCACTTCCACCGACTTCATTATAAATATTGATTTTTATTTCATTATTTGACATTTTTTCTCCTAGAAAAATATTTCATTAATTTGTTCATCTTCTGTTAAATAATCTTGAGTATCATCCATTTTGATTTTCAAATTAACAACAGTGCCAATGAATGTATCATTAAATTCCTTCACACTTATTCTATCATAAATATCTTCATATAAATATCCGTTATCTGATATAACTTGTAAGGAACCTTTATTTTGTCCAATAAACCTTCTAACAGTATCAAATCCCAATCCACCCGATATACCTTGTTTTGTTGTCGTATCTTTTTTTATAGCCCATTGTATAGCTTGTATTGCACTTATATCTTCTCTATTAAAAAAATTACATACATTTTGTTTAATAGTAGTACCAGTATTAACAATGGTAAAATATAAATCTTTTTTGTTTGGGAAATATTGTCCACAAGTATATACATAATCACAATTTGCATGAATTTTTGCATTAACAAAAATCTCTAATAGGCTTTTGGCAAATTCTTTTCTAAAACTTTCAGACATTTTGGGGAAATCATGTTTTGTTAATAATTCATCATTTATGTATTGATAAAATAATTGATTATCTGCTGCTTTAAATTTTCTATATTTTATAGTCGTAGAATAATAATCTTCAATTTTTGGATAACCGTAATTGCTTAAAAAATCATTTTTTTGCAATATTTTCTGAACTTGAGGTTTAAAATTTGCAAAATCTATCGAAACAAAAACATCTGTAGCATCAAATATTGCACCCATTAACGCAGATAGATTAGCTTCCAAATATGTTGTATTAGAAAAATCGATAATAACATCTTCAACCAATAATCCAATCAAATAATCATACATAGCAATTAATTTAGAAAAACTTTGATATGAATTTTCAGCCTTATTGGGAAATTGATAATTAATAGTCATAACAATATTCTATCCTAAATTTATAAATTTGCTACATTGTTGAATTATAGTTGAATTATTTACAGTTTTATTATGAGAAAAGGGGAATTCAAAAATCCTGAAATCCCCTTACTCTAATTGGTTGCGGGAGCTGGATTTGAACCAACGACCTTCGGGTTATGAGCCCGACGAGCTACCAGACTGCTCCATCCCGCGATAAACTTATTCAATTTTCATTTTTACAGTCTGGCATCTCGTCGCCCGACTCGTATTTTCGATTTGATCCTAACGGATCAACGGGACTGCTCCATCCCGCGATAAACTTATTCAATTTTCATTTTTACAGTCTGGCATCTCGTCGCCCGACTCGTATTTTCGATTTGATCCTCGGCGGATCAACGGGACTGCTCCATCCCGCGATATTATCGCTTACATCCCATTATTAAACGCTGAAAATAAAAATTCAACCCCTTAATTTTCCTTAATTTTATTAAACTTTTTTACACACTTTATGTTAAAATATTGCCTATCATGGGGTTAAGTAAGAAAAAAATCTACTTCATAGTTTTTCTATCAATCGCAATTTTATGCACAGCAGGCTTTCTTTGGGCTTGGTTTGTAACACGCGACATCAGAAAAAACGTATCTGGCGCACTTAATCAATCCCAAAAGGTTATAGTTAAAAATCTAATTTTGACTGAAACAAAAGAGCAAAAAAAATACTGGGAACTATACGCCAAAACAGGTGCCTATGAAAGCTCAAACAAAGTGGTTATCTTAACAGAAATTATAGGCAATTTTTATGATAAAGATAACAATGTTGCACTTAGTTTTGAATCCCCCTTGGGAACATACGAAGACTTAACTAAAACTGTCACCCTGCAAGGAGAGACTCTCATCGTATCAAAAGACGGTTCGTCAATTCTTGCAGACAAAATAGAATGGGGCGGCAAAAATTCTGATATAATAGCGACAGGAAATGTTAGAATTAAAAGAAACAAAGAACTTGCCACAATAAGTGAAAAGGCAATTTTTAATTCAGACCTTACTTTTTTCAAAATCATTGGAAATTCAAAAACTATGCTATTCTCCAAGGATGGCGAAAAACAAGAGGAATTAAATTTATTCAGCACAAAAGGAAAGTAAATGAAAAAGACAATCTTAATACTTGCTATTACGCTTTTTACAACACTTTGCAGCTACAGTGCAAATGTTGTAATCGAAGCCAAAAAGCAGACAATAAAAATGGAACAAAATAAAGGCTTTTTTGAAGGTGATGTTCAAGTTAGTGTTGGTGACATCAAAGTTAAAAGTCCGCGTGCAGAGCTTGATTTAGACCCTGTCAGCAAAAAACCATCCCTTGCAACGTTTTTTGACAACCCATACGCTTTTCAAGACAAGGAAAACAAAAAAAATGAAATCAAAGCAGACATAATAAAAGTCTCTCTTATCAAGAAAACTGTTCTGGCACAGGGCAATTCTCAGTCTATTATGATGGAAAATCGCCAGCCTATTATGACAATTAATGCTGATTCACAAGAATACGACACAAACACAAAACTTATGAAGGCAAACGGCAAAGTTGTCATTCATTATCAAGATTTAGAAACTTTTTCAGACAAGGCAAGCGCAATTATTGACAAAAACGGAGATATTCAAAACCTCAAGTTAATAGGCAGCGTTATCATGAAAGAAAAAGCAAACGTTATAAAAGGAAATATGTTTGAATATGTTCCTCAAAGAGAAGAATTTCAAGTGTCAGGCAATACATCTTCTGACGTTACTTTTGAAGATGGAACAAGGGTGTATGTCGAAGCAAGATATCAACAGTTCAACAAAGCTCAAAGCACACTTGTTGCCGGTGGAAACGTAAAAGTTAAATACAAAGACTACTTTGCACAAGGCCCAAAGGCACAACTGCTTGTTGATCCAAAAACAAACAAACCAAATACAATTATTTTCACTGGACGCTCAAAAATAACAAACGAAGGCTCAACCGTTGAGGCAGATAAAATTAGAATGACACTAAATCCAAAGGCATTTTTTGCTGACGGAAACGTAAAAACAAGTATATCACAAGAAGGTAATATGGAATTATGAACATAACTTTAGAAAATAAACAGTGTTTAATAGCTGGAGATGGACTTTTACCTGTTAAAATGGCGCAAAGTGCAAAAGAAAACGGTTTTGAAGTCATTGCTATTTCACTATCATCAGACAACTTTAAAGAACTTCAAAAACACTGTTCAAAGGTATATTCCTTAGGCTTTGGACAAGTTGAAACAATAGAAAAAGTGCTTAAAGAGGAAGGTATTAAGCAATTAACATTTCTTGGCAAAGTTTCAAAAACTATGCTCTTAAAGCGTCCAAAACTTGAGCCAAAAGCTGTAGAATACATTAAAGAAGCATTCAAACTTAACGATGATGCTATTATGCTAAGAATTGTAGAGGAGCTAAATTCAATAGGGGTAAGCGTTTTAGACCAGACAATTTTTATAAAAGATTTAATGGTGCAAAAAGGTGTGCTTACAAAATGTACACCAACAGAACAAGAACTTTATGACATTGAATACGGTTTTAAAACAGCAAAAGAAATGGGTAAACTGGATATCGGTCAATCTGTAGTGATGAAAAACCGCATGATTATGGCAGTTGAAGCAATTGAAGGCACTGATAAATGCATTAAAAGAGGGGCAAAACTTGCTCGCAAAAAAGGTGCAGTCGTTGTAAAAGTCGCAAAACCCAATCAAGATAAAAGATTTGACATACCAACAGTTGGTATAAGAACCCTTAAAACCATGCGTCGTTACGGCGCAAGTGTTCTTGCACTTGAAGCAGGCGAAACAATTATTGTTAACCAACAAGAAATGGTTGACTACGCTAACAAGCATAAAATCTCAATTATAGCAGTATAAACGGTAATTATGACGGCAAAAAAAATATTTATTATTACAGGTGAGTCCTCAGGCGACAAGCACGCATCAGGAGTTGTAAGAGAACTAAAAAAAATCAATCCTGATGTAGTTATAGAAGGTATAGGCGGACAAAACCTGAGAAATCAAGGCGTAAAGCTGTTTTCAGACCATTCTAAAATGGGCGGAATTGGTATTACTCCAAAGCTTGTTATTGATCATTTTACTCTCGGTAAAAGAATAATAAAATATTTAAAAAACGACTTTAAGCCTGATATAGTCTTGCTTGTGGATTATGGCGCATTTAATCTTACAATTTCAAAATTCCTAAAAAAAGAAGGTTTTAAAGTATTTTACTTTATTCCGCCTCAAGTCTGGGCTTCTCGCAAATGGAGATTAAAAACAATCAAGAAAAATATTGATAAAGTATTCACTATTTTTCCATTTGAAAAAGAAATGTATGAAAAAGAAGGAATCAACTCGACTTTTGTCGGGCATCCGCTTAATTTTGAATTACCTAAAAAAGCAGATAGAGATGAGTTTTTCACCCGTCATAATTTAGATAAAAACAAACGCCTTGTATCCATTTTCCCCGGCTCAAGAATGTTTGAAATAAAATACCTTTTAAAAATATTTACAGGCGCAGTTAAAATAATAGAAAAAGCTTGTCCTGACGTGCAATTTGTATTTTCACATGCGCCAAATTTAGCTGACAGTGCTTTTAAAACTAATTACAAAACCATAAAAGGCGAAAATCAGGCGCTTTTGAGCGTTTCAGATGCTCTAATACTTGCCTCAGGAACTGTAGCACTTGAAGCTGCAATGTACAATACACCAATGATTATTGCATATCGAGGACCTTTATTTTTCTATCTTGTTTATTTAATGGTTAGAAGCATTAAAAAAGCTTGCCTTGTAAACATTATAACAGGCAAAGATATTGTAAAAGAGTTTTTAATGTATGACGCATGCAGTGATAAAATTGCTAAAGAAATTATACAACTTCTAAATGACACTTGCTACAGAGAAAAGCAACTTGAGGGCTTAGCTCAGTTGCGCTCTATGATGGGCGATAAGCACTGTGTTGAAGAAGTAGCAAAACATATTGATAAAGAGTTAAAAGGGGAATAAAAAATGGCAAACATAATAACACTTTCAAGGATTTTTCTAGCTTTTATAGTTGTTGCACTTTTATTTTTAAAAACCGATACCGCAACACTAACAGCTGTCATCTTAACTGTATTTGTAATGTGGTTTGACGGGCTTGACGGTTATATTGCAAGAAAGTTTAATGAAACATCAAAACTTGGCGCAGTCCTTGATATTATGGGTGATAGAATTGTTGAAAATGTTTTCTGGATTACATTTTGCGCCCTTGGCTGGATAAATGTCGCAATACCAATTATTGTTTTGACACGTGGAATTATTACAGATTCACTGCGTTCACTTGCTCTTGCTCAAGGCTACACCGCTTTTGGCGAAAAAACAATGATGCAGGGTAAAATTGCAAAATTTATTGTAGCATCAAACTTTTCAAGATTTACCTACGCACTTTGTAAGGCAGTAGCATTTTTATTTATTAGCTTAGGACATTTAAAATTTAATTACGACCATACAATTCTCTCAATCGGCTTAATTTGTGCTTACATTGCAGTAACATTTTGTGTTTTAAGAGGCATACCGGTTGTAATTGAAAGCAAAAGATTTTTTGAAGAGAAATAAAATGCAAAAAAGCTATTTAAACATTGTAATGGTAGAACCTGAAATACCTCAAAATACAGGCAATGTCGCAAGGCTTTGTGCTTGCCTTGGGGCAAAACTGTTTTTGTGCGGACGTTTAGGTTTTTCATTGTCAAACAAGTATTTAAAACGCTCAGGACTTGACTATTGGGACAAAGTTGATATTGAACATCTTGTGAGTTTTGAAGAATTAGTTAAAAATTTCCCTAAAAATGAAAATAATTACTATTTTTTTACGACAAAAACAGATAAAATATATACTAAAATAGAATACAAAGAAGGCGACTTTCTGGTTTTTGGTCCTGAAACAAGAGGGCTAAGCAATGACATTTTAAAAAAGTATGAAAACAACCTTGTAACAATTCCAATGCGAAAAGAAACAAGGAGTCTTAATCTTTCAAACTCAATTGCAATAGGGGCTTACGAAGTTACAAGGCAGCTGGGGCATTTAGGAGAATAAAATGGAAAACAATATATCAATTACTAATTTAAACAAAGAAATAGTATCAAAATTTTTGCCGCAAAGAGTGCAAATTTCAAACAAAGGAACTTATGGAAATGTTCTAAACATTGCAGGCTCAATGTTCTACCCTGGAGCTGCATATTTAAGTTCAATTTCCGCCCTTAAAGTCGGCGCAGGGGCTTCAATGCTTGCAACTGCAACCGATGTAATACCAATAGTAGCCGCAAACTCACCAGACATAACATTTCTGGACTTAGGACAAAGCCCCTTAGGAACAATTCCAAAAGATGGAATAAAATACCTAAATGGCGTTGCAAACTCTCATGCCATATCAATTGGCTGCGGACTGTCAACCCTTGGTGGCACAAAAAGTTTTGTTATGAGCTTTCTAAAAAATAATATAGACTCACAAACACCCATTATTATTGATGCAGATGCAATAAATATTTTAGCCTCCGAAAACAAAAAAGCATTTCCGCTAAATTCAATTATCACACCCCATCCGCTTGAACTTTCAAGGTTGCTTGAAGTTGATGTTAAAGAAATCCAGTCTAACAGAGTAAAATGGGCATGGGAGGCAAGCAAATATTTTGACTGCATTGTCCTTTTAAAGGGTCATGAAAGTATAATTGCAATTCCAAATGGCAAAATCTTTATCAACCCAACAGGTAACTCAGCATTGTCTAAAGCAGGAGCAGGAGATGTTCTAACGGGTATGATAGCAGGTTTTTGCGCGCAGGGTACGGCTTTAGAAAACGCGGCTTGCCTTGCGGCATATCTGCATGGGCTTTGCGGAGAAATTGCAAGCAGAACACAGGGGGAATACTCCGTCCTTGCTTCAAATCTTCCAAATGTAATACCTATGGCAATAAAAGAGATATTAAGCGCGTAGGACTTGTTTTTAAACTGTCACCCTAAACACCCGCTGTCACCCTGAATGACAAAATGCGTCACCCTGAATTCATTTCAGGGTCTGTTCACTTTTGTCACCCTGAACACCCAACCTGTCACCCTGAATTCATTTCAGGGTCTAATAAACCTACTGGGCAGGGTCTGATAAACCTACACGGTACATATTTTAATTACCAATTTAAAAGATGCTGAAATAAATTCAGCATGACAGGGGGGTTTAGCGATTACTGTTCACTGCATAGATGCTGAAATAAATTCAGCATGACAGGGGGGTTTAGCAATTACTGTTCATTGTATAGATGCTGAAATAAATTCAGCATGACAGGGTTTATAAATTCAGCATGGCGGTTAGGTGTAAACCTACACACCCAACCTGTCACCCTGTACTCCCAACCTGTTACCCTGAACGACAAAATGCGTCACCCTGAACTTGTTTCAGGGTCTGTTCACTTTTGTCACCCTGAACACCCAACCTGTTACCCTGAATTCATTTCAGGGTCTAATAAACCTACTGGGCAGGGTCTGATAAACCTACACGGTACATATTTTAATTGCCAATTTAAAAGATGCTGAAATAAATTCAGCATGACAGAGGATTATATTCTCAAGGCTCGCTTGTGCAAACAGCGCGACTTCGCGCTGCCGTTTGCACTGCGCTCTGGTACGGTTTGTGCTCTGTGCCAAGCTCCTCGCTTGCCACATTCGCACATCACACACCAAAGGCTCGCTTGCTCTCAAGCGGTGCAGTCGCACCAGCTTTCGAGCTTCGCTCGCATAAAAAAAACGGCTCGATGCTACTGCATTGAAGCCGTGATGGATAGAATTAGTATTACGGAGTTTATAGAGGAGTTTACATCAGCATTAAAGCATGTAAATTTTTTTATTTGTTAGTTTTTTCCTTTTTTTGTCAATTAAATTTACAAAAATTTACAAATTTGACTCTATAAGCTCATCTTCTTTTACTTCAATATATTTTTTATCAATTGAATTTGCCGGTGCTATGCCATAGTCCTTAAGCTTTTCCGTTTGCGAAAACAATCCGCCACGACCGCTTAGGGTGGTAAAAATCTGCCCGAAAGTTTTCTGAACTGTAGTAAAATTAGTCTGCAACTTTTCTAAATGTCCGATAAGCGTTGCAACTTTTGAGTAAACATTATCTGAAACCTTTAATATTTCACGCACATTTTTTTCTTGATTTTTCTGCGCCCAGGAATATTTTATAACCCTCAACGTAGCAATCAAAGAGGCGGGACCTACTATTACGACACGCTTTTTATAAGCATCCTCAACCAGTTTTACATTTGAATAAATATAATTAATGCAAGCCTCAACGGGCACAAACATAAGCGTAAAGTCAGGTGTTGCAAGCCCTTCAAGGTTATCATATTTACCGCTTAACTCGTTAATTCTATCCTCAATTGATTTATAAAACTGCTTTAGCGAATTTTGTTTTTCATTTTCATCATCAGCTTCAACAAAATTCAAAAAATCTACAAACGACATTTTTGAATCTATTACAATATTTTTATCGTCATCAGGATAATAAACAACAGCGTCAGGGGTGATTTTTGCACCGTTTGGGTCATTATTTGAGCGAAAACCCTTCTGTGTAATGTATGTTCCACGCTCGGGATTATCAATTTTATTTTCCATCCCTGATGATTTTAAAATATTTTCTAAAATCATTTCACCAAAAAGCCCACGTGATTTTGAATTTTCCTTTAGCGCACGAGCAAGATTTTCTGCCTGCGTGCGAATTAAATTATTCTCATTTGTTAGCGATTTTATCTGTTCTTGAATAATATTTGTGTTTTTAACTCCTGAAACGTTGAATTCTTCTACTTTTTTCTGAAACTCTAAAATACGTTCTTTTAAAGGATTGAGTTGGACATTTAAATTTTTAAGGTTTTGCTCCTCCAACATTTGTTGCTTTTCTAAAATTGCAGCATTTGCAAGATTTACAAATTCGCTTTTTATTGTTTCACAAAGATTTTGCGAGGTGTTTTGAGAATTTTTTAAAGCATCAACTTCACTTTGCAATTTTGCCTTTTGAACATCAAACTTTAATTTAGAAATTACAAATCCTAAAACTACACCTATGATTAAAGCTAAAAATATATACATTATTCCCCCAATATTTGCGCCCGATGGGAGTTGAACCCATGACCTTTGGCTTCGGAGACCAACGCTCTATCCGACTGAGCTACGGGCACATAAATTTCTTTTATACAAAAATTATTATAGCTCAGTCGGATATATTTTGAAAAGTCGCAAACTTTGTTCGCTCCGTGAGCTACGGGCACAAAACAATATTTAATTCACAAAGCTATTATAGCTTAAAAACAACACACAAACATAAAAATGCGGCTCTTTAAAAAGAGCCGCATTCATT
Organism: Candidatus Gastranaerophilales bacterium; assembly: GCA_944324385.1. Lineage (GTDB taxonomy): Bacteria > Cyanobacteriota > Vampirovibrionia > Gastranaerophilales > Gastranaerophilaceae > Galligastranaerophilus. The sequence continues at coordinate 2,536 of CALUWD010000029.1, read as the reverse complement.
TTTTGCATATTAATTAGCTGCAAATTGCAAGTAATACACCTGCTGCAACAGCCGAACCAATTACGCCCGCAACGTTTGGACCCATTGCGTGCATTAACAGGTAGTTGTTAGGATTGTATTCCAGACCAACTTTATTAACCACACGAGCTGCCATAGGAACAGCCGATACACCAGCTGCACCGATAAGCGGGTTGATTGGGGTTTTTGAACATTTATTCATAATCTTACCAAAGATTACACCCATACCTGTTGCAAAACTAAATGCCAATAAACCAAGTACCAAAATATAAAGTGTTTGAACGGTTAAGAACTGACTTGCTTGAAGTTTTGAACCAACTGACAAACCAAGCAAAATAGTTACAATGTTAATAAATTCATTTTGCAAAGTTTTTGAAAGTCTTTCAACAACTCCTGATTCTTTGCACAAGTTACCAAAAGCAAGTGCACCAACAAGCGGACAAGCGTCAGGTAATAAAATTATACAAAGACCAAGCACCAAAAGAGGGAAAACAATTTTTTCACGTTGTGAAACTTCTCTCATTTGGGTCATTTCTATAAGACGTTCTTTTTTAGTTGTAAGCATTTTCATAATAGGCGGTTGGATAATCGGAACAAGTGCCATGTATGAATAAGCTGCAACTGCAATTGCACCTAGTAATTCAGGAGCCAGTCTTGATGTAACAAATATTGATGTAGGACCGTCAGCACCACCGATAATACCGATTGATGCTGCTTGAGGCAGTGTAAAACCTAGCAATAGCGCAAACAACAGTGTTGAGAAAATACCAAACTGTGCTGCACCGCCTAATAGGGCAGTTTTCGGGTTTGCAATAAGCGGACCGAAGTCAGTCATTGCGCCGACACCCATAAATATAAACAACGGAAACAGACCTGCGTGAATACCTGCTTCATAAACTATACCCAAAAAGCCCTTTGGACCTGCAATGTCGCAAACGGGAATGTTTGCTAAGATACCGCCAAAAGCAATAGGCACAAGCAATAATGGTTCAAATTCCTTTTTAATACCTAAGTACAAAAGTACAAGGCAAACAAGGAACATAATGGGCGCACCGTACATGTGCATTATTTGTTCAGCCCCCGATAAATTAGGGTCTGCAGGTAAAATCATATTGAAAATACCTGTTGATTTCCATAAGTTTTGAAAAATATCTACAAAATTCATCAGTCAAATCCTCCTTTATGCCAATGTTACCAGAACTTGACCGTTTTTAACCTGTTCACCGACGTTAACGTCAATTGAAGCAACTTTGCCTGATCTTGGAGATTTGATTTCTGTTTCCATTTTCATAGCTTCAATTACCAAAAGCACATCACCTTCTTCAATCATATCGCCTTCAGATACGTTAATTTTAAGAACAGCACCGGGTAGCGCAGCCTTAATAGGTGTTGCATCTGATGAATTTACACCTTCTTTAGCTTCAATGCCGTCTTTAACAGTGATGTCGTAAGTTTTACCATTAACAACAGCCTTGTTGCCTTCAATTCTAACAGCATATTTTTTATTGTTAACACTAACTGTGTAGCCTTCTGGTTTGCCTTCCATATCGCAAGCAGCTTTCATATTAGGATCAACTTTTCTAACACCGATTTGGCCCTTGCCTTGTAGGAACATAATACCTTTTTCTTTGCAAGCTGCAGCGATAAAGATATTTTCTTCAGTTTCTTCAAGGTTTGCTTCTTTAAGCATTTTCTTAGCAGCTTCAATACCTTTGTTAGGATCTTTGTCATTTAAGTCAACAACAAGTTCAGTTGTTGGTTTAAGACCAAGCTGTTCTTCAGCCATTTTAACAACTTCAGCATCAGGTTCACAAGGAGTTTTACCAAAGTAACCAAGTACCATTTTTCCGTATCCTTCAGTCATTTTCTTCCAAGCACCAAACATTACGTTAGAGTATGCTTGTTGGAAATAGAACTGAGAAACAGGTGTAACAGATGTTGCAAAACCGCCTTTTTCAACAACTTCTTTCATTGCTGCAACAACTTGCGGGAATTTATCCATTGTACCGTTATCTCTCATCATTTGAGTGTTAGCAGTTAGCGCACCACCGGGTAGAGGAGATGAGATAATAACAGGGTTAACTGCCATAGCTTCAGGAGGCAAGAAGTAGTCTTTCATACATTCTTTAAAGATTTCTTCAGTTTCAAGAATTTTTTCTACATCAATACCCAGGTCGTACTCGCTGCCTTTTAGAGCATGCCACATAGAAACGATATCAGGTTGAGCAGTACCGCCTGAAACAGGTTTCATAGAAAGGTCGATACCGTCAGCACCACCATCAAGCGCAGCTAAGTATGCTGCAAGACCTGTACCAGCTGTTTCATGAGAGTGGAAACGGATGTGCATATCAGGTCCTAAGATTTCTCTTGTTCTTTTAACAGTTTCATAAACTTTTTTAGGAGCAGAAGTACCTGATGCATCTTTAAATGCTAAAGATGTAAAAGGAATACCTGCATCTAATATAGAGCGAAGAACTCTTTCGTAAAACTCAACGTCATGAGCACCTTTGCAGCCTAT
>CALUWD010000028.1 GCA_944324385.1 Candidatus Gastranaerophilales bacterium | reverse complement strand
AAAGGAATACCTGCATCTAATATAGAGCGAAGAACTCTTTCGTAAAACTCAACGTCATGAGCACCTTTGCAGCCTATTGGAAGTTCCATCATGGTGATTGTAACTTCGTGGTTTAAGCCGTTATCAACGATACATTGACCTGAGTAAATTAAGTTATTAACATCGTTTAGGGCATCAAAGTTTCTGATTGTTGTCATGCCGTGTTTTTTGAACATTTTAGCATGAAGGTTGATGATATCACGAGGTTGGGAGTCAAGACCTACAACGTTAACGCCGCGAGCAAGTGTTTGAAGGTTAACGTTTGGACCAACAGTTTTTCTGATTGTATCCATCATATCAAATGCATTTTCGTTGCAGTAAAAAATCGGTGATTGGAAACGAGCACCGCCGCCGACTTCAAAGTGTCTTAAACCTGCATTTACTGCTGATTCTAAAGCAGGTAAAAAGTCTTTTGTGAAAACTCTTGCACCGTAAACGGATTGAAAACCGTCACGGAACGAGGTATCCATAACTTTAATTTGTTTTTTTGTCATAATTTTATCCTCTTTTTAATAACTACTAAATTAACGCTTGTTTAAAACAGCAGCAATTGCAACTGCAATTTCATCAATACCTGAAGTTGGTTTTGACTTTGGAGCTGTTTCAAGAACTTTTACTGGGAAAAGCTCGTTTAATTTTTTAACAATTGCACCCATTACAAACATTGCTGCCACAAGTATTACAAGAAATGTAAATACAACAGCCATGCCTGCAAGCATTACAATAAATCCCTCTTCTAAAAGAGTTGCGAGGCTTTGCACTAAACTCTCTAACATATCATTTCTCCTTTGTTACCGTTAACCAAAAAATCTTCCCAGTCATTTTTGAAATTATCTAACAATTTATTCAAAAATTCGTTTTTATTCACATTTTTGCCTGTTTCAATATACACTGACGTTGCAGGAATATCAATGTTTTTAACTTCATTTTCATCAAGGTTTAAATTTGTTCCTATACCAACCACAACACCTTTAAACTCGTTACCCAAAAAAACAGACTCTGCAAGAATTCCTGATATTTTCTTACCATCAATTAAAACATCATTGGGGTATTTAAACTTTGGTTTTAGACCATACATTTCAAGTGTTTGCGCTACTTTAAAGCTTGCATATCTGGTGAGTTCGCCCAAATGTTCAATGTTTTGGGGTTTTAATACAATTGAAATGTAGATATTACCGCCATTTTTGTTGCTTGAGTACCACTTGCGTTCAAACTGTCCATGACCTAGTGTTTGAATATCCGCACTTACAACCTCAAAATCGTTTAAGTTTTGGAGGTTTTTTCTGGCGTAAACGCTCGTCGAATCTATCTCATCCAAGTGTATAATTTTATGCATGACTTTATCTTACAACAAACAAATTTTTGCACCAAACAATTTTGCACATCTTCCAAAAGGAACTGTAACATTATTTTTGCCATGTGTAATGTCATAGCCAAAAACACAAGGTACATCAAGCATTTTAGAGTATTCAAAAAGCAAATTTTCAAGTTGTTTTTCTTCTTCTTTTTTTAAACCTGAAAATTCACCAAAAATCAACGCTTTAATTTTATTTTTTAGCCGTACATTCCTAAAAATTTGCACAAGCATTTTATCAATTTTATACAAAGGCTCATTTATATCTTCTAAAAACAAAATTATATCTTCATTGGGTAAATAATTATCAGAGCCAAAAAGCGACACTATGGTTGATAAATTTCCACCCCAGAGCATTCCTTGAGCTTCGCCCTCAATGATAATTTTATGTTTTTTCTTTGGCAAAATTTCTTTTTGATGATTTATCAAATCAATATCATTTTTTGAAAAACCGTTTAAGAGCATAAGGGAATGAAAACTTTTTAAGCCGGCTTGCGCATAAAAAGCCATCAGGAGTGCTGTGGCATCAGAACTTCCTATAAAAATTTTAGGGTTATTTTTTATAATGTTATAGTCAATTTTATCAAGCAGCCTAATTGCGCCATAACCGCCTCTGGAGCATAAAATTGCACTGCACTCATCATCTAAAAAAGCAGCGTGCAAGTCATTTAAGCGTTCGACATCACTGCCTGCCAAGTAGCCTTTCTGATTAAAAACATTAGGAAAAATTTTTACCTTGTAGCCCAAATTTTTAAGTTCATCAACTTTTTTAAAAAAAGTTTCTCTGTCGCAAATTGAGCCCGAGGGGGAAATTATTCCTATTGTATCGCCTGATTTAAGTTTCATAAATTAATTATAAATAAAAATAAATAATCAGGCATTTTTGTAATATAATTTGATTATGAGTGAAAATTATTTGCCACTTTTTAGAAAATATCGCCCGCAAGCTTTTTGCGACCTTGTTGGACAAGAAAACCTTGTAAAGGCTTTATCTAATGCAATAGAATTAAACAGAATAGCACATGCTTATCTTTTTTGCGGTCCAAGAGGCACAGGTAAAACCTCAAGTGCAAGAATACTTGCAAAGTCGCTAAATTGCGAACATGGGCCAACGCTCACACCATGCCAAAAATGCGCAAGCTGTATTGATATTACAAATGCAACAGGAATGGATGTAATTGAAATTGACGCAGCTACAAACAGAGGGGTTGAAGGGGCTGAAGATTTAATTGCGCAGGTACACTATGCACCTGTTAGCGGCAAGTATAAAATATTTATTATAGATGAAGTGCATATGCTTACAGCCACCGCTTTTAATGCGCTTTTAAAAACTTTTGAAGAACCTCCTGAAAATGTTATTTTTATTTTAGCAACAACAGAACCGCACAAAGTGCTTGAAACTATTGTAAGTCGTTGCCAAAGATTTGACTTTAGGAGAATAACAGTTGACGACATTACAAAAAGATTAAGAGAAATTTCTGACATTGAAAAAATAAAAATCACAGATGACGCACTTTTCTCTATTGCAAAAAATGTATCAGGCGGAATGAGGGATTCTCTTGCGCTATTAGATCAAGTAAGCATTTTAGGTGCAAAAGAAGAAATAACAAAAGATATGATTGATGAGCTTTTAGGAAAAGTTACTTTTGACAAGCTTATTAATTTATTAGATAACATTTTATCTTATGATGTTGATAACTCACTAAATCTCGTTGATGAAATTTACACAAAAGGTTCTGAGCCAAGGAATTTATGTGAAAATTTCATGGAATTTTTAAAAAACGTAATTATAGTATTAAACGCAAAAAATCCGCATGATGTCACAAAATTCTGCTCGCTGAGCACTGTTGACATCGATACAATAGTTAAGAAAAATTATGACCCTAAAAAATGCTCGAGGATATTAGATATTGCAATTGAATACTATAAAGAAGTTAAGTTTGCCACAAATCCATACCTTTGGGTTGAGCTTTTAATAATTCAAGCTGCAAAAACTCAAGATATACAACAAAATACAAATGTTCAAGTTCAACAGATAAAGCCTGTTGAGCAAAAAATACAACAAACTCCAGAAGTTGTAAAAGAAGAAATTAAGCCAATTCAAAAAGAAGAAAAAGAGGTGAAAGCTCAAATTCAAGAGCCACCACAAAAAATTGAAGAAGAAAGCAAAGTGCAAGAGCCGCCTCAACAAATACAAAGTAGCGATGGACTCAATCCTGTTGACATTTGGAGTAAAATTGTAAATGCAATAGAGAGTGTGCCTGCAAAGTTCTTTTATTCCGGTATGGCAAAACTTGTTGAAATAGATGAAAACAGGATTGTTTTGGGCTTTATAAATCACAACGTTATTACTCAGGCAAAATCAGACTTAAAACACAAAGCACTTATTGAAGGCGAAAAAAGAGCTTTTGGCGGAGTTTACAGTTTTGAATTTGTCCAACTCGGAGGAGATATTAAACCGCTTGAAGGGGCAAATGTCAAGCCCATTATTAAATCTGAACCACCAAAACAAGTTATAAAAAAAGAAACACCAAAACCGCAAGAGCAAAAAACGCAAGAAGAAAAACCAAAAGAAAATATTGACACAAGTTTGTACAGTCCCAAGGTAAAAGAAATGCTTGAGGCTTTTAGTGGAAAAATTATTGATTAAGTGTAACAAAATTGACTAAATTATTGTTTTTAATACAATAAAGTTATGGCAAGAACATTTACGGAAACAAAAACACACGAGGTAACAGTCGACGTTGTTATTTTAACTATCCACAACGGAAAGTTAAAAGTTTTGCTTGTCAAACGTGTAAATGAGCCTTTCCGCGGCAAATGGTCTATCCCCGGCGGTTTTATAAGATTGTCTGAAAACCTTGACGATGCTGCATTACGTGTATTAAAAGAAAAAACAAACGTTCAAAATATATATCTAGAGCAGCTCTACACATTCGGCGATCCTCTACGTTATCCCAATACAAGGGTCATTACCTGTGCTTATTTTGCACTTTTAAGAGCTGAAGACATCAAGCTTGAAATTTCAAATAAAGATGAGGTATCAGAAGTTCAATGGCACAGTGTCGAAAAGCTTCCACCACTTGCTTTTGACCACAAAGAAATTATTGAATATTCGCTTAAAAGAACACGTGAAAGACTTGAGCTTTGCCCCATTGCATTCCAGCTTTTACCTAAAAAATTCACTCTTACAGAGCTTCAACAGTCTTATGAGTTGATTTTGAAAAAGAAATTGGACAAAAGAAACTTTAGAAAAAAAATGCTAACAGGGAATATTTTAGTTGAGACAAACGAGTCTACAAAACAAGGCTCAAAACGCCCTGCGGCTTTATATTCTTTTGATTCATTCACTCTTGATTCTAAAAGAGGACATTTCTTTAGCTAACAAAGGTTGAAAAAAGCATATTCTTATGATATAATTGCTCTTAAACAGAAGGGGTGTTATGTCATTACTTATAAACTCATTGTATCAACAGCAATTAATTGCACAAAGAAACAATGCAATTTATAACACAATATGTTCAAATCAAGCTAAAATGAACTTGTTAACAAGTTTTGGCGGTAATGACATTTTAGATTTATCTACAGCACATAAAGTAGAACAACAACTTACATTTATGGGGATTATTAATTCACTAAAAGCAAAAGTTGCCAATACGCAATTAAATGCTATGAAAAATAAAGATTAATAAAGAAATTTCATAATTTTTTTAATAACAACATCTGCTTCATAAGGTTTTGGCAGATAAAAATCAGCTCCAGCAGACAAAATTTCTTTTTTATCATGCACGCAAGATGAAAAAATAACCCTGGGGGCTTTGTATTTGTCTTTTTTTAAACATTTAGAAATTTCAACCCCTTCCTTATTTTCCCTGCTACCGTAATCAATTAAAACGACATCAGGCAAAAAGGCTTCGTATTTAGGGAAAAAATCATCATAATTATTACAAACCTCAACTTCAAGATGATTTAGAGAACACAAAGTTTTTAAAAGCAAACACAAAGCATCATCTTGTTCCATTATTAAAACCCTGTTTTTAGGCTTTTTCTCCTTCACTTCACCATAAAGTTTAGGACGATCAATAACATAAGAAGATTTTTCTTCATCCCTGCAAAGTTTAATAAGCTCAAAAAGTTCATTTACAATTTGTTCATAGCTACTAAATTTTTCACCCTCACACTCAAGTGCACAAATTTGAAGCCTCATAAGGGTTTCACGTTCTTCTTCTTTTATATCCGAACTTAAAAGAGTAAATTTATTTTCAAAATCACGCTCACTATAAAAACGATTTAAAACGTTATCAAAAGCAAAAGTTAAAAAGGATGCAACTTTTTCAGCTTTTTGAGGTGTTGTAATTATTATAAATTCATCATCAAAAAAATGCCCTGCAAAATCTTGCATATTAAGTGCAGAATTTACAATTGCACCAAGCGTTTGCAGTACTTTTTGATAAGCAATTTCACCATAAATTTCTCGATAAATTCCAATGTTTGCAATTTTGCCAAACATAACAGAGGCACTTTTGCCGCTTGCAACAAGCTTTTTTAAGGAACGCACAGTAAGGCTTTTTTGTGCAAAAAATGTTACGGGATTAAAGGAATTTTCTAAATACCTCCTTAAATGCGCTTTTATTCTTGCTTGAAATTCTTTAGGAGATATTGCCTCATCCATAAAATCATCTGCGCCTGATTCTAAAATTTTTAACCTGTCATCAAGTTCGGATGACTTTGAAATTGCTATAATCACAGGTCTGACATTAAAAGTAAGTGCTCGCATTTTAGCACAAAAATCAGCTAAATCCTCATCAATGGTATCTGAAACAATAAGCAGCTCAGGCTCTATTTTTTGAATTTGCCCTAAAGCCTCACTGAGAGAGGGAATAACGCAAACTTCCTGCTCAAGTGCTTCTATGAGCTTTTTATATTTTATTGAAAGTTCTTTCCTTTTGCTTATTATAAAAACAGTTGCTGCGTACATATTTCCCCCTTAAAGCTTAGCCTTTAGGGCTTCTTTAATAGCACTTTCAACTTCATACAGGGGCAAATGTACTCTAAACTCACAATAATTTGGACTTTTTGAACTTGATACCTCAATTTTTCCACCCATTAAATCAAGCAAATGCTTTGTAATATACAAACCAAGCCCGCTGCCTTGCGCTGAGCTTTTAATGTAAGTGTCAATTCTGAAAAATTTATCAAAAATTTTATCAAAATATTTTTCATCAATTGAAATACCAAAATTTTTAATACTGATTATTGCATTATTTTTGTCATTTTTTAAATTTATCTCAATTTTTTTAGAATCTTTTGAATACTTTGCAGCATTGTCTAATAGATTTATTAAAACCTGCTGCAACTTGTTAAAATCCGCAAGTACAGGCTCTTTTGAACAAATGGTAAAAACAAAATCAAAATCTTTATAATTCATCTTAACCATTGCAATTGCAGCATTTATTGCACTAACTGTATCAATTTTTTTAAGTACTGCATCATTTGCACCTGAATCTATTTTTGAAACATTTAATACATTTTCTACAAGATTTATTAATCTTTGCGACTGCTCGACAATTATATTTAAAAACTTTTTTTTCTGATTATCATCTAAATTATCCCAATTATCAAGCATAGTCTTTGAAAAACCTTTAATGCTTGTTAAAGGCGTTCTTATTTCATGCGATAGTGTTGATATAAATTCTTCTTTTATGTTATCCATAAATATATTATATCCTTATTTTTCAAGCGTTAATCATCGTTTAAGTATTTTTTAACAATTTCAAAAAATTCTGAAAGTCTTTTTTTATCATTTAAATAAAAATATCCGACAAGTACCTCAAAAGCGCTTGCAAGAGAATGTATTTGCGGATTACTTTTTTTATTAATCGAAATTTTTAAATTTCTGCCACGACGAACAATTTCACGCTCGTCATCAGTTAAAAAATCTGTTATTTGATTTAGCAAATCAGCTTGAAATTTAGCGTTTACGTACTTAATGCCAAAATTATGCATTGCCTTTTGAACTTTACATTTTTGAACACAAAGTTCTCTGATATAAAGTTCCCAAACTGCATCACCTATGTATGCGCACTGTTTAATATTATATTCAACCATAGAGTTATTTTATCACATAATTTTGTTAATAATTCTTTACATTGAGTAAATTTTATCGAACAAAATAACTTTATAAATATAAGGAAGTTTATAAGGAAGTTTATAGATATTATGGTTAATCAAGTTGGTTACAATAGTGCATTTGTTACAGACGCAATGAAATATTTGCAACACACAGCTGTTGTAGAGCATAAAGACAGCATTGTGGATGATATGAAAAGCTCGCTTACATCAGCACCTCTTATTGGTATACCCACAGTAATAGGCGCAAAAGGCAACTATAAAAATGCTAAACTTATTGCAGAAGGCATTACACCAACAAAAACAAAATTTACCCAAAAAATTAAAAACTTAGGCAATATTCCATCAAACACTCTTGAAGGAGTGAAAGACACATACAACGGCATAAAAAACGGTACAACAACATTTTCAAGCGTTGCAAACACTTTTGTAAACTCTGATGCACAAAGAGTTGTTTCAGATCTTGATAATGCAATTGTTTCAGCGCAAAAAGCAGGTCAGGACACAACTAAATTACTAGAACAAAAGAAAATTGTTCAAGAAGCAATTGAAAAAGCAGGCAAAGAAGGTACAAAAGTTGCTGATGATATATTAAAAAATGCTGACAGCGTTATTGACGCAGCAAAAGAAGTAGGCAAAAAAGGCTTTTTCTCAAAAATAGGCAGCGCAATTTCATCACCTTTTAGATGGGTTGGAAGCAAAATATCAGGCTCAAAACTGGTAAGCACAATAAAATCAACAGAAAAAGGCGCTAAAATTCTCTCTAAAGCAGACGATTTTCTAAAAGTTGCAAAAAAAGGCGGAATGATTTTCGACCTTGTTATTGAAGGAACAATGCAACTATTTGGCGAAGTTATACCAGCATTTAAAAATGGCGGATTAGATTCAGGACTTAAACAAGTTGCTAAATCAGGAACTCAAGTAGCAGCATCAGTTGGCGGTTGGGCAGCAGGTGCTAAAGCAGGTGCTGCGGCAGGTGCTGCAATTGGCTCAATATTCCCAGGAGCAGGTACAGCAATAGGTGGCGCAATTGGCGGAATTGTTGGTGGTCTGCTAGGTTCAAGCTTATTTACTGGCATTGCTAAAAAAATTACAGGAAAATCTGAAAACGAAAAAATACAAGAAGAACAAGCTCAAGAACAAGCTCAATTAATCGCAAACGATTCAAGCAGCATGCAACAGCTTGAAAGCGCAGTTATACAAGAAATTCAACTTGATATGCAAGACGGCGAGTTGAGCGAAGATAGCCAAAAGATGCTTGAATATGTAAACTCAGGCTCACTTAGCACAAGCAATGGTTCTACCTCTTTTGGTTCGCTTACATCAACAAACAGCTTAATTGCTACAAATGCTGATGGTTCATATGATTTCACAGTCCCACAAGATGCTCTACCACAAGTCAACTTCAGCGGCTTAACAACTAACAGCGCTAACCAATACGGTTTTGTTGAAGATGCAATTGTTTAATTAAAATTACTCTATCAATGACTCGAGTGCCTTAAGATTTTCATAGGGCACTCCTGCCTCTGATAATTCTTCAGCTGATAAACCAAACAGAGTGATTAAATCAAGTGCTTGCACTCTCGCTTGCTTTTGGGGCTTTTTAATCATGGAGAATACTTCGCTTAATGCACCCTCGCGGGTCATATATAATGAAGAATTTGTTTTATGTAATATCCGTTTTTTTGCTTTACCCATTTGAAAAATATTTTGCTCCAAATTCTCAAGAAAGTAAACAGGTTGTATAATTTTGTAAAAATTATTTTTTCCTCTTGACAACGCCGTTATTATCCCTGTAGGCAAAGAAAGAAAGCATTACACATAAAAATGCAAAAAACATTCCAAAAGCCATGGTGTATCTATAGGCTTTTAGAAATGAAATATTGTAAGAAAGCCCTAAGCCCTCAAATATATCCCTAAAACTTGCAAATAGTGTAATTGTTATTGCAACGCCTAAAATATTACCCATATTCCTTGAAAGAGCAAGAATTCCGCTTGCAATGCCAAGCTGGTCTTTATCTACACTTGAGATAATTGCGGTATTTGAAGGCGATTGAAAAAGTCCGTTACCTAGCCCCATTACACCTGATAAAAGCATAATATAAAAAACAGGAGTTTTTTCATCAAATAGTATAAAAAGTGAAAGCGCAACAAAAGTTACAATTGGTCCCGCTAAAGTTAAATATCTGCTGCCGTATTTCCCTGCAGCAGAGCCGCTTAGGGGGGCAGTTATCATAAGAACAATTGAATAAGGTAAGATAATTAATGCTGTTATAAAAGGTTTAAATTTTAAAATATCTTGCAAATAAAATGGCAAAAGAATTGTATTTGTAAACATTGCCATATAAGACATCATAACTGCAAGATTTCCAAAGGTAAAAGGCTTAATCGTAAAGAGGTTAAAATTAATCATAGGATAACTTATGCGATGGTCCCTGTAGTAAAAAAGGAAACCAAAACCAAGGCAAATAATTCCCAGAGATATTATTTTAATTGAACCCCAGCCCCAGTGATACCCTTCAGAAATTGCAAGCAAAAGAGCAAAAAGGCTTATTGTAAAATAAATAAATCCTGGGTAGTCAAATTTTAATTTTTCCTTTTGAACAATATTTGAAGGAACCATTTTATAGGAATAGTAAACCCCAAAAAGTGCAATAGGCACTGAAGGTAAGAATATTGCATGCCAGTTAAAAATCTGCATTAACATGCCACCCAAAGAAGGCCCTAAAAGCCCACCAACAGCAACAATACATCCATTGAGCCCCAGTGCCTTTCCTCTGTCTTTGCCTTTAAAAAGCGAAGCAATAACAGATGATGCATTTGAAATAACAATTGAAGCACCCAATGCCTCTACGCATCTAAAAACTATTAGCATGGGCAAATTTTGCGCAAAGCAGTTTAAAAAAGAACCACACGCAAAAAGAGCAAAACCTGTAGCGTATAGTTTATTTTTTGGAACAATGTCGCCTATTTTACCCCAAAAAGGTAAAAACACTGTAAGCACAAGTGTATAAGCTATAATTACCCATTGAACATTTGAAATATTAACACCCAAATCTCTTGCCATAGGGTAAAGTGCCAGATTTACTATTGTAGAATCAAGCATTCCTAAAAAGTTACCTATGGCAATTATAGTAAATATTGACCATTTAACGTTATTAAGCTTCATACAAATAACTTAACACAAAAATGTAATGTCTTTTAAAAATCTTTATATCTTTATGTATATGCACAAGTGTCTAAATTCGTTATAATACAAAAGTAAATTATAAAAGGAGCATTAACAATGGGTATGAGTATCTCAGACTACCTTGTATTTCGTTTGCAAAAATTAGGCGTAAAAGAATTTTTTGGATTACCAGGGGATTACAATTTTAATATTTTAAAATCAATTGAAAATAATCCTAAAACTCGCTGGATTGGCTGCACAAACGAACTTAATGCAGGGTATGCAGCAGATGGCTATGCAAGAATTAAAGGAATAGGCGCGCTTGTAACAACCTATGGTGTTGGAGAATTAAGCGCAATTAATGCCATAGCAGGCTCAATGAGTGAATTTGTACCTGTTGTAAAAATTGTTGGAGTACCTGACACGAAATTTATAAAAAACAACACCTTAATCCATCACAACCTTAACACTCCTGATTATCAGGCTTTTATAAAAGCATATTCAAATGTTGTTGAAACAGCAGCATTTTTAACAAAAGAAAATGCAAAAGAAGAAATTGACAGAGTTCTAAATGTTTTAATAAAAGAGAAAAAACCTGTATACATTGCACTACCTATGGATGTTTGCAATGTATTAATTGATGAAAAATATTATGAAATTGAGCAAAAAAGCAATAAAGACAATCTAAAAGAAGCAACAAAAAAAGCACTGGAACTTATTGAAAAATCCAAAAACCCTGCAATTCTAGCTGATGTAATGATTAAAAGATTTGGAGCAAAAGAAGAATTTTATAAACTTTTAAAAAATTCAAACTACCCTGTTGCCACTCTTTTAATGGGTAAAGATTTAATTTGTGACAACGAATCCCTAAATTACTCGGGCACATATGTTGGAAAATTTGGCAACCCTAAAGCATACGAGAGCATTAACAACTCCGACTGCCCGATTTTTATCGGCACTGTTATTTCAGACATAAACACAATGGGGTTTGATTTAAAATTTAACCCTGATGATTGGATAAATATTCAAGGCAACTATTGCGTTGTTAAAAATACAATCTACAAAGATGTTCTTATGAAGGATATTTTAGATGAGTTAAGCAATAAAATACAAAGGAAGAATGAAAACAAAACAGGTTTTGACTATTTTTATGAAAATATTGAAAGAAAAGAAAAACTAACAGGAGAATATTTTTATAAAAAATTACAAGACTTTATTCAAGAAGGTGACAACCTTGTTTTTGAAACAGGAATTATAAACTTAGCGCTTGCAAAATTAAAAATTAAAAAGAACGTAAGTGTTAACAATCAGGTTTTATGGGGTTCTATAGGCTGGGCAACAGGCGCAACCCTTGGTGTTTCTATGGCAGATAAAAATGCAAGAACAATTCTTGTAACAGGAGAGGGCTCTCATCAGTTGAGTGCTCAAGAAATAAGCACCATGATGAGGAATAATTTAAAACCTGTAATTTTTGTTATAAACAACAATGGTTACACAATAGAGAGAATTTTATGTGATGACCCAATGAATGAATATAATGAAATTGCAAAATGGGATTATTCAAAATTACCGCAAGTTTTCGGCGAAAACGTATATAGCATGCGCGTTGATAGCTGCAATAAATTAGATGAAGTTTTTGAAATTATAAGGGAAGAACAAAAAAGCAAAATGTGCTACATTGAGCTAATGCTTGATATGTTTGACATTCCTGAACTTGCGCAAAAATCTATAGCAGGTTCTAAGCTTGAAAAATATTCTTTGTGATATAATCATAGTAAAGTTGCGGAGAATTTTTTATGAAAACACTTGATATCATTGTACCTGTATTTAACGAAGAAGCATGCTTGAATCAAACTCTAGAAAGACTTTTGAAACTAAAAGAAACTTTTAAGGGCAAATTAAATGTTAATTACATTTTTATAAATGATGGCTCAAGCGATAATACATTGCATATTTTAGAAGAAAATGCAAAAAAAGATAAAAACATTAAAGTTGTAAATTTTTCAAGAAACTTTGGTCAACAAATCGCTGTTACAGCAGGTCTTGACTATTCAAAAGGAGACTATGTTGCAATAATTGATGGAGATTTGCAAGATCCTCCAGAGCTTATTTATGATATGTACGAAAAATCTTTAGAAGGATACGACATAGTTTATGGCAAAAGAATAAAAAGAAAACAAGAAACAATCTTTAAAAAATTAAGCGCATGGGGTTTTTACAGGGTTTTAAAATCAATGTGCAACCTTGAAATCCCAACAGATACTGGTGATTTTAGACTAATAACAAAAGACGTGCGTGAAACTTTCAATAAAATGCGTGAAAAGCACCGTTTTATAAGAGGTATGATACCTTGGACAGGCTTTAAAAGCGCGCCAATGCCTTTTGTTAGAGACGAAAGAATAGCAGGGGATACAAAATACCCACTGTCAAAAATGTTAAAACTGGCATTTGATGGAATATATTCATTCTCTTTCAAGCCAATTGGTTTTATATTTATTTTAAGTGCATTACTATTTATTGTAGCGCTACTTATAGCTATCTTTGGACTTTTCAATGGCTTTGAGGAAGAAAATATAATTTGTTTTGCAATAACTCTTGTTGGTTCGATAAATCTGCTTGCAATAGGGATTTTAGGTCAATATATAGGAAGAATCTATGATGAAACAAGAAACAGACCCCTATATATCGTTAAAAATTCTATTAATTTTTAAAATTATCTGCCAATTTCAAGGGCGCGACTTGCCATTGATTTTGTAATAGACATAACGCCTAAAGACGCTTCATAAGCTCTTTGTGCCAGTGTCGCATCAGCTATATCCACCATAGGGTTAACATTTGACATTCTAACATACCCTTCGCTATCCGCATCAGGATGCCCGGGGCGATAAACTTTCTCAGCAGGAGTAGGATCTTCAACAACACCTGTAAATTTAACGCCACCCTCTAAAAAAGGAATTGTGCCCACACCAAAAACATCTTCTTTCATGGTGTTTAAAAGCCCTGCAAAAGAAATATCCTCTGTCGCATTTAGCACAGGAATTTTTCTGACATAATTAGGTGTATCCATATTTGCAACGTTTCTTGCAGCAATTTCTATTCTTTTGCCATGTGCTCTTAATCCGCCTGCACCGACTTCAAAAGCGTCCATTATTCCCATTTTTATAAGCCTTTCAATTATTTACCAACATTTATTACAGTTTTAAGCTCTGTTATTGTATTTGACATTTGACGAGCCGCAACTGCGTATAAAATAGAGTTCTTTTGCATAAGTGCAAGCTCATCTTCAGCACTCAATGTTTGACTTTGAGGCTCCATAACACCAGATGGGCCAAGCTTTTGGCTTAATTTTGTTTCAAGATTTGAATTCATAGTGTTTAAATATTGCGAAAATTCAATGTCTTTTCTAACATAATTAGGTGTGTCCATATTCGCGATATTAGCTGAAACAGCCTCTTGCCTTGCCGCAATTAAATCTAATAAAAGTTGTGATTTTTGAATAGAGTTTACAGGTGAGTACATTTTTTATTATTCCCTTATGTTAATTGCTTTGTCGTACATATCCCCAACCGCTTTCATAAGCGATGTTGAGGCCAAAAGTGATGTATTTAAACGCATAATTTCATCAACCGTTGCAAAAATATCCACGTTTGAACGTTCAATCCCATACTGTGCTATTCTGTTGTGATCTTGTATAAGAACAATTTCGCCTGATTGTTCTGTAGCTCTGTAACGGTTTTTGCCGACTTCTTCAAGACCTTCAGGATTTGCAAACTGAACAAGAGGAATCGTTCCGCAGTATTCACCTTCACTTGACGGGTCTTTATAGGTATAGACTTCCCCGTTTGGTCGTATTTCAGTCTTGACACTTGTTGCATCAATTCTTATGCCGCCACCTACTAAGTCGCCTGTTGTTGTTACAAGATAACCGTCTTTATTTAAAGTAAAAGAACCGTCACGAGTGTAGTATATTTCGCCGCCAACAGAGGTAACAGGCATATACCCTGGGCCTTTTATGCCTATATCAAGAGGGTTTTGAGTCAATTGAAAAGAACCTTGTGCATGATTTGCTCTAATTGCACCTGAAACATAGCCTTGCTCATCTAAAATATCATCAAAACGCATTGCTTTATAGCCATGGGTATTAGCATTTGCAATGTTTTGTGAATAATATCCGAATTTTTCAAACTGATGCAGAGTGTTGATTGTGCTTCTTCGCATTATACCCTGCAAATTGTAACCGCTATACATTTATTATGCACTTCCTAATTCTTGTATTGCTCTTGATAACTTACTGTTTTGCAGCATAAAAAGCTGCCTGTTGGCGTCAAAATTCCTTTTAACCGGAACTAACTCCATAAATTCCTGTTGCAAAGATACGTTTGAATATTCTAAGCACTGTTGTTCAACGCAAGGCTCTGTTACAAGCGCGCCTTCTGATGATACAACCGCAATTTTTCCTGCATCTAACATTTTCCTTGTGGAACTGTCAAAAACAGCGACAGAACCGTCTTTTGAGATTTTTACATCTTTTAATTCATCGGGCATTTTAGGCAACACTATAGGTTCACCACCTGCCGATAGGACTTTATGCCCCTTAACGCTTAATAGCTCACCGTCTTTATTCAAATGAAACCGCCCGTCACGAGTAAGCTCTATTGTGCCATCATTATGCAAAAGTTGAAAATAACCTTTTTCACTCAACGCAACATCCAGGGGACTTTGAGAAACAATAATCCTGCCTACTTGATCATCAACAGCAGTTGAGAGCGCATGCACGCCAATATATTGAGCAAATGAGGATACTACAGGCTCTTTTCTTTGGTATCCGACTTTATCTGAGCCTGTAATATTTTCAGACCCTATGCCCATCATCTCCATGCCAAGGTACATAGCAGAAATTGACATCCCAAGCCCTGACTTTGAAAGACTTACACCGCCTTGTAATCTCATATTGTGCTGCTCCTTTTTTTATTTTACGTCGGCAACGTATATTTTTTATACAGGGGAACCTTCATAAAATACACCAAATGACCCAGATATTTTTTAATTATTATTTTTTAAAAGTCAAATTAGAAAAATCTTTATCAATTTTAAACACAATTTTTATAACTGCATGCGCCATAAGCATTAGCTGCGGTGAAACACAAGAGGATGCTGAAATTTCAGCACGTGTTCTTTTTACTTCATCTTTTGGAATTTCTTTTTTTGTTGTTTCGACAATAAGACCTGTTTGAATGTTTAAATTTTCAGATTCTTTTTTTAATATTGCTAAAACCTTATCACGGGGGAAAGATTCAACACAATTCAGTAAAATTTCAATCTTGCCGTTTTGTGTCATTTCAAGGGTTGCTTTTATATTTGAAAAATTCATTGTTTGAATAAGTATTGTAATACTTTGCAAATCATCGTCGCTATCTTCACCGCTTTTATCAAAAACATCTATATCAAAATCAAGATTTTCACCGGCAGAATTAAGCGGTAACCAGGGCAAGTAAAGCAAAATAAAATTTTTAAGCGCTGAGGCTGTATCTGTTGTAGTGGTACTTATAAGCCCTAAAGTATTAACCAGTTCTTTTAATTGTGTAGTATCTGTTACACCCATTTTAGCTGCTTGAGATAGTGTCTGTACAAGCTTTTGCATAGCAACTTTTGTATTATCGTTTAATAAAAGTGCAATTTGATTAAGGTCAATTTTTCCGCTCGACATAAGCAAAAGCAGCTGCATATTCTGAGCTGTCGTCATAGTTTTATTTGTAACCATTTGAGATATAACTTGCGTTACGTCTTTTGGTAAATTTAAAAGCTCTTTTACATATTTTGAGGTCTGCTCAACCTCCATAGGCGTCATCTTAAGTTCAGGCGAAAGTGTTTGTTTTTGCGGAGTTTTTGCTGTATTTGTAAAAAGAGAATTTGCAAAAGTTCCCGCAGTATTTATTTGAGTTTGCGGCTTTATTTGATTATTTATAATATTTCTTACAAGCCTTGTTAAATAACCTGACGGGTTAAAATTATTCATCTTTTACCTTTAATGATTTTTTATTCGATATCAAGCCAATTTTTAACAATATCACTGACATAAGTAAACGAGGGCAATACGCCTATGTTTTCGCCTTGAAGATTTTTATTATACACTAAAATCGGCACCATTTCACGTGTGTGGTCAGTTCCTCTAAATGTCGGGTCGCAACCATGATCTGCAGTTATTATAAGCAAATCATTTTCATCCAAGGAGGGTAAAATTTCACTTAAATACAAATCCACCTGTTCAATTGCACCTTTATATCCAAAAGCATCACGCCTGTGCCCATAGAGCATATCTGTATCAACAAGATTTGTAAAAATTAAATCCCATTTTTTCTCTTTTATAGATTTTAAAGTTGCCTCAAGCCCTTCTTTATTTGAGCCTGTAGGAATTGCCTCGCTTATTCCGGAGTTCACAAATATATCTTTAATTTTTCCTATTGATAAAACTTTTTTGCCGCTGTCAACAATTTTATTTAAAAGCGTTGGCTCTGGCGGCGCAACAGAATAATCATGCCTGAATTTACCTATACGAGTAGGTTTAGAATCTATTATTTGATAAGGTCTTGCAATAACACGAGAAACACCCCAGTTGCCTTCATCTAAAATTTTTCTTGCAATTTTACACCAGTTATAAAGTGTTTCAAGTGGAATAATATCAATGTCAACAGCTATTTGAAAGACACTGTCAGCACTTGTGTAAATTATCGGGTATTTTGTTTTTTCGTGTTCTTTGTGTAAATCTTCTATAATTTTTGTACCTGAGGCAGGGATGTTGCCTAAAATACCCTTGCAGCCCGTTTGTTTTATAAATTCGTCAATAATTTCAGGCGGAAATTCTTTGTATGTTTTAAAAGGATGCTCCAAAACAAGACCTGCTATTTCCCAGTGTCCTGTTGTTGTGTCTTTGCCTTTTGATTTCATTTTCATAATGCCGTATTTTGCAAGCGGTTTATCTGTTTTTTTAACACCTTTAATATCTTTTATGTTGCCAAGACCTAATTTTTCAAAGTTTGGAACATTTAGACCGCCTGTAACTTGCGCAAGGTTGCACAAAGTATTGCAGGTTAAATCATCCCCGTATTCTAAAGCGTCCTCTATTGCGCCAATTCCCATTGAATCTATTACAACTATTGCAGCTCTTTTCATTTTATTACTCCAATATCATCACCTAAATGTTCTAAATGCCACTCCTGTATAGCTTCTCCGGGGTATAAAATACCAATCCCCGGCGGGTAGGGTACAACCATTTGAGAGGAAATTTTTAAAAGTGCATTTTCTTTGGATACAAAAGCATAATCCCTATAAAAAGCCTCAAAAGGCAGCATTTTAACAAATGGAAACGGTTGAAAATCAACCTCGGGTTCGCTTTGTTGCTTGGTTAATTTTACTTTTTTAATCGCGTTTTTAAGCTTGTCCAATTTTGCCTTTGTCGTGCCTATTCCGCACAAAAATAAAACACCTTTGTTCGACGCCATTTCATCTTCAATGTGAAATTCTTCAAATAATTTTTTAGATAACTCTAAACCTGATACATCGGGACGTTTTATTAAAATCTTTGTCGGGTCGGAATTTTCATTGTCATAAAACTCCCAGCCTTCTTTTCTTAAATCTCTTTTGAAGTTTTCAACATTAGTAATTAAATCATCGATTGCCTTTGCGCCTTCTTTTGAATGTAAAAAATTTATAGTTGCCTCAATTGCTGCTAAAAGAGGGTAAGAAGGGGATGAAGTATTAAAAAGGTTAATCGAGCGTTGGACTTGGCGCCATTCAAAATCTTCTCTTATTTCGTTTGAAACATGTAAAAGCGCACACTGGTTAGGCGCACCCGCTGTTTTATGCAGAGAATTTATAACAAAATCCGCACCTTGCTCAAGAGCTGTTCTTGGCAAGTTTTGCGAAAAATTGTAAAGCGCACCATGGGCTTCATCCACTATTAAATAAACTCCGTATTGTTTGCAAATCTTTGAAATGGCTTCTATGTCAGAGTTTACGCCTTCATAAGTCGGACTTGTAATAATTAAAGCCTTGTATTGATTAAGTTTTAAATTATTTTCAACTTCTTCAGGGTCTATTTCGCCGTAAATTCCAAAATAATCGTTTTTACTTGGCAT
>CALUWD010000027.1 GCA_944324385.1 Candidatus Gastranaerophilales bacterium | reverse complement strand
TTGCCGCAACTCTTATGAAAATTAAACCAGTGAAAATGGTTTTAGTTTCTCCATATGTTTCATTTAAAAATCTTGATATTGCGCTTGTCGTTCCAAGATTAAATACCGTACCTATGATGGTTATAGCATCGAAAGCTGATAAGTATTCATATTCTCAATCTGATATAATTTACAGGCTAATTCACTCACCAAAGGTTTTAAAGTTATATGACCAGGGTGGTTCAGGGAATCTGCTTTTAAAACGCAATCCAAGTTCTTATGATGAAATTATAAAATACATTTCAGATAAATAGATGATTTAAAATACTCTACAAACTTATATAGTATTCATATATCACAGGGAGTAGAGTATGGCAGGAAATTTAAAACGTAAACTTGAAATAAGTGAAGGTTTAAGGGTTGTAAAAGCCCCTAAAACAAAGCCATATAGTGATATTGATTTAAACAATTGGAAAATGTATTCGCATATTAAAACAGGCTCGCTGTGGGAGTTTTCATCTCGTGATAAGTCAAATGGTCACAGTTATGACTACCATGGCAACTATATTCCGCAAATTGCAACACAGCTTTTTGAGCGTTTTACAAAGAAAAATGATATTGTTTTAGATTTGTTCTTTGGCTCGGGTACATCAGGCATTGAGGCTCTTAATATGGGCAGAAGGTGCATTGGAGTTGAACTGAAGCAAGAAATGGTGGATTATGTTTCAAATAAGTTTTCAAAGCGCGAGCTTGTTTCGAAAATGAACATAATCTGTGCAGATAGCGCATCGAGCGTTGCAAAAGAAAAAATCGAAGCACGTCTTGATGTTATGGGTTCAAAAGCTGCTCAGTTCCTTGTTTTGCACCCACCATACGATGATATTATAAAATTTAGCGATAAAAAAGAAGATTTGTCTAATTGCGCTACAACTGAGGAGTTTTATGAGCTTTTCAAAAAGGTTGCAAAAAATGGTTATGATTTGCTTGAAAAAGGTAGATTTGCAGCGCTTATAATAGGCGACAAGTATGCTAATTCGCGCCTTGTGAACTTAAGTTTTGAGTGCCAAAGGCGCATGGAAGAATTAGGTTTTATTACAAAAGCTGTCATTGTAAAAAATATCACAGGTAACGAAAAGGCAAAAGGTAAGCAGGCAAATTTATGGCGCTATCGTGCTCTTGCAGGCGGTTTTTATACTTTTGACCATGAGTATATTATGGTTTTTCAAAAATTATAAATTATTCAACTGTTCAAGAATTCTTTTTTCAACTTTGTCAGCTTTTAAAATCGCATTGTTAACATTAGGATCAAGAGCTTGTTCTTGTGAGTCTGATTTTATTGTACATTCTGATGATGGAATGTATGTCCTGACAGGTTCAAGAGGGTCTTGTTCCTCTTGTTTGGCATCTTCTTGAGTTGTTGTTTGTTCTTCTTTTTTCTTTCCTAAGCCGAATAAGTCCATTTGGCTTTTAGAATTGTTATCAATTGCATTCAAGCCTTGTGTGCTATTAGCTTGTGCAGGTGCACTTTGCGCTTGAGGCTGAATTTGCTGAGGGTTTTGCGCTTGTGTTTGTTGCGCTGCTTGTCCTTGTTTAATGTATTTTGAATTTATCAAAGAGTTGTCTTGAGGAGTGTTTTGAACTTTTAGCTCACCATTTAAATATTTAACAAATAAATCAGGATTTTGCAAAAGTTCATTTGCAAATTTTGGATCATTTTCCATTTTTTGCATAAGTTCAGGATTAGCTGCCAACTTTTGCATCATTTCTTCCTGAGTCATGTTTAATGGATTATTTTTATTTTCGCTTGCTTTTTTATCTTCTTTATCTTCATCAAGTATAGAGTTTGATGGTTTGCCAAATATTAAATGAGAGATTTTTGTTACGCCTTTTGAAATAAAAGGACCTACTACCATTAAGCCTACAGCAAGCCTTAGAGCTGTACCAAAGCCCTTGCCTCTTGCTTTATTTGCAAGACCTTTAATTTTGTTAAAGAATGCGCCGCCAAATGACTTGTCTGCAGTGTCGACAAATGGCATAATTGTTTCTGCATCCAGACCTGTTGAGAATACTTTACCTAAGAATTTAAAAGGTTTTTGCCAGAATTTTGCATCCCCTTTTAAGAATTCTTTTATTTTTTTAGATTCTTTTAGGTAGTCAATGTGTGAAATTGTGCCTGATGCTACTTTTTCATTTAATTCTTTAACCATAGTGCGGTATGTATTAACTGCAGCTTTTTGGTCTTTAAGATTATTTGCACCATTAATACCTATGTATTTTAAGCCACCAAGCAAATGTGATGCTTGAACTTGTAGCGGAATTGACAAGAAATAGCCAAAGTCGTTAGCAACGTTTTCGGTAAATGTAGAGAATTTTTCTCCCTCAGGCGCGTCCATGGCTTTTCTGATTGCTTGAGCAAACATTACTGCTTGAATGATAATCATTATTTTGCCGCCGGCACCGCCGTTTGTAGTGCCTTCAAGGGTTTTTAAAGCTGTTCTTGGCAAACTTTTTCCAAGGTTTGTAACTTCTTTTCCAAGGGCAGCGTCGTTTTTGTAAATGGCATTTAGTTTATTTGCCATTTCTTTAAAAGAGCCTTTTCTTTTTAAGAAAGGAATATTTGGTATTCTTAAATTAAAACCAATGTTTGTAAATGGAATGCCTATGCGCGTGTTTATAATATTGTCAACTGTTACTTTGACATTTGAATTGCTCAACTTTTTGATTAAATCCATAATTTGAGCTTTGTTGTTTTCGCAATTGTCAAATAAATCCCCAATGTAACTTAGAGCTTCTTGACCTGTTTTTCCTTTAAAATCTGTACCTTCGAGCAATTTTAGCAGGTCTTTACCATTTTTTTCAGGGTTATTTTTCAAGTGATATTCAAGCATGGACTTGACATCAGACATAATAAAGCTGTTTATGCCTCTAGCCTGACTAATTGCCATAGAGTTTTGCGGTTTTGTTGGTGTTTTTAAGCTTCTTAATATGTCAAATCTGTCAACAAAATTATTTATGCCTGTTCTAATTTTTTTCTTGTTACTGTTTTTAAAATGTTTTTTTGCAAAATTATCAGCCCTTGTGCCGATTTTACCAAGCCAGCTTTTGTCCCAATCGCAGTCTAATTTATTGTTTAAAAATTGGCAAAATTGAGCAAGACTAAGCCAAATAGCACCTGTTAAACCAACTGTAATAGGGTCTGTTTTTGCGCTGTTTGCTGCTTTAACAGCAGGGTTTTCACCAACGCGCTCTTTAACGTCGTAGTTTTGTACACTCTGAGGCAATTTTTGGTTAAGCTGTTGCGGTACAACATCTTTCACTGCTCCATAGTTCATATTATTGGGATAATTGTTTGTAATCATAATTTTGCCTTGATGTAAGTATATATAAAATAAAAACAAATTAATCTCAAAATTTGCCTAAAAAATTTAATATTTTAGTTAATGTTTATGATTTTAATGTATGCTATAATTTTTTCGATAAAACGGAGTAGAAATTTGCACATAGTTGTTTGTATAAAACAGGTCGCAGATACCAATAATATTAAGTGGAGTAAGGAAAATAACCTTTTAAGAGAGGGTATGCTCTCAATTTTAAATCCTTGTGACAATTGGGCAATTGAGCGCGCACTTGAAATTAAGAAAAAGTTTAAAAATGTTACAGTGAGCGTGTTTTCAATGGGGCCAATGCAGGCAAAAAATGTTGTAGAATATGCGCTCGCGCGCGGTTGTGATAGGGGAATTTTGCTGTGTGATAAGGCTTTTGCAGGGTCTGATACATTGTCTACAGGAAGAATTTTATCAAGCGCAATTAAAAAAATTGTCCCTGATTTTAACTTAATTATTTGCGGTCAATACGCCCAAGATGGTGATACAGCTCAAACTGGGCCTACGATTGCTGGTTTTTTGAACATTCCTGTTGTAACTTGTACAGATGAAATAGTTAATTCTGACTCTAAAATTTCGATTTTAAAGCAGTTATTTGCTGAAGGTGTTAATATACTTGAAGTCCAAAACCCTTGTGTAGTATGTGTTTTAAAGGGTAAAGGAGCTATAAAACCGCTTTGTGTGGCGGATTATGTTCGTGCGCAAGATATTGGGGTTGAGATTTTTGATATAAAGCAATTGGAGTTAAACCCTTTCCAAACTGGTATTTTGGGTTCTCCGACTTTTGTTTCAAAGGCTTTTAAATTAAAACACAACAGGCGTCAAATTGTTGTTGAAAATCCGAAAGATTTTTTGTGCAAAATAATAACGAGTGGAGGCAAAATTGGCGAATAAGAAAATTTTTGTACTCTGTGAATATAAAAAAAATCAAAATGTCTTTTATGACGTGTCTTTTGAGCTTTTAAGTGCAGCAAATTCCCTTTCAAAACAGGCGAAAGAGGAATTTGATATTGATTATGAAGTTTATGCAATAGTCTTAGACAGCGGAATTGATGCAGATTTTTGCCAATTATCAAAGTATGGCGCACAAAAGATTATTTATTTAAAAAATGAAAATTTTTCGCATTATGACTGCTATTACTACTCAAGTGCGCTTGTTGAACTTTTTAGGGAGCAAAAACCTGACATTGTGCTTTTTGGAGCTACAAATATGTCAAGAGAGCTTGCACCGCTTGTAACTTCTAAACTTCAAACAGGCTTGACCGCAGACTGCACAGCACTTTCGCTTGTTGAGAATAAGGGTGAAATAAAACTCGCGGCTACTCGTCCGACTTTTGGCGGTGTGCTTATGGCAACAATTTTATGCAAAAATTCTCCTCAGTGTGCTACTGTTCGCGAGGGTGTATTTAAAAAAGTTGAATTTAACTATGACACAATAACAATCGAGGTTGTATTTAAGGAAGATATTTTTAAATCAAGCCCTTTGAAGCTTTTGGAGTTTATACCTTCTTATGCCCCTGCAGGTGGCTTTGAAAACGCTAAAATTATTTTGTGTGGCGGGAAAGGTTTAAAATCAAGAGAAAACTTTGAAAAACTCGAAAAGCTTGCAAAGTTTACAGGCTGTGCGGTTGGTGCTTCTAGAGGCGCAGTAGACAAGGGTTTTGCCCCTCAGGAAATTCAAATTGGGCAAACGGGTAAGACAGTTGCGCCGCAAGTTTATGTGGCATTTGGGGTGTCTGGCGCAATTCATCACATTTCAGGCATGAGCGCTTCAAATGTTGTTGTTGCAGTGAAT
The DNA here is from genome assembly GCA_944324385.1 of Candidatus Gastranaerophilales bacterium. Classification (GTDB taxonomy): domain Bacteria; phylum Cyanobacteriota; class Vampirovibrionia; order Gastranaerophilales; family Gastranaerophilaceae; genus Galligastranaerophilus. The sequence goes on along the minus strand of CALUWD010000027.1, from coordinate 14,052 downwards.
AACGACCCTAATGCACCAATTTTTGACAACTGTGATTATAAAATTGTGGCAGACGCGGTTGAGTTGATTGATGAATTATTAAAGCAATTTGGCGCTTAGCTACCTTGCTCTTGCAATTTTTCATACAATTCAATCATTTTTGGGTTTAATTCTTTTGGTAAGACAATTTTTACCCTTACGTTTAAGTTCCCTAAAGTACCGTCTTTTTTGGGTAATCCAAGTCCTTTAAGCCTTAAAACCTTGCCGCTGTCGGTGTTTTTTGGAATTGTAATATTTATTTTGCCATCAATTGTGGTTATTTCTTTTTTTGTGCCAAGTGCTGCTTGCGAGGGCAAAATTTCAATTTCTTTTTCTAAATCGTCCCCTATGACTTTATAATTGGGGTCTTTTATTCTAACAGTTAAATACAAGTCGCCTTTTTGCCCGTATTCATCAGCTTTTCCTTCGTTTTTAAGACGAATTTTTTGTCCTTCTTTTACGTATTTTGGAATTTTAACCGATAAATTTTTTGTGATTTTTTCTATACCGGTACCTGAGCAATGGGAGCAAAATGCACCTTTTGAGCGACCATTGCAGTATCTACAGGGTTCATAATCAACAATAGTAACGGTTTTAGTGGGAGTTTTTATTAAATCGTTAACATTTAAGACGATGTCTTTTGTTATATCAAGATTTTTTGTACTTGCTTTGCTGCGAGTAGCATTTGCCCCTTGATTAGCGCCGTAAAATTGTGAAAAATCGCTACCTGCGCCACCATTGCCGCCAAAGTTAAATTCTCTAAAGCCACCACGAGAGTTGCCAGCACCTGCACCACCCATTAAGTCGCCAAAAATTGCGCTGAAAAAGTCTGAAAAGCCTCCAGCATTACCGCTAAAGTGTGCTCCGCCGCCTGCAAAATTTGAAAAATCAAAGCCTTCAAACCCCGGTGGTGGTGTAAAATCTGCACCTTGTTGCCAGCTTGAGCCTAGTTGGTCATACCTTGCACGTTTTTGAGGGTCGCCTAAAACTTCATAAGCTTCGTTAATGTCTTTAAATTTTTCAGCTGCACCTTTTTCCTTGTTGACATCAGGGTGATATTTGCGCGCAAGTTTTCTGTAGGCAGATTTTATATTTGCCTGTGTCTCATCACGTTTTACGCCTAAAATTTCATAATAATCTTTGTACTTCATATTAATATATTAATATTATTTTTAGAAAAACTTTTTAAAATTAATTTTAATTTAATATTTTTTAATTCTTTTTCCATCCACCTCATGCACATTTTCAATGGCAATAAAAGCCTCAGGATCAATTGAATTAACAATATCTTTTAATTTTGTAAGCTCAATTCTTGGCACAACGCAATAAAGCATTTTTTTCTCTTGTTGTGAGTAACCGCCTTGAGCGTCAATGTATGTAACACTTTTGTCCAGCTGCGACATAATGTTTGAACCAATTTCAAGATTTTTATCACTAACAACAAAAATTGATTTCGCTTCATTTAATCCTTGCAGAACTACATCTATTGTTCTTGAGGCTGTAAAGTAAGTCAGCGCACTGTACATTGCCTTGTCCCAACCGTATATAAAGCCTGCGCAAGTGTATATGAAAATATTAACAAACATAATAATTTCGCCGACTGACACAGGAAATTTTTTAGTCAGCGTAATTGCTAAAATTTCTGTACCGTCTAAAGAGCCATTATTCCTAAGTACAAGCCCGACGCCTGCACCCAATATCATACCGCCAAAAACAGCCACAAGTAGCCCGTCATGTGTTACAATACCTATTTTTCCGCCTACAAGCTCAACAAATATTGAAAAGACTGTTACAGCGTAAAATGTTTGAAAAATAAACATTTTGCCGTAAATTTTGAATGCTAAAAGTATGAATGGAGCATTTAAAACAAAAAGCAAAATACCAAGATTTATTTTTGTTAAATAGCTTACCATCATTGAAATACCGACTATTCCGCCGTCAATCATTTGGTTTGGAATTAAAAAACCCTCAATTGCAAATGCTGCAAGAAACGCTCCTAATGTTATAAATAACATTTTTAAAATAAACTTCTTCATAAAATTATGATACAATATTTACGATGAAAAATCTAATTTTAATTATTTTTTGTGCAATTATTTCATTTTCTTTGTTTTGCGCTTGTTCGCTAAATCAAAAAAAAGAAAATTCGCTCTCTCATGCTATTTTAATGAACAAATTTACAATAGGTGTTAAATGTGACTCAAAACCATTTGGTTTTGTTGATGATGAGGGGAATATTCAGGGTTTTGATGTGGATATTGCAAAAGGCATTACAGAGCAAATTTTAGGGGATGAAAACTCACTGGAGCTTGTTTGTGTGACGCCTCAAAGCAGAATTACCGATTTGAATGCTAAAAAGGTTGATATGATAATTGCTGCAATGAGCATAACTGACACTCGCGCAAGTGTTGTGAGGTTTTCAAGCCCTTATTATGTTGCAGGGCAAGCAATCATGGTAAAAAATGGCTCTAAGATAGCAGCACTAAATGATTTAAACGGTAAAAACGTAGGTTTTATTTTAGGGACAACAGGGGAAAAAACCATCAGAAACCTTGCCCCTGCTGCAAATTTAAGAGCTGCAAAGACTTATCCGGATATTTATGAACTTTTAAAAAAAGACGAAATAGACGCTATTTTAGCTGATGATAGCATGCTATATGGCATTTTGAGTGATAATAAGGGGTTGAAAATTCTTCCAAAAAGATATACAAGAGAGTATTATGCCATTGCAATGAGGCAATGGGGCGAGAGTGATGAGCTGTATGAGTCAGTAAACAAAGCACTTGGCATAATGCAACAAAAAGGCATTTTAAATAAAATAAAATCAAAATGGATACCCTAATTTACATTATTTGGCTAAATATGATATAATTGCGCTGTTCGGGTAGAAAAATGGATAGGAAGAATTAAAATGACTAAAACTGCTCTAAAGAGTTGTGTTTGGAAAACTCTTTTTTGGATTATTTTTGCAGTAGCTCTTTATTTTTGCTTTGCAGTATTATTTCCTTTGGATGTAAAAACCGCTGCAATGCTTTGGATTGGAACTATTGCAGGAGCTTTGTCACTGTTATTTGCAACGTTAAAAATTTATACAATTTCTGTTGAAAATTCAGGCGATGACAACATGAGAAAAATTGCAGGGCATATTTTTAAAGGTGCCATGGCGTTTTTAAGGCGCGAGTACAAGATATTATTTTGGTTTGTACTTTTAATTTTTGCATTGTTATATCGTTTTATAGATTTACAGACTGCAATATGCTTTGTTTGCGGTGCAGTTTGTTCTGCGACAGCAGGTTTTGTTGGAATGTATGTTTCGACAAAATCTAATTCAAGAACAACCGAAGCTGCTAAAAAATCACTAAATAAGGCTTTTAAAATAGCTTTTTCAGGCGGTGCGGTTATGGGTCTAACCGTTGTGGGGCTTGGTCTTTTAGGTTTAAGCATTTTGTATATAATTTTTAAAGACCCTGAAATAATTAACGGTTTTGGTCTTGGCGCAAGCTCAATTGCGCTTTTTGCACGTGTTGGCGGCGGTATTTATACAAAAGCTGCTGATGTTGGCGCAGACCTTGTAGGTAAAGTTGAAGCGGGAATCCCTGAAGATGATTACAGAAACCCTGCTGTTATTGCTGATAATGTGGGCGATAACGTAGGGGACGTTGCAGGCATGGGTGCAGATTTATTTGAATCTTATGTTGGTTCAATTATTGCTGCAATTACTCTTGGTGCAATGTGTTTAAATCTTCAAGGTGCTTTTTTGCCTATACTTGTTGCCGCAGCAGGTATTTTTGCCTCAATTTTTGCAATTAATTTTGTAAGGACAGGTGAAAATTCTGATCCTATGGCAGCTCTTCAAAGAGGTACTGTTGTTGCTATGGCAATTTTAATTGCGGCATCTTACTTTATTATTAAATTTTTCCTCCCTGACTTTATGGGGGTTTTCTGGTCTATTTTAACAGGTATAATAACAGGCTCTCTAATCGGCTTTTTAACCGAATATTATACTTCTTATGACTATAACCCGACAAAATCAATAGCCAATGCTACAAAAACAGGCCCTGCAACAACAATAATTGCAGGTTTGGGCGTCGGTATGGTCTCAACATTTTTGCCTCTTATATTAATTTGTGCGGCAATTATAATTTCTTTTATTCTTGCAGGCGGTTTAAATGCTTATACATTGGGCATTTACGGTGTTTCAATGGCGGCAGTGGGTATGCTCTCTGTTGTTGGCATGATTGTCGCAGTTGATGCTTACGGTCCAATTTCAGACAACGCAGGCGGAATTGCACAAATGGCAAATTTAGAAGGCGAAGTTCGTGAAAGAACAGACAAGCTTGATTCTGTAGGTAACACAACAGCGGCAATTGGCAAGGGTTTTGCAATAGGCTCTGCAGCACTTACTGCTATTGCTCTTTTAAGTGCGTTTGCAACGGTTGTTGAGCTTGATAAAGTTGATATTTTAAATCCTTTTGTAAATTCAGGCTTGCTGTTTGGAGCTGTCTTACCGTTTTTATTCTGTGCACTTACAATGGGCGCAGTTGGTCGTGCTGCACAAAAAATGGTTGATGAAGTCAGACGTCAATTCAGAGAAATCAGGGGTATTATGGAAGGTAAATGTGAGCCACAATACGCTAAATGCGTTGATATTTCAGCACGCAGCGCAATTTATGAAATGTTTTTACCCGGTTTAATTGCAATTGCTGCCCCACTTGTTGTAGGCTTAGGAGTTGCTGCATTTACAGATAAGGCAACAGGGGCGCAGACTTTAGCAGGCATGCTTATGGGCGCTATAGCTTCAGGCGTATGTCTTGCAATTATGATGGCAAACTCAGGCGGTGCTTGGGATAACGCTAAAAAATACATTGAAAGTGGTTATTTGGGCGGAAAAGGCACAAAAGAACATGCCGCAGCGGTTGTTGGCGACACTGTTGGCGATCCTTTCAAGGATACTTCAGGGCCTTCGCTTAATATTTTAATTAAACTAATGTCTATAGTTGCCTTAGTCTGTGCGACATTGTTTATTTAAAAAAATAACGCTATAATGGTTAAAACTTCAAACACGCTTCAGGCTTTGGGGCGTGTTTGATATTAAAAGGAGAAATTATGCCTGTTAGAAATGAAAAATTTTTACTTTCAACAAAGGGTTTTAACGACATTATTGATATAACTTCAAAAGTTGCTGATTTTGTGCGTCTTGGCGGTGAAAAAAATGCTATTGTGCATATATATACCCCAGGTTCTACTGTTTCAATTACAACTCTTGAATATGAACCGGGGCTTGTAAAGGATTTGCCTGAAGCATTAGAAAAAATTGCCCCTATAAATAAAACCTATGAACATGATAAGCAGTGGCATGATGGCAACGGACATGCGCATATTAGGGCTTCTATGATTGGAAACTCTGTAACCGTACCTTTGGCTGCAGGTCAGTTGGAGCTTGGCAGCTGGCAGCAAATAGTTTTGATTGATTTTGATAATAAACCACGCACAAGAAGTGTAATTGTGCAGATTTTATCATAAAAAGGGGTTTGAAATGAAAGAAGTGAGAGGATTTTACAGAGAAATACTTAAAAATTCAAAAGACGGTTTTGTGCTTTTAAAAAGTTCGGATGAGTATTTTAACTGCCATTATAAAGGGTCTGCACTAAACGTTTTGACCGGTTTTTCAGGTACTGCAGGAGAAGCTTTAATTGATTATGAGGGAAATATTACCCTTTTTGTTGACCCAAGATACCACGAGCAGGCTGATTTTGAAACAAAAGGCAAAAATGTTGAAGTCGTAAAACTCAAGCAGGGAGAGGGTTTTGTAAAATCAATTGCAAAAAAAGTTAATAAGAACGAGCTTTTTGTTAGTAATTCCATTTCGCTTTTATTTTATAAAAAATTGCAGCAAGAAGGTCTGAAACTCTCTGTATATGATGATGTTAAGGGAGTTTTTGAGAATAAAAATGTAAATTTAAAAAAAGAGATTTTTAGCGTTCAGGGCAAAAATAATAAATCTGAATTAATTAAAAAGCACGTAAATACCCGCTATTACCTTGTAAACTCGCTTGAGCAAATTGCTTGGCTTTGCAATTTGAGGAGTTTTCAAATGGTTGAAAATTCAACCTTTAAGGCAAAATTACTGCTTGATTTTAAGGGGAAAAATATCCTTTTTTGTGATGAAGAAATTAAAAATATTCCTGATGGGTATAAAGTCTTACCGTTGGCGGATTTTGAGAAAAAAATTCGCTCGATAAAAGATGAAATTGCGCTTTTAGAAAATTCTATTACCTATGGCGATTTTAATTTGATTAAAAAACCTGTGGTGCTAAAAGAAGATTATGTAGCAAAATACGCATCAATAAAGGAAAAGCTCGAGCTTGAACACTACAAAAGCGCATTTTTTAGGCTTGATTGCGCTTTGAAATCTTTTAAAAGCAAGATTAAAGCAGGTTTGAGCGAGTACGAGTTAAAAGAAATTTTTGAAAAAGAACTTTTAAAATTTGGTGCAAAAACTACAAGTTTTAAGACTATACTTGCAATTGCAGATAATTCTTCTTCAATTCACTATTCAAATTATGACAAAAATAAAATTTTAAAAGAGGGCGATTTAATTCTGCTGGATTGCGGCGGATATTATGAAATGGGGCTTGCAACCGACATTACAAGGGTGTTTTTGTGCGGCAGTAAGGCGACAAAAAAGCAAAAAGAAATATATACTGCAGTTTTAAAGGCATTTTTGCGCTCTTACCATAGCGAGGCAAAAGACGGCTATGAGCTTGATAAAATCGCAAGAAAAGTATTAAAACCTTATGAAAAAGAGGGTTTTTATTTTCCCCATGCGCTGGGGCATGGCATAGGTGTGCCTGTTCATCAAGCTCCGCCTGTGATTACAAGCTTTGGGGATAAGAAATTTCCGCTTTATAAAAATATGACACATACAATCGAGCCTGGGTTATACTGTTCAAAAAAACCTCATAAATTTGGCATAAGGCTTGAAAACAGTGTTTATGTAACAGGCAGGGGCAAAAGAGAAAGTTTTTCACATTTTGAATTTGAGGAAAAATTAATTGAGCGTGATTTGCTTACAAAAAAAGAGCAAAAGTGGCTGGACGAGTGGAATAGAACTTGGATGGTATTAAGTGAAAAATGTATTGAAATGTAATAAAATTTATTTTTGGGCTTTAGGGTTAATTTTTGCCCTTGCACTGTTTTTGCGACTAGATTTGTACATTTTTAATCGCTCTTTTTGGTTTGACGAGGCTGCTCTTGCAATAAATGTGCTTGATAAAGGCTTTTTTGACTTATTTAAAGAGCTTTCCTACTACCAGAGTGCGCCGCCAATGTTTTTGTTTGAAACAAAAATGCTTGTCGAGATTTTTCCTCTCAGCGAGTTTACTTTTCGCGCAATTCCTTTTTTAGTGTCTATTTTAACCTTGCCTATATTTTATATTTTTTCAAAATATTTTTTATATTCCCGTCCTGCAAGGCTTTTGGCTGCATTTTTGTTTGCAATAAATACAAATTTAATTTTTTATTCATCGGAATTTAAGCCTTATGCACTTGATGTTTTTGCTGCAATTACTTTGCCTCTTTTGATTTTAAGGTTTAAATTGAAATCCCCAGTTTTTCTCGGGTTTATTTTTGCGCTTTTTACCTGGTATTCTTATGCCTCTGGGATTATGGCTTTTGCCTACAGTATCTTGCTTTTGGCGTTTGTTATAAAAAATAAAAAAGAGTTAAAAAACTTTTTGCTTTTTATTTTGCCACAGTTTTTAAATGTCTTTTTATTCGCGCTGCACTTGGGTGCAATTGAAAATACGCGCTTTTTTATGACAAAAATCTGGGCGCATGGGTATATTTTAAAGGACTTTTCAAACTTTTTAGATTTATTTTTTGAAAATATTTATTATATTTTTCAGCCTTTTAAAATGCCTTTTGGTGCGCAAGCGTTTATTTTTGGATTAATTTGCCTATTTGGTGCAATTTTTATTTTTAAGGCAAATAAAATTAAATTCTGGCTGCTTACTATGCCTTATTTTATCTTGCTTTTGCTTGCCTACATTGGTTCTTATCCTTATCAGGACAGGCTTATACTCTTTTTAACCCCAACGTTTTTAATATTTTTCTCTAAATTTTTTGAATATTTTTCAAAAAAATCAATTTCACTTGTCGTGCTTGGTTTGATTTTTATTTTTTCACTTTATCCCAGCTATTGTGCGCAAAAAGTAATGAAAAATCTGCCATCTCAAGACAGGGCAATGTTTTTAGAGCTAAAAGAAAATTACAAAAAGGGAGATGTAATTATTTTAAATGAAACATCATTGCCCCAATACCTTTACTATTCAAGGGTTTATGGCTTTTTAGCGTCAGATGTAAAGGTTGAGAAAATGTATAAAAATTCTTATGATTATTTAATTTTCTTGAATTCCTTGGACAAAAATAAAAACTATTGGTTTGTGCAAAGTTCGGTAAAATTCCCAAATACTGAGGATGTGCGTCCTGTGATTGAATTTTTTGGGCGCGACAAGGAAAAATTTATTCGCTATAATAAAGGAAAAACGGATTTATTTTATGTCGGAAAATAATTTTTTTGAAATTACATCACTAAACAATGAAACAGTTAAAAATGTTGTAAAATTGCAACAAAAAAAATACAGAAAAGAGCGCGGACTTATTTTTTTGGAGGGAGAAAAATCACTCACAGGCGCACTTGAGGCAAATATTAAGTTAAAGAGCATTTTTTACCTTGATGAAAAAAATATTTCAGCTTTTAAAAATATAGTTGGTGTTGATTTTTATAAAGTCAATGAAAAAGTCATGGATAAAATTGCAACTGTAAAAACTGCCTCAAATATTGCAGCAGTTGCGCTTGAGCCTAAATATTCTTTAGATGAAATTTTAAAATACGATAAACTGGTTTTGCTTGATAATATAAAAGATGCAGGTAACTTGGGGACTATAATCCGCAGTGCATGCGCTTTTGGGGTGGATGGAATTTTGTTATACGGTCAGTGTGTAGATGAATTTTCCTCAAAAGTTATACGCTCAAGCGCAGGTAATATATTTAAAATTCCAATTGTCCACCTTGGCGAGGATATCTCGGTAATGCAAAAAATTAAAAAAACGCATAAAATAATATCAACAGTTGCACCTTTTGGCGAATTTGGTAAAAAGGCGCATGATTGCCAAAAAATTGAATATCCTAAAAAGCATGTCCTTGCGCTTGGTTCTGAGGCAAACGGATTGTGTAAAGAAATTTTAAAAATTTCTGATTTATTTGTAACGCTTAAAAATGAAAATAATGTCGAATCCCTTAACCTTGCTATATTTGCAGGAATTATTTTCTACATAATAAATTCCAAAAAGTGAACAAAATTTTTATTGTCATGCTAAAAATTTTGTGATAGAATTGATACGTTGAGCACATTTGAAAAGGAGCTTTAGATAAATGAAAATAGCACCCATAATCTTAAGTTACGGTAAAAATAATGCTATTTCTACAAAAGGTCAGGGTGTATTACAAAATAAAGCTCGTCAAGCTCATAATTATACAGGTAATCCTTGCCAAGATTTGGCTTATGCGAGCATGTTCGATAAAAAAATTGCTCGAGATTTAAAATTAATGGGATTGATTTAGTAAATGAAACTTGCTGTTTTAGGTTTAGGTTGTTGGGGTTTAGTTCTTACGAAGCTCTTGACGCCAAAGTTTGATGATGTTTGGGGTTGGTCAAGAAAACAAGACTTAACTGATGATTTGTTGTTAAATAAAAAATCAAAAGTACCATTTGAAGTTAATCTGGACAAAAGAGTTAATATTACTCATAACATGCAAGAGGCGATAAATGGTGCAGATATCATACTTTTGGTTGTCTCAACAAGTGCGATTCGCCCTGTTTGTGAGCAGTTAAAAGAGGCAGGTATTAAATCGTCTCAAATACTTGTAAATACTTCAAAAGGCCTTGAGTTGCCATCTCTTAAGCGCATGAGTGAAGTTATAAAAGATGTTTTACCTTTACAAAAATTTGCTGTTCTTTCTGGCCCTACTCTTGCGCGTGAGGTTTTAGAGGGCAAGCCTACTGCTGCAAGCGTTGCGTCATATGAACCTGAGGTGGCATGCTTTGCGCAAGAGCACTTAAATGTTGATGGCAAATTCAGACTGTATACAAACGATGATGTTATAGGTGTTGAACTTGGCGGTAGTTTGAAAAATGTAATTGCTATTGCTGCAGGCTTTTTGTCTGAACTTGATATGGGTGATAATGCAAGAGGTGCTATTTTAACACGTGGTATGGCCGAAATTGTACGTGTTGGCACTGCCCTTGGCGCTAAGCCTTCTACTTTTTGGGGTTTATCCGGTATGGGCGATTTAATTGCAACTTGTTCAAGCCCATTGAGCAGAAACCACACTGTTGGACGTATGTTGGCTCAAGGTAAAAAAATTGATGATATTTTAGCACAATTGGGTTCAGTTGCAGAAGGGGTCAAGACTTCAAGAGCAATATGCGAGCTTTCAGATAAGCTAAAAATAGAAACACCTATTTCTCATGCGATTTACGAGGCTGTTTATTCAAAAGAAAATTCTAAAGAAATTTTTATGAATCTTATGTCACGTCAGCTTAAAGCGGAAGAAAATTTTATAAAACAGTAGTTCTGCTTTGTGCGTAAGCGTATTAGACCCTGAAATAAATTCAGGGTGACAGCTTGGGTCGTTCAGGGTGACACTTAACCGTGATGCTGAATACAAAAACCGTCATGCTGAACATAAAAAACCATCATACTGAATACAAAAACCGTCATGCTGAATACAAAAACCGTCATGCTGAATTTATTTCAGCATCTGAAAAGTAGCAACAGAAAATGTCCCTATTTGGGCAGCATCTGAAAAGCCGACGCTCAAAAGTTTTATTAACGCGTATGTTTGTAAGACCCTGAAATAAATTCAGGGTGACACCCCATGTCATGCCGAACTTGTTTCGGCATCTATACAATCAACAGTGATTGTTAAGTCCACCTGTCATACTGACCCCCCTGTCATGCTGAACTTGTTTGACTTATTAACGCGTATGTTTGTAAGACCCTGAAATAAATTCAGGGTGACAATTTGGGTCGTTCAGGGTGACACTTAACCGTGATGCTGAATACAAAAACCGTCATGCTGAATACAAAAACCGTCATGCTGAATACAAAAATCGTCATGCTGAATTTATTTCAGCATCTATAAAGCAGATGCTTAAAAGTTTTAACGCGTAGGTTGATGGACTGGAGCACGCAGGCACAAACCTTTACTCAATTAAATTCGGATTAACTTTATTTTTAAATTTAGTCGTTGCGCCTTGGAATATAAGCTCAAAATCCCCTGTTGGGCCGTTTCTTTGTTTTGCAACGATGATTTGAGCCTTGTTTTTTAGTTCAGGATTTTCCTTGTCGTAATATTCTGCACGATAAATAAACATTACAACATCAGCGTCCTGCTCTATTGCGCCTGATTCACGAAGGTCAGAGAGCATTGGACGCTTGTCTGTTCTGTCTTCTACTTTACGTGATAGCTGTGAAAGGGCAATAATTGGCACATCAAGCTCTCTTGCAATGGCTTTTAATCCCCTTGATATGGTTGAAATTTGTTGGTTACGATCGTTTGAGCTTCTCTCCTCAATTAACTGCAAATAATCTATTAAAATAAGCCCTAATTCAGGGTATTTCATTTTAAATCTTCTGCATTTAGCGCGAATGTTAGATATTGTAACGCCTGCGGAATCGTCAATAAAAAGTGGTGCTTGGTGCAGTTCATTCATGACATTTGTTATTTTTTCCCACTCATTTGCTTGCAACTCCCCTGTTCTTACTCTTTGCGCGTTTACCTCAGCCTCAGCACATACAACCCTGTGTGCCAATTGTAATTTAGACATTTCAAGGGAGAATATAAGTACAGGGACATTTTGCCTTATTGCAACGTTTTGCGCAATATTTAGTGCAAAGGCAGTTTTTCCCATAGACGGACGTGCTGCAAGAATTATAAAATCTGATTTTTGAAAACCTGAGGTCATGTTGTCTAAATCCACATAACCGCTTGCAACCCCTGTGTATGTGCCTTTATTTGCGCAACGATACTCGATTTTTTCAACAGTTTCCATTAAAAGATTTGTCAATTGTTCAATGTCTTGTGTGGTTTTTTGCTGAGCAATGTCGAAAATCATTTTTTCTGCAACCTCAAGAGAGTCTTGTGCTTGAGCGTTTTTGTACGTTTGTTCAATTATATTTGAACCTGCGTTTATAAGTTTTCTTTTTATAGAGTTTTCTTTGATAATATTTGCGTAATACTCGATGTTAGAGCTTAAAACGGTATCAGACATTAAATCGCTCAAATACTCTGCTCCGCCAACGCTTTCAAGTTGGTTTTTTGATTGAAAATAATCACTGACACTAAGTGCATCAACCGGCTTGTTTTGGTTGTACAAGCTTAACATAGCGTCAAATATAAGCCTGTTTGAGGGCGAGTAAAAGTAGTCAGCTTCAAGAATTTCAACAACTCTGTTCATGCTTATGGGGTTAATAAGTATTGACCCTAAAACCGCTTTTTCAGCGTCTAAGTTATGCGGGGGGAGTCTTTTTGAACTTTGCTCTTTAACTTGTAATGCCATTTATTCCATTCCTAAACTCTCTAGTTAATTTTATTACGCTGAAGCAATTTATTCAATATTTTTATACTTCAGTATAACAAAATTCTAACTTTACTATAATTCAAACGACCCTTAAAACCTTGTATATTAACAATGTAGTCAATCACCAATTACTTTTTTAGATTGATAATTGCCAAATTAAAAACCATCACATCCCCATATATTAGTTAGAGAAACGGCTAAAAGGATTTACGCCGGCAAGTAAAAGGAGTCTATTACTATGGCTATTGTTGTAAACACAAACATTGATTCACTTAGAGTTCAAAGAAACTTAAACTCTGCAAGTACAAACATGTCAAAAGCAATGGAACGCTTAACCACAGGTAGCAAGGTTAACCAAGCAGCAGATGACGCAGCAGGGTTTGTAATTGCAAAAGGTTTGGAAGCTCAACAAAGAGGTTCTGTTGTAGCTCAGAACAACGCACAAACAGGTATTAACTTACTGCAAACAGCGGAAGGTAACTTTGATGTAATTCAAGAACACTTACTTAGAATACGTGACCTTACATTGCAAGCTATGAACGGCGGTTACAGCTACGATGAAGTAAAAGCAATGGAAGATGAGGTTATGGCAAGAACCGCTGAAATTGACAGAATTTCAAATGGTGCTAAATTTAACGAGTTTGCACTTTTCCCTCAGGGTGGCGGCGATGATTTAGTCCTTCAAATCGGTTCAAACTCTGACGAGTTAACAAACACAGTTACAGTTACAGGAGTATTTACAGAAGCTACATTGTCAGTTTTAACAGGCAGAGCCGGCAATCCTATAAGATTCACAGATGGAATTAGCGATATTGTAGATTTAACAGAATTTAGAGATATATTAGATGCAGTAGATGTTGGTATTAAAGAAATTTCCACAAGGCGTGGTACAATCGGTGCTATTACAAACAGGCTCGAATCAGCTGTTGAAGCACTTGATATACAAAATGAAAATCTGCTTGCTGCAAGATCAAGAATAGTAGATGCAGATGTAGGTGAAGAATCATCAAACTATACAAAATATCAAATATTGCAACAAGCATCAGCATCACTATTGGTGCAAGCTAACCAATCACCATCGATTGCATTATCGTTAATATAAGATTTACAACAAAAGCTAAATAGATAAAAACAATCTAACTGGTGATGGCAATACAGTGGATCGGGAAACCGATCCTTTTTTTTGTGAGAAGCGTAAGCAAAATTTGCAAGACCCTGCCCAGTAGGTTTGTAAGACCCTGAAACAAGTTCAGGGTGACGATTTTGGTCGTTCAGGGTGACAAAAAAACGTCATGCTGAATTTATTTCAGCATCTCTGTAATGCTGAACACAAAAAACGTCATGCTGAATTTATTTCAGCATCTCTGTAATGCTGAACACAAAAAAC
>CALUWD010000026.1 GCA_944324385.1 Candidatus Gastranaerophilales bacterium | reverse complement strand
ACCGACCCCACGTATATGTTGTAGTCGCAACCTCACGGTCGCTCAGTCGACTCCGTTCAGGGGCAGTATAAATATAATTCAACCCACACAAGATGTGGGTTTTTTAATAGAGTCGAACCGACCCCACGTATATGTTGTAGTCGCAACCTCACGGTCGCTCAGTCGACTCCGTTCAGGGGCAGTATAAATATAACTTTACGCAAAGCATCATTTACAGTAAAATAATAAAATGAGCTGGTTATACTTATTGATAGCAGCAATATTTGAAGTCGGTTGGCCCTTTGGCTTAAAAATGGCCTCTCTAGGTACGCATAAAGTTGCTTGGATTATCTTTGCAATAGTTGCCATGACACTAAGCGGCATATTTTTATTTCTTGCACAGAAAACAATCCCTGTTGGGACGGCATATGCAGTCTGGACAGGAATAGGTGCAGCATGCACTTTTTTATTGGGCGTTATTATTTTTCATGATGCGCTTTCGCTTATGCGTGCATTTGGTGTAATTTTAATTGTTTGTGGCGTTATTCTTCTAAAGATTGGTCACTAAGTGGCAAAAACTTCTTCCAAAAATCAGGATTATATTTTAAATACGCATGGCAGCCAAAGGGCAAATTATACTCATTCATTTTATATAAAATTTCAGGATGGACTTCAAATGAAAATTTCATTGCAATATTTGGTGGAGCACATTTAAACTCTTTCATAAATTTTTTTGAATATTTAACTATTGCATAATCCTCATTTAACGCAGTTGATTCCCAAAATGAAATCTTATAAAAGAAATGTGCAAAATAATTTAAGGCAACATCAAAAATTGTTCTAAAATCGAAGGATTTTAAATAAGAAGCAGCATATTCGCGAGGGTTATACCTTATAGCCTTTTTGTTACTTAAAAGCTCAATCATATCACTTATATTTCTTAGTGAAAAACCTCCGTTACCTGCAATTTTATGCAAATTATCACCTACAAACCAAGGTGCACCAATATAAGAAAAGCCCTGATTGCACCAATAATCAAGTTCATCTCTAAAAACCCATGCATCTGGCTGGTAAATTAGCATAAAATCATATTTACTAAATCGCATATAAAATTCAGGAGTTAAAAGCATTTTTGAATATGTGCCAAGTGAGCAAAAATTATTATCATCGAACCGCTCAAGCGAAAAATTAAGATTATTAAATATTTTTTCATACGCAACTACGTTCAAATTTCTTGAACAGATAAGCTTAATATCTCTATTTGCAAAAATGTTAGCACACTGATTCAAAGAGCTAATTTCATCACAACTAAGATTTTCTTTATATATCGGAATTACAATTACACAGTTCATTAAAATATAATAACCTAAAAATAGATTTGCAAATAAACTACATTTATGTTATTATAAACTTAAAAAATAGGAAATAAGGTGAAACTCCTTAACTGGGCCGCAGCCGTAAAGTCGGAAAACTCATATGTCCTGTAATTGCGTCAACCAATGCAGGAGGTAAGGTTCCTTGTGTTGCGGTCAAATAGCACAAGGTTTTTTTAATGGCAGGATATTTATCACAGGTTAATAACAACAGGGCAAATACTTGTCCGCATGGCTTACCCCTTGGAGCATGCCCAATATGTAACGGCATGGGCGGAGGTGGCAGCTCAACAAAAAAAATGGATGAGCCAAGGCGCCCAGGAGAAATGTCCTATCAAGAATGCTATGCTCAATGGAAACAAATGCAAAGAGCACAAGCAAGAGAGCAAGCTTTGCAAGAGGCAATGTTAAAAAACGCTGAGCTTGCAGCAAAATTCCAGCAACAACTAACAAATGTTGTAAATACTGCACATAATGTCCTTGATAAAATCCAACAAAACTTACCAAAACCAGTTGCAAAAGTATTTGAAGGGATTTCAAATAATATCTTAAAGCCACTGTTAAATATAATAAAAGATTTCCCACAAATTATTAAAAACCTCCCTAATGCTGTTGAAACAATTAAAAATGAAATTGTGAAAGTTGCAGAGAAGATTAGTGCAGTTATTGGTGAAATTCAAAACTTCATAGAAAAGAAAATTTCAGATGCAACAAAAGTTTTGAAGAAAAAATTCAAAAAACTACTCTCCTTCTTTGGCATAGAAGAAGAATACGAAGAAGATGAAGAAATAAAAAAAGAAATTACGATATTTAAAGAATTTGAAATTGAAAACTTAAAGGAATTACTAAGAAAGCTAGTTAAGCCAAGAAGTCAGAAGGAAGAAGAAATTGCCGCAAGTTCAGATAACCCGTATTAATAATGCCTCAAACAGGTATTTGACAAATCGCCAGTTAAAACAAAAAAACGCAACACTTGAAGGTGTTGTTGTTAACAACTTTATAAAAGACAATACAACTACTCAAGAATGCGCAAATTTAAATGACACCTATAATACGCTTGTAATATCTGATGAGGAAAGCGAAAATGTCCAAAAATACATTGGTGGCGAAAAAGATAAAGGTTACAATGCAAAAAAAGCCTTACTGCCACTCGCGCTTAGTACGGGAGCAATATTTGCCTCTGGGGCAATTTTAAGCTTTTTATTTAAAAAATCAGCAAAGAAAAATTTAACTGAGCCATTTATTAAAAAATTACCGTCAATGGGAATGAATATAAACATTGTAGAAGAAACTGGTTTTGCGACATATATAGCATTAAGAGACCCAAATAGACAAAATATAATGGCAACAATAGCAGTTTTTGCCTTTAGCGCACTGACACTCACTGCTAAAAAATTTGTCGAAGGCGTAAAAGAGATTTGGGTTAAAAAACAAGACGCACAAGTTCAAAAAGAATTGCAGGAAAACTTAATAGACGTAGAGACAAGAGCATTCTCAGGAAAATTGGCAATTCAGAGAAACATGTTAAGCCAACATGGTAACTATTTTAAAAAAGCACTTGAAACTCAGAGCAACATGGAAAACGACCCTACAGCAATTTACTTTAAAAACTTTAATTTTAAAGGGTTAGATAAAACAAGTGAACAAAACAAGGATAAAAAGCTAAAAGATTTACTTACACCTAATGCACTCATAAGTGCAGGATTGTTAGCAGGAAGCATTGCACTAGGCGTGTTTACCTTAAAAAACATAAAAGCAGGTGCAAAGTATCACGAGGACTTTATTAACAACTTTAAAAATGCAAAGCAAAAAATCTTGGATGAAATTATACAAAATAAAACACAAGATAAAACATTGCTTACTGACACTTTAATTAAAATGGGTGCCAATTCGCAAAAAGCAAAAGAATGCGCACAAAAAGCAGGCTTTGGGGAAATGGAAGTAAACGAGATAGTACATACTGTTTCAAATAACGTTGAAAACATTTGGGGCAATGCGCCAACAGGCATGAGTACAGAAAACGGAAAAGCATTTTTCTACTGTTATTTGAACGAAACTCGCGGACACCTTTACAACTGGCTTATACACAATGATAACCCATTTTTAAAGAATTTATTTATAGCAATGGCAGCAGTTAGCTCAACAAGTTTTCTAGCGCAACAAACAGCAGAGGCTATAAAGGAAGCAACTGTTATAAAAGAAAATGCCAAAACAGAGCTTGATTTACAAAAAAGACTTGTTGAGGTTGAAATTAACAACTTTAAAGCAAAAAAAGAAAGCGCAATTGCACCACTAATAGAAGAATTTGAGCGCAAGAAAAAAGAAGGTAAACCCGCAAACGAGCTAAAGGTTATGGCAGACAACATTTTGCTTGAAATTAAAAACGGCCCTCCATTTGTTTATTCATAAGGAAAAATTATGCAAATCAGCCCATCTGGATTATTTAACATTCAAAACATAGGTAAAAATGTACAAAGAGCAAACTTGAAACAAAATTATTGCACATTTGATGAAAAAAAAGTGCAAGAAATAATTAATGAAAAAGAATCAGCGCTACCCTACATAGAAAATACTCTCAAAACAACAAATGATGAAAATTGCGCCATAGAGTGCCTTTACATTTTAAACAGAATGCTTGACAATAATGTCAAAGGAATTGAGAAAATGTATCCGACATTAAGCAGGTTTAATTACTCAAATTCTCCTGATATTCAGGTAATGTTATCCGGAATATATCGAAAAACCCTCATACCAGATGCCTTTGGCCCACTTAACAGAATGCTTGCGCAACAAATTTACTACCCAAACAGCCCATACTTTGACCCTACAGAAGAAATTGGGGGCGCAATTTTAGAATATATAAGAAGTTACGGCGCAAAAAATGCGTACAAACAATAATCTTGCAATTAATTTAGAAATTATTGTAGAATAATTTTATGAGAATAAAAGCTTTTACAATGGCGGAAATGCTTATAACAATACTCATGATATCAATCGCTATGATTGTTATGGCGCCAGTTATGACAAAAAAAGCAAAACAGCCCCTACCACAAGTCGTTGTAAAAGAAGGCCAAACGTTGCCAAAAGGCGCAATTATCCTGTATTACGGAGATGATATTCCAGAGGGTTGGCAAGAGTGCAGTGGACAAAGCTTAGATAGTGAAGAATTTAAAGAGCTGAAAGAAAATATTTCTAATTATTCATATTTGCCCGATTTAAACCAACTTTTTCAAGCAACAGATACAAATTTAAAGTGGATTATAAAAGTAAAAAAATAGCTTATTTATTTTCTATTTGAGCTAAAACCTCAGTCCCTACAAGGTTTTCTAAAATCATTCTTGATGCCCAAAACTCTGATTCTGCTTTTTTAGCAGCGTTTTGTGCATTTCTATAATAAACATCAGCAATAATTAACTCCTCACGTGGAGCGTTTTGAGATTTATCATAGATTTCTCGACGTTTTTCAAGGTTATCAAGTGTCATTGCCATAATTTCTTTTTTAGTTAGGTAATCAATGTAAAGATTGAGCAATTTTTTTTGTAAGTCATCAATTTTTCGCACCAATAAAACCATATCAGCATCATTTACTTTTGTAAATTTATAATTTAATTCCTTGTCATCGCGCGTAATAGCGCCCAATAAGCCACCACCAATAAGCGCACCTGTTGCCATATAAGGATTTGAACTAAGCGCAGTACCTGCTATTGTTGAAAAGCTCGCAATTGGCTTAATAATTTTTTTTAAAATATTTTCATTTGGCTTGTCTTCATCAGGATTGGACAATTTGTAAATAGTATATTTAATTGTTTCGCTTCTTTGAGCAGCAGCAGCCCAAAGCAATTGCAAATCAGCCAGTAAATCAGCAGATTCAATATTCAAGTCATAAGAAACATCATCGGCTAATCTTTTTAAACTTAAGTCAGCGTAAGATGAATCATAAGCAGCCTGTTTAATAACACTGCTCGACATGACCGTTTTACCCTCATTTACGGTTTTTACTTCACTAAATGGT
Organism: Candidatus Gastranaerophilales bacterium; assembly: GCA_944324385.1. Taxonomy (GTDB): domain Bacteria; phylum Cyanobacteriota; class Vampirovibrionia; order Gastranaerophilales; family Gastranaerophilaceae; genus Galligastranaerophilus. Next base: position 15,320 of record CALUWD010000026.1, on the reverse strand, counting down.
GCCTCAGGATTTTGACCGACTCCAAGCCTATTTGCAGGAGGCATGGGGTAATTTAAACTCTCAAGCGTTAAAGAGTGAGATGGCAAAATTGCCATCAAAAAAAGCACTAATAAAATTTTTTTATAATTACTTTTTATCATTAAAAGCCTCAATATTAACAGGTATTTCGCGCTTTTTGAAGTTAATGTCATTTAAGTCTACATTTTGAGTTTTTAAATTATACTGCGCAACATTTAAGTTTTCAGTAGTTTCCTTACCAGCAAGACGCTCAAGCATTAAATGATACTTTTTAACATCCTGCTTAATCCTATATTCCTCAACCAGCTGTTCTTCCCATTGTGCAGCAGCAACGGAGATTTCAAGTGAATCATTTTTCTTTAGCGCTTCATTGTAGTTTTTATTGTAAAGCAATAATTGCGCTCTGCAATCTTTTAAACGCATAAGCGCGCCCTTATAGTTGTAATATGTAACAACAATTTCATCTTGCAAATCTTCAATAAGTGCAGCAAGCTCAATTGCCTCAGTGTCAGTTAGAGGAACATCTTGTAGTTTTTTATAATTATCTCGATTTATCCAGTTATTTGCAAGTCTAGCTGCTGCAAAAGAGGCAGATTGAACAGAATAATGCATGCCCATAAAAGAAGGAAGCATTGCAGCACCACTTAAAAGCGCACTTACGCTTTTTGCCATAAGAGATGAGTGAATTCTCCTTTGCTCCTCAGGAATTGCAAGCTTTTTCAAGCAAAATTTAATTAAGGGATTTGAATCAACAGTAGCATTCCAAAGGTTCTCTAAATCCTCAACATCACTTTGTTGTTGCTTGTTAACGATAATCTGCGCTTGTTCGGTTTCATTAATAAACAATGACCCTTTTAGGGTTTGCACCTGCTCGCCATAGTTTATTTTATGTTCATCAACATTTTCAAGTTTAATTTCTTGCGCCGCGAAGCTTAACTGCGTAAAAAAATTAAATATTAAAACAGATGAAATAATTTTTCTAAACATAATAACTTTATAGCATGATTTTTATTTAATACCCAAAATCATCATTTTGTTTATCTTCTTCGTCTTGCAAAGAAGACAAATCATAATTATAAGTAGAGTCAAAGTCTTCAGGCAGATTATCACTATCTGGCCAAATTGTACCTTCATCAAATCTGCAAGCACTCATATTAACACTTGAAGTAAAATCGCTATCCGTAAGGTCTGCCTCGTTTAATACACATCCAGCCATATCAGCATCGGTAAAGTTAGAATATGTAACACTTGAGTAGCTAAAATCAGTACCATTTAATACGGCCTCTGAAAAATCGCACTCAGTTAAAGTAGCGCGCGAGAAGTTGGCACTTGTCAAGTCGCAACCGCTAAAGTTCACATTTGTCAAAGAGCATTCTGCAAAAGATGCACCGGAAAAATCAATGTTAGAAAAATTTACATCAGAAATTTCTGATGCAGCAAAATCACATTCACTTAAATCTAAATCTTGATTTTGTGATTTGTAATTCTCAAATTCATCTTTGTTGTTTAAAATAAGGCTAATAATTTCATCTTTAGACTTCATGCTCATAATCCTTTTATCTCCCGTTTTATTATTTTCCGACATCTAGCTTATTAGTCAAGTAAAGAAAATTTAACTGTCAATAATTTGCGTTTGAATAGCCAAAAGTACAGCCTGCACTCGATTATCTACATTTAATTTTTTGTAAATGCTGTTTAAATGAGTTTTAACTGTTACCTCACGCACGAAAAGCTTATCTGCAATATCGGCATTACTTGCGCCTTTTGCAACAAGTGTAAGAATCTCCTTTTCCCTCGATGTAAGTGGCGAAATAGGCTCAGAACTTACAAAAGGCAAAGCGCCTGTGTGTTTTTTCTCATTTGCCCACTTTGAACGCCTCAAAAGCGCTTCAATCCTTGCTAAAAGGTTAGGCAAAATAAAAGGCTTTGTAATATAATCATCAGCACCAAACTTTAAGCCAGATACCTGCTTGTTGTCCTCATTTACTGCAGTTAGCATAATAATTGGCGTATGCATAGTCTTTTCATTTTCACGAATAGACTTTAGAGTATCCCAGCCATCTAAATTGGGCATAACCACATCAAGTAAAACCAAATCAAAAGGTTCTTTTTCTTCACTTAAAAGTTTTAGCCCCATAAGCCCGTCGGTTGCAACTTTTACATCATAACCATACATAGGTAAGGCATCTTCAAGCAATTTTGGATTATCATCAATAATTAAAATTTTTCCTAGTGTCGACATATTAATTCTATCCTTATATAAATATTTTACCCTATAATATTTTCTTTTATAGCTTTTATTGCAGCTTGAGTTCTATCATCAACCGAAAGTTTCTGTAAAATATTGCAAACATGCACCTTTGCAGTATTTATTGAAATGTTAAGTTTCTTAGCAATTTGCTGATTTGAATTGCCATCAGCAAGCAGCGAAAGTACTTTTTTCTCCTTTAAAGTAAGATTATACTCATCTTCAATCTTGCTTTTTTGCAAAGTACCATTACGTTTTGAGTTAAGAACATATTGAGATACAGTTGAATCAAACCACAAATTACCATTTAAAATATCCTGCAATAGTTCAATTAGCTTATCTGGTTTAATGTCTTTTGAGCAATATGCGCTGATTCCTGCCTCAAGACATTTTACAACTTCACTTTCTTCATTATGCGAGGTAAGAACAACAACTTTTATTTTTTTATACATTTTTTTAATTTCTTGTGTCGCCTTAACGCCATTAACCCCAGGCAGTCCTAAATCCATAATAACGAGCTGAACTTCAGATACAGCAAGCCTTTCATATGCTTCTTGAGCACACGATGCCTCATAAATTTCATTTACAAATTCGGCTTCTCTTAGTGAAGTTTTAAGTGCGAAACGCGTTAATGCATGGTCTTCAACTATGAGAATATTGTATTTCTTACCCATTTTTAAATTATATTACAATTATTCCTTTATTTGCAAGACACTTTGCATTATTTCAATTTTTTTGATAAATTTATAATAAAGGATATAAACGAATGATAGAAATTAAAGACGTAGAACATGTTGCAAAACTTGCAAGGCTAGAGCTTAGCGAGGAAGAAAAAGTAAAATTTTCAAAACAATTGGGCGACATTTTAAAGTATGTAGAACAGATGAACGAAGTTGACACAACAGGCGTTGAGCCAATGAACCATGCTATGGAATTTTACAACGTTATGAGAGAAGACATTGTAAAATACGAAAATACTCGTGAAGAATTAATGGCAAATGCTCCTGATTCAGAATCTGACTTTTTTAAAGTCCCAAAAATAAACTAGTTTTTAAGGAAACATAATGACAAAATACATTTTTATAACAGGCGGTGTAGTAAGCTCTCTAGGCAAGGGTATTGTAGCCGCCTCTTTAGGTAATCTTTTAAGGGCAAGAGGCTTTAGTGTTACTATTCAGAAATTTGACCCCTATATAAACGTTGACCCAGGAACAATGAGCCCTTTTCAACATGGTGAAGTTTTTGTGACAGATGACGGAGCAGAAACAGATCTTGATTTAGGTCATTATGAAAGATTTACCAATACATCACTTGGCAAATACAATAATGTAACTTCTGGTAGTGTTTATCAAACAGTTATAAACAAAGAAAGACAAGGTGAATACCTTGGTGCAACAGTTCAAACAATTCCACATATTACAAATGAAATTAAATCAAGAATTCAAAAGGTTGTAAAACAATTCAAACCTGATTTTTTAATTGCAGAAATTGGCGGAACAATTGGTGACATCGAAGGTTTGCCCTTCATTGAAGCAATAAGACAATTCCGCTCAGAAGTAGGCATGGATAACTCAATTTCAATCCATGTTACGCTTTTGCCATATTTACCGACATCGGGTGAATTAAAAACCAAACCTTCTCAACACAGCGTGAACACCTTAAGGAGTTTTGGTATTCAGCCTGAAATACTTGTCCTTAGAACTCAAGTACCTGTTTCGCAGTCTGAAAAGGACAAAATAGCGCTTTTCTGCTCAGTTTCAAAGGAATGTGTTATAGAATGTCGCGACATGGATACAATTTATGAGGTACCCTTGGCACTTGAACAACAAAATCTTGCTCAAAGTGTATTAAAACTTTTAAAATCGAAAGAAAAGACTCCAAATTTAAACAGCTGGAAAGAGCTTGTTAACAAAATTAAGCACCCAAAAAAAGAAATTACAGTAGCACTTGCAGGAAAATACACAGAACTTAACGATGCGTACATTTCTGTTGTTGAGTCACTAAAACATGCGGGTTGCGCATATGACACAAAAGTAAAAATTAAATGGCTCGCTTCAGAAGAATGTACAAGTTATGACAAAGCAAAAGAATATTTAAAAGACACTGATGCGCTTGTTGTCCCTGGTGGCTTTGGCTTTAGGGGAATTGAGGGTAAATTAAACGTTATACGTTATGCACGTGAAAACAATTTACCGTTTTTAGGCCTTTGCCTTGGTATGCAATGCGCTGTAATTGAGTATGCAAGAAATGTTGCAGGATTAAAAGGTGCAAACTCAACAGAGTTTGATGAAAAAACACAATATCCTGTTATAGATCTTATGGCGGAGCAAAAAAACATTGGCGGATACGGCGGAACAATGAGACTTGGCGCTTATGAATGCCACCTAAAAGATGGTACAAAAGCTCATAAAGCTTATGGTAAAAAAATAATTTCAGAACGCCACAGACACAGATACGAATTTAATAACGACTACAAAAAAATAATTGAAGATGCTGGATTAATTATAAGCGGAAAGTCACCAGACGGGCTTTTGTGCGAAATGGTAGAGTATCCTAAAAACGACTGGTTTGTAGCTTGCCAATTCCATCCTGAGTTTAAGTCAAGACCAAATGAAGCCCACCCGTTGTTCTTAGGCTTAATTAAAACAGCTATAAAAAACATTAAATAGGCTCAGCAACTCTAGCGTAACCTTCTACACATACATCAAGATTTGAAAATATTATTTTTGCAACATTTTCAGAAGGATAGACAATTCTTGCATAAATTATAGAATTACTATCCCAATCGTCCTTGGTATCAATTGCTTTAACACTGCCATAAATATCAAGTCCTTGCATAAAGTTTATTGTTTTTGAATCGTCTTTGTTAGAATATGAAATTTGATAATGGCCCTTTGGAATAACCTGTCCATATGAATCTATAATATCAGCAGAGAGAATAACATTTGGCTTTTGAGAGTTAATATCTTTAGCACTCATACCCATCTCGTTTGGAATATCGGATTTAAAGTTTTTTAAATTGGGGTCATTTTCAGGTTTATTTCTGCCAAGAAAATCGCGAAATTTTTGTATTAAACCTTTAGAGCGATTTTGCTTTTGCTCCATAGCTTTGTCAAATTGCTCTTGCGTTACAGCTTTTCTGTTTGAAACAGAAGGAGAGTCAATTAAATTCATGTCCATATCAATAAAATCATCATCTGCAAAGGCGCATGATGAAAATAATAAAATTGCCAAAAATGTTGTTAATAACTTCTTCATATTACTATAATAATAAATTATTTTAATATGTAAAGGAAATTTACAAAAATTTGAAATTAAAACAAAGATTGTATAATCATGTATTATGAATATTAATCTACTATTAATTTGCGCACTAATTATTTTTGCATTTATAATTCTAAGAATCTACTTTTTATTTTTGCTAAATACAGAAGAAGAAAAAGAACCAGAAGAATTAACTATTGATGATGCATTATCAAGAGCACAACAACTGTATAACAATGGATTACACCTTGAATTGCAAAGATTTCTCAAAAATGAACTTGCAAGAAAATACAACAGCCTTGAGTTAAGGAAGTTGCTCATACAGTCTTATCTTGATACAGGTAACACTAAATTTGCGGCAATGCATCTAGAAGCAGTTTTAAAAATTGACCCAACGGACTCTGAGGCAAAAGAAGAATTAGGCAAAATTTACCTTGAAGATGGCAATAAGAGAAAAGCCCTAATTGTTTATGAAGACATATATAGAAATGACCCAAACGATATTGTTGCCATAAAAAACTTAGCACAACTATATAGGGATTTGTCTAACCCGCAAAAAGCCATTAAGATGTACGAGCTTTTATTGGAAGCAGAAGATGATAAAGAGGAAATAACAAGAATCAAACACATCATTGCACAGCTTTATCTGCTTGACGGTTATACAGATGACGCACTTAAAACATACGAAGAAATAGTCGAAATAACACCTGATGACACGGAAGCCATAACAATAATTTCTGAACTTGCATACAAGAAAAATGACTGGGAAAAATGCCTTGAATGCTACAAAAAAATGGGAGAGGTAAAGGGCGAAAATATCGAACTACAAGAAAAAATTGCCCTAATGTACTTTAACATAAAAGATTGGGACAAAGCGCTCATTGCATACAGGAAATTAATCGACCTTGAAGGTTCTCAAAGTACAAATTACCTACATTACCAAAATAGATATTGTGAAATTTTAATACACAAAGGACAAACTCAAGAAGCAATAGAAATCTTATCAAATTTGATTACAGATTTTCCAGACGAAGACTCGCTAGCTTATACACTTGCACAAGCATACGTCAGCATAGGTGAATACGAAAAAGCTGTTGAAAAGTATGAAAATTTGATAAGCAACCTGCCAACAGAACAGACTGAAATATTAAGAAATTATATTTCAAGCATTATTTCAACTTGGGCTATGGATTTATTCAACAGAGGCGAATACAACAAAGCCTTTGATAAATTCATGGAAGGCTTGAAATACAATGAAGAAAATTCAGAAATTTATTATAAATTAGGCAGATGCAACTGTGAAATTAAAAGCTATCAAGACGCTATAAGCAACTTTAAAAGGGCAATATCGATATCAGCACATGAGTCAAAATATTACTTTGGACTAGGCTATGCATACGATGAAATTGGTGACATTAAAAACTCAAAAACAGCTTTTTTTGATGCAATTAGCATAGACCCACTAAATGTACAAGCAAGAAAAGCATATGCAATAGCGCTTACGAAAGAACTTGAATACACAAACGCAATAGAACAATTTTTGGAAATTCTAAAATCAACCCCAAAAGATGCTGACACAATGTACAACCTAGCGCTTGCCTATGAGTTAACGGGTGACAAAGAAAATGCAATGCAGTATTACAAAAATGCGCTATCTATACAACCTGAACATGAAGAAGCTAAGCATAACTTGGAATTATTAAACAGCGAAATGTCTCAGCAGTATTAGTTTTTTTTGATAATTTTTTTAAAAGTATCAGTGATTTTACCAGCAAAAGTGTTAAAATTATCTAAAACCTTTGCATGATTCAACTTAAGCTTACCTTTTGCTCTTGCAATACCAAACACAACTCCTGCACCAGCAGTAGCTATTCCTGCCACAATAGCAGCGATTTTACCTTTATTATTTTTCTTGCTTTTCGTTGCAGGTGTAGCAAAAGTGTCTACATATGCAAAATTTGATGGGATATTTAACCTTTGGTGCAGAGTTGAATTGGTATCATTTATATAAGCTGTAGCATCAAAACCCAAAACTCGCGCAGATGCCATATCTAAACTTGTAGGTAAAACAGGCTGCATAATAAACTCCTAAATCATATATTTAAATAAAAAAAATTATGTAAAAAAAAATTGCTTTTTAAATAATGTTTCTGCTATATATAATTTATGAAAAAAGCACTCTTAAAAGAAAGAAAACCTCTACTTGTAATATTAGCAGTATATATAATAACTTTTATTCTTACCTATGGATGCCAAGGGAACTTAATCGTAGATTGTGGCAGGGAAGCTTATATACCATTTGCAATTTCGCAAAATAAATTGCTCTACAAAGATATTTTTTGCATTTATGGTGCTTTTCCATATCTTTTTAACGCATTTTTTTTCAAATTATTTTCCCCGAATTTAAATATCCTATATCTTATAGGGGGAACTTTTGGACTATTTTACACATATGGTGTGTACTTTTGTTCAAGAGAATTTTTATCAAAAGCACTAAGCATATGCATATGTATGCTAATAATTTATAGTGTTATATTTAATGGTTCAATATTTAACTTTATATTTCCATACTCTTATGCAGTTGTAATCTCATCGACAAGTGCTATTTGGATATTATTTCTTTTATTAAAATATATCCATACTAAAAAAACAGATTTATTGTATTACTGTAGTTTTTTGTGGGGAATAATCAGTGTCAGCAAGATTGAATTTATCCCTACAGCAATTTTAGTCCTTGCAATATTTTTATTGTACGAAAACGAAAAAAAACTAAAATTCATAAAACTAATTTTATTTTCAAGCATTGTTCCAGCGCTTACATTGCTAATATTGCTTACCCAAGGGGTAAGTTTTGGCGATGTTATGCAAAATGCTAAACATATAAATGAGATGATACATACAAAGTCCTTTAAGTACTTTTACGAGAATCTTTCCGTACTGTCCTTTTCAACTAAAAATTTTCTTATTAATTTAAAAGGATTGCTCTCGACTGCTTTTATATCATTGATATTCTTTTATATTTCACTATTTGCAATTAGAAAAAGACGAAAGTTTCTTAAATACAGTCTGCTTGTAGCAATGGTAATATTTTGCTATTCATTGATTTACCTGCAAGAAACAATGCCTGAAATGATTTTTGCTACATTGCCTTACATTTACGCTGTTGCATTTCTAGTTTATTTATATAAATATCTAAAAATTAAAGAATATAAAAATCCTAATAAAGTAAAAATACTTGTTCTTTTGGCTTTTACTTTAGTTTGCTCTTTAAAGAGCTTTCATGCGCTACTATTAAGCTTTTACGGATCATACTGCTTTGCACCTTATATTATATGCCTTGCAATATTTATAAAGGAATTTTTGAGAAATAATGCGCTTTACAATACAAAAGGACAATATGAAACAATACTGTCAGTATATTTACTGATAATTACACTAATTTTTGCAAATGAGCTCATAATTAGCTCATGCGAAAGAAATTCTATTGTAAAAACAAGCTATGGCATAATTAAAACAACAGAAAAAATTGCACAGCCATTTAACGAAACATTGCAATACCTAAATACTCACTCAAAACAAGGTGACTCACTACTTGTAATACCTGAAGGCATTATATTAAATTTTCTTTCGGGCAAAATAAACAATTTTTATCAAACAAGTTTAATACCTCTGGACTTTGATACATTTAAAGAGGATAATATAATCAACGAAATAAAAGTTAAAAAACCAGAATTTATTGCCTTTACAAATAGGGAAACAGATGAATATGGGCAAGGCTACATATGTAAAGATTATGGAATAAATACTTGCAAATATATAGCAAAAAATTACTCGCTAGAAGCAGCATTTGGTGAAAAGTTTAGAATTTACTTATTTAAACATAAAGAATTGGAAAATGAAAAAGAATAAATTAATTGGCATAATACAGCATGGTTGTGCAAAAAATCTTGTAGATACAGAACTAATGCTTGGAATACTTGAAAAAGCCGGATACAAGACAACGCTAGATGTACACGATAAAAATGTAAAAACTGTTATTGTAAATACTTGCTCATTTATATGCGACGCTGAAAAAGAAAGTATTCAAAGTATTTTTGAGATGATAAATGCAGGCAAAAAAATAATTGTCACAGGTTGCCTACCTCAAAAACACAAACTGGAACTTAAAAAACTTTTGGGTGAAGTGTCCGGTTTTATTGGCACATGTGACTTTAGGGATATTGTTAAAGCTGTAGAATCCGAGGAATTTTACAGTGTCAGCGAAAATCCCTGCTATATTTATCCAGAAGATGTAGAAAGAGCGCAAATAACAGTTGGAAGCTCGTCCTACATAAAAATAGCAGATGGCTGTAATTATTCTTGCGGTTATTGTGTAATCCCACAACTGAGAGGTAAATACAAATCAAGAAAAATTGAAGACATAGTAAAAGAAGCTCAAAGTCTAGCTGACAAGGGGGTATCTGAAATAATACTTATAGCTCAAGACACAACAAGCTATGGTATAGATTTGTATAAAAAGCCCTGTTTAGACAAGCTTTTAGAAGAATTAAACAAAATTGATAATATTAACTGGATAAGGGTTTTATACGCTTATCCTACTAATTTTACAGATGGACTTATAAACGCGTACAAAAATCTTGAGAAAGTTGTGAAATACATTGATATACCACTGCAACATTCACACAAAGATGTTCTCAAAAGAATGAAAAGGCCAGTTATTGATCAAGAAAAATTAATAAAAAAATTAAGAAAAGAAATACCTAACGTTGCCATTAGAACAACTTTTATAGTTGGATACCCGCAAGAAACACAAGAAGAATTTGAACATCTATATAATTTTGTTAAAAAAATGAAGTTTGAAAGGTTGGGGGTTTTTGAGTACTCAAGGGAAAAAAATACATACTCTTATTCACTAAAACCACAAGTGCCCGCCAAAATTAAACATGCAAGAAAAAATAAAATATTAAAACTGCAAAAAGAAATATCAAAGAAGAATAATTTAAACTTTATTTCTAAAACAATTCAATGTATAATTGAAGAAGTTCACAATAATGGTATGATTATTGCAAGAAGTTATGCAGACGCACCTGAAGTTGATGGACTGGTTTACGTTAAGACTAATGATTATCTGTCCCCCGGGCAAATAATTAACGTAAAGGTTACAGGAGCGGATAGTTATGATTTGGTCGCGAAGCTATGAGATGTCTGGAGTAAAAAATGAGTAGCCAAAAAACCAAAACAAATGCTGACGAGCCAATTTTATCTATTGGCAAAGTAGCGTCAGCCTTAAATGTTCACCAAAGAACATTAAGAATTTATGATGAGCAACACTTGCTTGTTGCAAAACGTTCAAAACAAAATAGGCGCCTTTATTCCCTAAATGATATTGAAAGAGGCAAGCTTATTCAATTCCTTACAAGAAATCTGGCAATTAACCTTGCTGGAGTTAGGATTATTTTAAAATTGCTGGAAACAGGAAAAGTTAAGCCAGATCTTTACATCCAATACATTAAAGATGTGGCAAAATCAGCAAAGATAGACAATAAAATCCAACAGTACAATGTTGAAAGATTGTCAAAAAGAGGAAAAAAACTCAACAAAACAGCTAATACATAATTATTTGTCTACAATAACTTTTGTATAAGTTTCAGCTGCACGATACGAACTTCTGGCAAGAGGTGCAAAAATAGTGTATTTTATACCAACTTTTCTTGCCATATTTTCAAGTGTCTCAAATTCGTTAAGCGTATAGTACTTTTCAACACGCAAATGCTTTTTAGATGGCGCTATGTACTGACCAACAGTAAGTATATCAACTTTCGCCTTTTTTATATCGGCGAAAGTTTGATGAAGTTCGTCCAGTGTTTCTCCCAAGCCGACCATAAGCCCTGTTTTCGTAATAATGTCATTGGAGTTTTCTTTTATAAACTCCAGCACCCCTAAAGAAGTCTTATAGTCGGCCATCTGACGTGCACTAGGGTACAAGCGCTCGACAGTTTCAACATTATGATTAAAAACATCAGGCTTGTACTTTATAATATTTAAAAGCGATTCATATGAACCACAAAAATCAGGCGTTAAGATTTCTATTTTAACATTTGGCGCGAGTTTTCTTATTTGAAAAACAGTCTTGCAAAAATGATTTGCGCCATAATCATCCAAATCATCGCGCGTTACAGAAGTTATTACAACGTAGTTTAGGCCCATTTTTTTAACAGCAAGCGCAACATTTTTAGGCTCATGTTCGTCAGGCAAATCAGGTACACATTGTTCAATATTGCAAAAAGCACAATTTCTTGTACATGTTTTACCCAAAATTAAAAAAGTAGCCGTTAAATTTGAATAACACTCACACTTATTTGGACATCTAGCTCCATCGCAGACAGTGTTTAGATTAAACTCTTTTAAAATCTCGCGTACTTTTTTATTCTCAGCATTGTCTAATGATGCAATAGGACGTCTAAGATAATCAGGTAAAGGAACTCTATCCATTTAATATCGCCTCTAGTAAACCTTCTGAATACGTTGGATGCGGAAAAATCACATCTATTAAATCTTGAATTTTCAAACCAGCTTTCATTGCAATTGCAATCTGAGAAATTAATGCTGATGCTTCTTTTGAAATTATGTGCGCACCTACAATAAAGTCGTTATGTGAAATAATTTTTATAAAACCATCAATTTCATCATCACACCAAGATTTTGCAAGGTAAGAAATTGGTAACTTATAAATTTTATAATCATTCAAGTCATCAATATCTTGTTCATTAATGCCAATTGAGGCAATTTCAGGAGAGCCATATATTACAGATGGTATATTTGGCATATTAAATTCAATGTCATTATACAACTCATTAAACAAGGCTCTAGCTTGATGCGAAGCCGCATGAGCAAGCATTGTAATACCTGATGCATCACCAGCTACAAATAAGTTTTTAACATTTGTTTTGCAATTATTGTAAATTTCAAGTTTAAAATTAGTGCTAAATTCAGGCAGCACTCTTTTTCTACCTATAGCACAAAGAATTTTGTCACAAGGAATTTCAACACCGCAAGAGAGCTTGGCAACACCATTAGAAAAATTTTCTACTGTCGTGTTTTTGTAAAAATTTATTTTAGAGATTTTAAAAATACGCTCCAATCTTGCACTTATGTCTTTATCGCAAGTAGGGGCAAGGTTTTGAGCCTTTTCTACAATGTAAACTTTAGTACCAAAAGAGTTTAGTAATCTTGCCCACTCGACGCCTATTGCACCTGAGCCGATTATTAAAATGCTTTTTGGCAAAGCGCATGTTTGAAGCATTTGATTAGAATTTAAAACATCACTTGAATTAAAATTTAAATCAATAGGCGCAGAGCCAGTTGCGACTATAATGTTTTTTGCACTATATTCAACACCATTAGAAATAATAGTCGCCAAAGAATTATTAATACTTAAGCAAGCACATTGGTGAACAATCTTAAGACCCTTTTGTTCAAGGTCTTTTTGAACTGCTGAACTTAATTTTGAGACAATATTATTTCTTTTTTTACATAAATTTTCAAATGAAAATTCATTTAAATTGTCATTAGAGAGAACATTAAACTTGGAATAAACATTTATTTTAGAAAAAACTTCCGAACAAGCAAGCATTGCTTTGGTTGGTATACAACCTAAATTTAAGCAAGTGCCGCCAGCGGAAGATTTTTCAAAAGCAATAGTTTTTAAACCCTTTTTTAGGGATTCTTTTGCAAATTCAATTCCTGCAGGACCAAGGCCTATTATAGCTACATCATAGTTCATAACAGGATTTTATCACAAAAGAATAAAAGTAAATTAGTTTTCTTTTTTCTGCTTGTTAATCATGTCCTGAATTTTGTCTATGATTTCTTCACCTTTTTTCTGAACTTCATCAACAACAGATTCAGCCTTTTGTTGAATTTCTTTTGCTGCGTCAGAAACTTTGCCATAAGCTTCTTTGGTTGATTGGCTAATCATTTCGCGAGTTTCTTCACCTGATTGAGGAGCTAAAAGAACACCTATAACAGCACCAACAACACCGCCTACAATAAAACCTGCTACAAATTTACCTGTTGACATAGTTTATATTCCTTTCTATTACTTTTTATTAAACAAATTGAGACCAAAATTAATACCCTTTACAAGGCCGTTCATTAGTCCCTTCATTTTGCAACCTACTAATGTTGATGCACCTAGCATACTCTTTAGAGTACTTTGCAAACCACTAAACTGAGTATCAGCATTATTGGCTATTGAATTTATTGATTGAGCAGCTTCTCTAAGCTCTTTGAGCGTTGGTTGCACCTCGCTCTGGACACTTTGAGCAATTGAATCAACATTTCTTGACAAAACTGTTAAATTTAATATAAGCCTTGCTAATAAAATACCAAGCACCAAAATTACAATTGTGGTAACAATCAGTAATGCAACAAGTGATGCATTTACGGGACTCATTTAAAAACCTTTCTATATTTCATAAACATCAATTTCACAATTTTTAGCATGTGCCAACTTTTGCGCTTTGATATTGTCGTTAAATTTTTTGTAAGTATCTTCAATTTTTTCTTTAGATGATTTAATCATCTCCATTGCTTGTTTTTTTGCATTGGTAATTTCAGGAGAATATTTTTGCATCAAGTCTTCGTAAGCATCTTTTAACTCACGTCTTGATTCTTCACCTGACTTCGGTGCAAATAAAATTCCTGCCGCAATACCACCTACTACACCAGCTAAAATGCCGATTGCAAAGCATAGAGAGTTGTCTTTTTTACACATTATAAAACTCCTTAACTAAGAATAGCCTAATTATAACATTTTTTATCGCGTGTTAAAACCCCTTTGAAAGAATAATTTAAAAAAATATATAAATTTTAATCTTTATAATAAATTATAACAGGCTTAATTTTATTCATTAAATATAAAGAATTTCTAAGAGATTTGCATATATAACGCGCAGGGGTTCTGAACAATTTGTCAATTCTTTCGATACTTAAAAATAAATGAAGTTCAAGCATTAGTCTTGGCAAAATAGGAATATTTGACTTAAAGATAAATTTAAATAATGAGCGTATAAAATTATTCATCTTGGCATGGTCAATGCTTGTTATGTAGCTATTTTCATGCCTGCGCCATACTGATAAATTTTCATCAACGTAAACAACCTTATGGCTTGAAAGAACTTGCGCCCATAGCCACCAATCAATATTTTGAGCAAGCGGGGATGAAAAATCAAGCGAGTTAAATAAACTTTTTTTAATCATTACACATGAAAAAGTAGGAATAGGATTTTCCTGTATAAGCATGGCAATATTGAAATCTTTTTTAATGAGATTATTTCTACGTTCAAATATCTTGATATAATTGTCCTGAATAACTTTCGAACTTAAAATTTCTACACCTGAGAACACAAGTTGCGCATCAGGATTTGCTTTTATAACATCTAGTTTTTTTGATAAATAATTTGGCTTTAAAATATCATCACTTTCAATGAATGCAAGCCAATCGCCTTCTGCAACATTACATGCCGCCTTGATGGTATTAATTAAACCCTTGTTTTGATTGTTTTCATGTACAAAAAGCTTAACGCGCGAGTCTTTTTTAACATAAGAATTTATGACTTCAATTGAATTATCTTTTGAGCCATCATCAAAGACTATTAACTCCCAATCAGTATTGTCTTGCGCAATGACGCTCTCGATAGTCTGCGCAATGTAATTAGCATAATCGTAACTCGCACATATAAACGAAACTTTCATACAAAAATATTAACATAAAAAGGCTCGCAAGATG
>CALUWD010000025.1 GCA_944324385.1 Candidatus Gastranaerophilales bacterium | reverse complement strand
ATAACTCCTGTCCCCGGTGGGATTGGACCTATGACAATTGCCATGTTAATGGAAAATACGCTGGAGCTTAGTTTAAACAATGCAAAATTTTAGGGGAACTTTTGTAAATAAACACCGCGACGCTTGGGTTGAGGTGAATTTAGGGCATTTAGAGCATAATATTTTGCAAATTAAAAAAGCAATTTTTGGTGACAAAAAAGATAATGATGCTAAATTGCTTGCGGTTATTAAAGCTGATGCCTACGGACATGGTTCAATTATGTGTGCGCCAACGCTTTTAGCTTGTGGGATAGATGTTTTTGGCGTTGCAAGTATTGATGAGGCACTTGAGTTAAGGCAAAATAAGTTCACAGCGCCGATTTTGGTGCTCGGGTCAGTTCCTATTTGGTCTTATGAAACTGCAATAAAAAATGACATAACAGTGTCGATTTTCTCTGATGAACACCTTGAGGCAGCACGCTTGATTAGCGAGCGTTTAGGCGGTGAGAAACTAAAAGCTCATATAAAAATCGACACAGGTATGAATAGAATCGGCATAAATCCAATGAGCGCAATAGAATTTTTTAACAGGGCAAAAAGTGCGCCGTATTTAGACTTAAGGGGTATTTTTACACACTTTGCCGATGTAGAAAGTGACGAAATTACAAAAAAACAAATTGAAAATTTTAAATATGTCATAAATTCAGTAGATACAACAGGTTTGACCGTTCATTGTTCAAATTCTGCAGCCAGCCTTTTTTATGGCGATTTAAAATATAACATGTTGCGCTTAGGTATTATTTTATACGGTTTAACGCCCTTGAGCTACAAAAATCCTAAAAATTCAATGCTGCCTGATTTAAAACAGGTTATAGGTTTAAAAGGCAGAATTACAAACATTCACACAATTGAAAAGGGTGACGGGGTCAGCTACGGTCATATTTTTAAGGCAGATAAAAAAACCAGAGTTGCAACCATTCCAATCGGTTATGCTGATGGTGTTTCAAGGTCGCTCTCAGGAAAGATTAAGGCAAGTCTAAACGGGAAAATTATTAATCAAATCGGGCGCATTACCATGGATCAAATGATGTTTGATATTGGTGATGTAGAGGCTCAAAACGGTGATATAATAACGCTTTTAGGGGATGATGAGGCGGGGAATTTTTTCTCTATTGACAGTTGGGCGCAAGAGTTGGATACTATAAACTATGAGCTGACGTGTCGCTTAAAAGTCCGCCTGCCAAGGATTTATGTCAGATAAGAGGTATTAACAATGAAAAAAACTTTTTTATACGATGAGCATATTGCACTAGGGGCAAAAATGGTTGAATTTGGCGGCTGGGAAATGCCCGTTCAATACAAGTCAATTCTTGATGAGCATAAAAATGTGCGCGAAAACGTTGGTATATTTGATGTTTCACACATGGGGCAAGTTTTTGTTTCAGGAGATGAGGCTCTTAACTTTTTACAAAAAATAGTACCACAGGACGTTTCAAAATTTTCCCTAAATCACGCGCATTACTGCCAATTGCCTTATTCAAACGGCACTTTGGTTGATGACCTTATAATTTACAAACTTGAAAATAAATATTTAATAATAGTTAATGCGTCACGTCGTGAGGCTGATGTGGACTGGTTTAAGATGAATTTAGGGGATATGGATGCAAAAATTGAAGATAAATCGGATGAGTTTTCAATGATTGCGCTGCAAGGTCCAAAAGCCCTTGAAGTTATTGAAAAAGCAGGAATTAAAAAAGAAAATCAGCCTAAATTTTTTACAATAAGTGAAACAAAGCTCTTTGATTTTGACATTTACCTTTGTCGCACAGGCTACACAGGCGAAGATGGTTTTGAGATAATTTGTAAAAACTCTGACGTTGTTGAAATTTGGAAAAAATTGCTTGAATTAGGCAAAGAATTTTCAATAACCCCTGTAGGTCTGGGTGCAAGGGATACGCTAAGGCTGGAAGCTGCGCTGTGCCTGTACGGGTCAGATATTAGTGAAGAAACAACCCCAATTGAGGCTGGTTTAGGCTGGTCAATTCCAAAAGATAAAAAAGAAGATTACAACGGAAAAAAGGTGATTTTAGGGCAAAAAAATGGTGAAATTCCTTTGACTAAAAAGCTTTTTGCCTTTGAGATGCTTGATAAAGCAATAGCGCGCCACGGGGCAAAAGTTTTTATTGATGGCAGGGAGTGCGGGTGCGTGACATCAGGCTCTATTTCGCCAACTTTGGGCAAAAACATTGGTCTTTGCTTGATTTCTTTTGTCGGAGAATGCGAAGATTTAGAAACATCGCTTAACACAAACGAAAAAAGTATTGGCACAGTAATACAAATTATGGTAAGAAATAAATTGTACAATGCTAAAATTGTCAAAAAACCCTTTGTTGAAAAGAAATATGTTAAATAGGAGATAAAATGAGTATTCAACAACCTGAAGGAATTTTATGTTCAAAAAGCCACGAGTGGGTGCTTGATGAAGGCGACACTTATAAAATAGGCTTGACTGATTACGCTGTTGAACAGTTGGGCGACATTGTATTTGTTGAATTGCCCGAAGTTGATAGCGAATTTGCAAAAGGCGAAGTTTTTGCAACAATTGAATCTGTTAAAGCTGCAAGCGAAATTTACATGCCAATTGGCGGCAAAATTGTTGAAGTAAACGAAGAATTGATTAACTCGCCTGAACTTATTAACGAAAATGTCTGGGAAAAAGGCTGGCTGGTTAAAGTTCAAAGTGATACATTTGCGCAAGACAGCTTGGGGCTTTTAGAATACGAAGATTACAAGGAAGAAGTAGCTTAAGATGTACAATTTTGAAGCTTTAAGCAGTGATGACCGCGAAAAAATGTGTGCTGACATTGGTATAAAATCACCTGACGAACTTTTTGACGTTATACCGAAAAGCGCACGTACAGAGGTTTTTAAACTTTTTAATCCACTGAGTGAGCTTGAAGCCATAAAAAAATTGAAAAAAATCTCAAAAAAAAATAACACTGACTATGCTTGTTTTTTAGGCGGTGGCGCGTATAAAAAATTCATCCCTGCGGCACTTGGGGATACTGTTTCAAGGTATGAATTTTTATCTGCCTACACCCCTTATCAGGCGGAAATTTCACAAGGGTCGCTGCAAATTATGTATGAATTTCAAACCATGATTTGTAACCTGTGTGCGCAAGATGTTGCAAACGCCTCTGTTTACGATGGCGCAAGTGCTTGTGCTGAGGCTATTTTAATGGCTTGTCGTTTGAGCAAAAAAACAAAAGCCTTTGTTGATGAAAACATTAACCCAAATTATCTTGAAGTTATAAAAACTTATCTTAATGCCGCAGATATTGATTTAATTGTCGCAAATGATTGCAAGGACGATGATTTAGCCTGTAAGCTGTATCAGAGTCCAAATTACCTTGGTGAAATTGTTGAAATGCCAGAAAAAAATGCAAACGAGCTAATCATTGCGTGCGTGGATATTTCAACACTTTCACTTTTAGAGCCTCCAAAAAGTGACATTACTGTGGGCGATTTTCAGACTCTTGGTTTGTCGCTCAATTTTGGCGGGCCTTATGGCGGATTTATTTGCTGTCGTGATGCTTATAAACGTCAATTAGCAGGAAGAATTGTCGGTAAAACTGTTGATAGAGAAGGCAAAGATGCCTATGTTTTAACTCTGCAAGCGCGCGAACAGCATATAAGACGAGAAAAAGCAACGAGTAATATTTGCTCAAACCAAGCCCACTGCGCACTTTGCGCTACTTTATATTTAAGCTTGACAGGCACAAAGGGTTTTCAAGAATTAAACTATCTTGCTTATAAAAATGCTCATAAACTCGCACAGGGCTTGCAAAATAAGGGATATAAAATTTTAAATAAAAACTTTTTTAATGAATTTACCTATGAGCTAAAAAGTGAGCAAAATGCTCAAGAATACCTTGCAATGCTTAAGGAAAATGGCATTTTAGGTGGTATTGCGCTGGATGATAAAAGAATTTTAACCGCTGCTACCGAATTAAATGATGAAGAAGAAATTGAACTGTATTTAAGCCTATGACAAAGGATATAATTGCTTTTTGGGGATATCCGCACCCTAATTTAATAAATAAAACAAAACTTGAATATCCAAATGCCACCTGGGTTGATTTAGATATTTGTTTTAATTATCCATCCTCAAAATTCACTCCTGACGCGTATTGTGGGATTATTAAAAATATTTTTGATAACGCTTTTTATCTTAAAAACAGAATTATAAAAATTTTGGCTGCAGTTGGAAAAGATAAATGCGACAGCGGATTTTTTGCGGCAAACTTGCTTAAAAACGAAGGTTTTGAGGTTGAAATTTCTTTTTTTGAAGATACTTTGCCCTTAAATCAACTGTGCGATGTGCCAATTTGCAAAAGTTCGCTGCCACTTAAAGAAAAGCTTTCTTTAATTACTGCAAATATTGTTGAGCAAAAAGACTATTCGCACCTTGAGCGCTCAAATGCACGTTTTGGTTTTTGGGGTGTTCCGCCTAATGATTTAAATATTTGCGATTTATTTCCGCCCCAGACCCATGTTTTTGGTTGGTCAAGGTGTGTTGAGGCTAAAAACCCTGCAAATTTTGAGCTTGAAATGTATGTTGAGCCTGATTTACCTACAGTCTTTTTTGCGCAGACTTTTTGCTCAAAAACAGCACTTGCAAAGTATTTAGCTGATAAATATAACGGGCTTTATATTGACGTGGACGCTATTCCTACAAATTCTGCTTATGCTAAAATAGAGGCGTTTTTGAGGTTAAGATGAACAAATCGAAATTTTACATAGACGCAGGTACCACATGGTCAAAAATTCTTGAAATAACACCCTTGGGCGAGCGAAAATACAGCATTTACCCGACAAGCGAGGCAAGAAAATTTGATATAAAATATGAAAAAATGACAGGTCATACGAGCGATAAAAATTCCGCTCTCTATGTAAATGAGGTTGTAGCCCTTGCAATGGGCGCAAAAGCACATCTTGAAAATAATTTTATTGCGCTTGATCTGGGTTCAAGAGATATTAAATGGATAAAATATAAAAACTCAAAATTTTCTGATATGGACTGGAATTCAAGCTGTGCTGCCGCAACTGGCGCAACAATAGAGATGCTTTTAAAGTTTTATGATGTTAAGGTTGAAGATTTAGAATTTTGCGAGGAGAAATACCCTGTTACATGCGGGATTTTCGGGTTAGAAAAAATTATGGATGATGTTTCAAAAGGGCTTGCGCCAAAAATTGCAATTTCAAAATTTATCCATGGGATAGCCTACAATGCTTATAATTTTACAAAAAATCCAGAGAAAATCTGTATTTCAGGCGGTTTTTGCGAAAATAAATGCTTTATTGACTCACTACAAAAATACTGCGAAGTCTTGCCCTTAGGGCGTTTTGTCCTTGTTGACGGTCTTGCCTTGCGTCCATAATATTTTGTGTATAAAATACAATTATGAATTTGAGAGTTTTATTAACTTTTATATTCGTATTTGTGCAATTGCTTTTCTATGGGGCAATTTGCACTGATAATCATATGGATTTTCAAAAAAAGCCTGCCTTTGTGCGCAATTTTATAATTGATGCTGAAAAAAATGGCATGTTAAGTAAAACCTCAAATGACGGGCATTTTGTTTGTCAAAATAATTCCTCAAAATCTATTACTTCTCATAGAGAAATTAATGGCGGATTTTTGTCTACTGTTGCGCCATCTTTTAGGTTTGATTTTTCAAATAAGATAAATAATTTTTATAAAAATAATTTTTTAACAATTAATTGCACTAAACTCGCATACTCGACCGAAATTAACAGTCGTGCTCCTTAAAAAATATACTTTTTAGTTTGGAAAAAGTATATAGAAAAGGAGAAAATAATGGAAAATATTATGCAAGCCATTTCTGACGGCGTGATTATTACTATTGTTGGCATGCTTGTCGTATTTGCATTTTTGACAATTATGGTAATTGCCATGAATATTACATCTGCTATAGTCGAATATTTAAATAAAAAATTCCCGCCAAAAGTCGTGGAAACAACTCCTGCTAAGAAAAAATCGCAAACAAATGAAGAAGAAATGGTGGCAGTTGCTATTGCTTCAATTTTAAATTTGCAAAGAAGCGGGAGATAGTATATGTTAGAAAATTTCACAAACATTTGGCAAAATTTTGTAAGCGCAAATGCTGTAGCATTTAGCGCGGGGCTTTTAATTCTTGCGTATATTTTCATTGCGCTGGAGAAAATTCCAAAGGTTACAATAGCACTAATTGGTGCGGTTATAGCAATTGTATTAAACCTTGTAAGTCAAACAAAAATGATTGACGGGGCAATTAACCCTCACTATTTTATAAATTTTGTTGACTTTAATGTAATATTTTTGCTTGTTTCAATGATGATTATTGTTGCAATTACTACTCGCAGCGGTATTTTTAACTGGATTGCAAACGAGCTTTTAAAACTTACAAAAGGACATCCTGTAAAAGTTCTTTTTATGTTATCAATTTTTACTGCTGCTGTAAGTGCACTTTTAGATAACGTTACAACAGTTATTTTAATTTTGCCTATTACTTTTGCAATAGCAAAAAAATTGGACATAAATCCCTTGCCTTATTTAATAGTAGAGATTTTTGCATCTAACATCGGCGGTACGGCTACCCTTATTGGTGATCCGCCAAACATCATAATAGGTTCTGCTGCAGGTTTTTCTTTTATGGATTTT
Source organism: Candidatus Gastranaerophilales bacterium (assembly GCA_944324385.1). Lineage (GTDB taxonomy): Bacteria > Cyanobacteriota > Vampirovibrionia > Gastranaerophilales > Gastranaerophilaceae > Galligastranaerophilus. The sequence goes on along the minus strand of CALUWD010000025.1, from coordinate 18,191 downwards.
ATAAAAGAATTAACAGGAATTGTTGCAATTATTTTGCTTGCGGTTGTATGTGCCATGTATTTCTTATTTAGAAAACAATTAGTTACAACGCAGGAAAAAATGAAATCTGTAATGGAAATTGACAATTCTAAAACAATTGAAGATATTCCTTTGATGATTCGCTCACTTGTAGTGCTTTCTCTTGTAATTTTAGGATTTGTATTGCATGATACAATTCATCTTGAAACAAGTATTGTCGCTATGATGGGCGCGTGCGTTCTTTTGCTTTTTGAAAAGCCTACAGATATCTTAAGAGATGTCGAGTGGAACGCAATATTTTTCTTTATAGGTTTATTTGTTATTATTGGTGCACTTGAGGCGTCTGGCGGTATAAAACTTATGGCACAGTGGCTGATTGATGTTACTCAAGGTTCAAAAGCAATGACTTGTTCTTTAGTTTTATGGATTTCAGGTATTGCCTCTGGTATTATTGATAACATCCCATATACTGCGACAATGGCACCTTTAATCGCTGAAATTGAGCGTGAGCTTGGCAGTGCTTATGCTTATCCTATTTGGTGGTCATTATCGCTTGGTGCTTGTCTTGGCGGTAACTTAACAATAATAGGTGCAGCAGCTAACGTTTATGTCAGCGAAAACGCTGCAAACAAGGGTTATCCCATAGGCTTTTTGCATTTTATGAAATACGGCGCAATATGTGTGTTTATCTCGCTTGTTTTAAGCAGTGCATACATTTACCTCAGGTTTTTAAGGTAGAAAGGTTATGAATGAACGAATTTAAACATAATAATAAAGATGTGTTGATTGGCATAATTATGTTTATCTTAATGGTAATATTTATGGCACTTTTGGCGCATTTTTTAAATACATAAACTTTAAGGGAGCTTATTTGCTCCCTTTTTTGTATAATATATTTTATGAAAAATGCACAAATTTTTAAAACTGATGACGGTTCAATAGGCTTGTATAATAAAGAATTGGATGAAATTTATCATTCAAGAGAGGGCGCACAAAAAGAAAGTATTGAAAAATTCATAATTCCATCTGACTTTGAACAAAGGACTAAAAATTCAGAGAGCATAAGGGTTTTAGATATTTGTTACGGTATTGGTTATAATTCAAAAAATGCTCTTTGTTATTATAAAAATTGCGATATTGTAATTGATGCGCTGGAGTGGGATTTTGAGCTTGTTGAATATTCAAAAACATCTGATTTTTATTTGCCTGAGATTAATGAATTTTTAAGAGGCGAAAAAAAGCTTGGTAATTCAAAAATAAACTTTTATATTGATGATGCCAGAAAGACTGTTTTAGGGCTCAATGAACCTTATGATGTTATTTTTCTTGATGCTTTTGCGCCAAATAAGCTGCCTACCCTTTGGTCGGTTGAGTTTTTTGCGCAATTAAAAAGGCTGCTTGCGTCAGATGGTGTGCTTGTAACTTATTGCAGCGCGCAGCCTGTAAGAAAAGCGATGAGCTTAAATAATTTTTTTGTAGGTAAAATGCTTGATAATAAAAATCATTCCTATGTTAGCATTGCTGCTTTAGATGAAAAATTAATAAAATATCCGCTTGATGATTTTGAGCTGGGTTTAATGAATACAAAAGCGGGAATTCCCTACAGGGACGAGAATTTAAACTCAAGTGCCGATGAAATGTTTAAAAGGCGTGAAAATGAGGTTAAAAATTCTACCCTTTTGGGTGCAAGTGAGTATTTAAGAAAAATGCGCTGATTATTCTTCGATATAAGCAACGATTTTTTCCATATACCCTTGAATTTTATCGATTTTTATTTCCATTTCATCCATGCGACTTGCAAGTTCTTTTGTTTGTTTCATATTTTCATAAGTTACGTCGATAAAAGATGTCGGGTCAAAACCGTCTTGTTGTTTTTGTAATAATGCGTTTAGTTTTTCATCTAAATCTTCAAGATATGAAATTTGTCTTCTTGTTGCTTCTTCAATTTTTCCGCCGTCAGGGGATTTTTCAGAGCGAATCAGGCGACTTTTAATTTCTTCCATGCTCATTTTTTCGGCATTTTCAATTTGTTGAGCAAGGCCTTCCATTTTTTGTGCAGCAGTTTTAAACCAAGTGTTGAGATGGCTCATTTGTTCTTCTAGCACATGATTCATTTTATTGTTTTCAATATTTATATTTTTTAGTTCAATTAATCTGTTAACAAATTCTTTGTAATTGTCACCTTTGAGATTTTTTTCAATACTCAATCTTAATTTTGCGATGTCAGATTCAACATCTTGCAGTGAATAATCGTAATTTGTTTCATCGTTTGTATTTATGATTTTTGCAATGTCTGTTGTGATTTTATCAATATTTGATTCGACATTTGCTACTTTTTGTATGAGGTTGTAAGTTTCTACTTTTGTTTCTTCGTTTCTAGAGTTAATTACACCTTCAAATCTTTCATGCAAGTCGTTAACTTGAGTTTCAATACATTCTTTTAAATCTTCACTCAAATTATTTTTTAAATATTCGACATTTGCAAGGTATTCATTAATTTTTACGAGATATTCATCGATGTTTGGGTTTTTCTTGTTAAAGTCTTCTGTTTTGTATGAAATTTCATTAATTTTATCTGTAATATCTTCGCTTATAGATTTTGCAATACTTTCAAAATGATCTCTTAAAAGGTCGATAGAATCTTTGATGTCATCTTCCTTGTAAGCGTCTGACATGTCGAGTCTTTCGCTTATTGAGTTTAGTCTGTGCAGAACTTCGTTGCTGAAAAGCGGTTCTTTTTTTATGAATGCAGTTATTTTTTCATTTAACTGCGAACCATTATTTTGGATTTCTTCTAAAAGTTCTTTTGCATTGTGAATTTGTTGTTGATTTGTGTGTTCAATTTTTTCAAGAATATTATTTATAACTTCAAGAATAATTTCTTCGTTATTTAACGATTGTTTTTTTGATTGATTATCTAAAACTTTGTTTATAAGTTCAATTATTGTGTCTTCAGAACTTGAAGTTTGGTTTTCAAGAACATTGTTCAACTTTTCTTCTAAGACAATAAAGTTTGCTTTTGCATTTTTCGTGCTGCCTAAAATACCTTCGATAAGGTCGTTTTTAATTGAATTTAAGGAGTCTTTAATATCAGAATTGTCAATATTTGGTAAAAATTCTTCAATTGTTTTTTTATACTCTTCAAATTCTTTTGAGATATTTATGTTTATGTTTTCAACACTTTCAATCAAATAGTTTGAAATTGTTTGCAGGTCAACTTTTATTTCGGTTAAGGGTGAGTTATAAGAGTCTTTGATGCTTTCTATGTAAGCTTTTATAACTTCTGACATATTTTGAAAATGCAATTTTAAATCATCCATGTTTTGTGCATTTTCTTGTGCTAAGTAATTTTTTAATACTTCTATTTTTTCTGAAATTACAGGAATTGTATTGTTCAGCCTTGAAAGTATTTCAATATTTGTGCTGGAGTCAATTTGTTCCAGATTTTCTTTTATTTTTTCAAATGAAATGTTTATGCTTGATGTTGTATTTTTTATGTTTTGGTTAATGATGTTAAGTTGTTCGTCAATAGTTGTTTCTCTTAATTCCCTTAAAGTCTTTTCTAGTGGCTCTTTTAGGGCATTAATATTGCTTTGGTTTAAAAGTGCAATTTCTTCTTTAAGTATTGAAAACTTTTCGCTGAAAATTTTGACGTCATCCCTTAAATTGCTTATTGCAAAGTCAAGTTTTTTGTTGTTTTCGCTGCTCTGAGTGCTTAGGGAGTTGTCTAAGCTTGAAACTTCGCTGCTTATAAGCTCTACTATGCTTGAAAGAGAATCTTTTGTAAGAGTTCTAAGACCATCTTCAACCATTCTTATTTGGTCTAAAATGCTTTCTTTGGGGAGTCTTTCGATGTTTTGCTCCATCAACTCAAGTTTATTTTTTACATTTATAATGTCTTCATTAATTTTTTGAGTTTTATCAGAAAAAGATGTCCCTATGTTTTCTTGAAGTTTTATTATAAAGTCGTCTTTGTTTGAGCTGCTTTGCATGCATAATTTATCAATGGAGTCTTTTATGTCGACTTTGAATTTGTTTAAATCTTCAATAGAGGCATTTTGTCCAAGCCTTGATTCTATTGAATTTATAGCACTTGTAAATATTTGAGAATTTTGACTGAAATTTTGATTTAAATTTTGCTGTAATGCGCCAACGTTTTTGTTTATATAATTAATATGTTCTTTAAATTCATTTAAATCTTCTTTTGTTGCGCTTTTTGATATGTCATCTTTTATATTTTCAAATTTTTCAGTAATGTTTTTAATGCCTTGTAAGCTTTGGTCCAGCACTCCTTCTTTTGCTTGAAAGGCTTCAATAAGGCTTGTGATGTCGCGATATTTGTGGTCAATTAAGGTAAGTGCGGAAATAATTGAGTTGACGTTCCCGTTAATTGTGTCAAGCTCAAGCTGCATTTCAGTAATTTCTTCTTTTGAATTAAAAGATTTTACCTGATTTAAAAAGTCTGTAAAATTTTTGTTTAGGGTATGTGTTATGTTTTCAAAACCACGACTAAAAACGTTAAATTCGTTGCTTAATTTTATAATCTCGTTTATTGGATTTGCAGATTTATTTGCAATTAGAGTTTGATTAACTTTTTGTAGGGCAATTTCTTGAGCGCCTAATTTTGCATACATGTCAGTGACTTCATTTAAGATTTTAGACACTTCCATGGACATTTTAGGGTTAGATAAACTTTGCGTCATTTGCTTTATAAGGTTTTCAAAACCTGTAAGTTGTTGACGCATTTCAAGTTGTTTTTCTTCTAAAACTTTTTTTGTTTCGTTAATGATAACGCCGATGTATTTTTGAGTGCTTATTTCAGTTGAGTTTTCAAACTTTTGTGCAAGACTTGTCATTAAATTGTTAATTTCACTTTGTGTAAGTGATGGTCTTGAGTATAAACTCCTTATTGCATCTGTAAGCTGCTCTAATTTTACTTCAACGTTATCCGCCATAAACCCTAAAATTCCTCTTTAAATTTCCTTTTTTAATCGACATTTTAATATAAAAATACTATTTTTCCTACTTTGTAAACTATATTATACTATTGCTCCGTTACAATTCTTTACTTCAAGTTAAAAAATTAAACTTTTTTTGATAGTATATACCATGTTAATAGGATAGATTACAGTAAAGTGACGGTGGATAAGTGCTTAATTTAATTAACCCCAAAACAAACGATTACGATTTTTTAAACAATTTTGATTTAAATTTACAGTTTGCAAAGTTAAAAGAAATTTATGGTATTTGTGATGTTTCAAACGAGAGAAAAGAATACCTGTCAAAAACAATACAAAAATACGGGTATTTGCCATACCCGCACTATAAAACGCTAGATGAGTTAACAACAGGTGAAATTATTTTTGCATTTTGTGAAAAATTAAAACTTGAAGGCACTTATGACGGTGAAAAATTTACTCACATTTCAAATCCTTCTCCTCTTGCAAGAAGAAAAGTAAAACACTCTAATTGGTTTAAAAAAGAAGGTCACAACATAAAACTATTATCCCTTGCAGGGTTGGGCAAAGACCCAAATAGTGTCGGTAAGTTCATTGATTGGCTAGCTGCAGTTGTTTCTCTTGATTGGGGTAACAAAGATTTAAACATTATGCCCACAACTCTTTATTTAATACCTTTTCACCCTCGTGAATTTGGTTGTGCATATTTGCCTCAGTCCTCTGATGTTTCTCAAAAACTTTGCGATGAAAAAGTGGCAAAATTTTTAGGTTTAGATGCTAAAGAGCAGGTAAAATTCTTTATAACATTAGCTCAACTTGCAGGACACCCTGTAATTTATGATATTTTGCCTCAAACAGGCAGATTTTCAAAAATTGTTTTAACTCATCCTTACGTTGCAAGATGGATGGATATAAAAGAACTTGATAATCAAATAAACAACTTTAAAAAAGCTCTAAAAGCAAATAATTCAAAAACACAAGAGGAAGATTTAAAAGAATTTAAAATTTTAATTTCTTACAAAATGTCCTTTAAAGAAAAACAGGAAGAATTAGCTAAAAGAGCAGAAGAAATTATTGAGCGCGTTAATGGTAAAAAACCAAAGTGCGAAGAAGATATTACAAAACAAACAGAAATAATACAAGCTTTAATTAATGAAGGACTCTGGACTATGCCCGGTGGTGCGTGGTGTTCAGCAGGTGTTCCTGTGTATGATAAAATGCACAAGTCCGGTCAATACCCGATATATAAGCACTACAACTTTAAAGGCGAAGATGTAACACACTTTGCAAACCTTGATTGTCAAACACCTTATTACTTTGTTTACTTTGAAAAATCTAAATACAATAACAAAGTTAAGGAATTTTTCATTGATTACATGAATAATTTACAAAAAGAATTTAACTTTGATGGTTTTAGAGTTGATCATATTGATCATGTGGTTGATGAAGTTTCTCAAAAATCAGGCATGCCAATAAGCTATAGAATACCAAGCAAAGTTTTAGGCGCAATGAACTCAAAACTAAAAAGACGTATTCCATACTTTGCAACATTAGCAGAATATATGCTCTGGGACGGTTATTTTAAGGAATATCATAATGATATGCACTTTGATCTTCTCTGGGGTGATGATATTGTAAGTCAGTACATAAAAACACCTGAGCAAATAATTAATGATAACATGCGTCTTGAAATTTATAACAATAAAGCATCAAAAATAAATCCGCTTTCTATTTTAAAAGCTTATAACAATCAAGACGGAGAGTTTCGTGAAATTGACCAGTATCCTGCTCAATTAGGCGAACAGGGCGCACTGTTTAAATGGTTTAAGTATAAATTTCTCCCCGGTGGAAAATTTGCACAACGTTCAACACTTTATGTTGATGGCGATGAAAGTTTTACAAAAACAGGTATAGAGCGCATTATAGGTAATGAAGTTTCAATGGACAGAAACAAAGACTGGAGTTTTTATGAAAAATTTAATGCGCTAAATTACTTTGTTCAACACAGTGAACTTATAAGCCGCGGAAAAGCTGTTTTACATGTTCAAAGTGACGACGGTTTTTGCTGTTGGGAAATTATTGGCGATAAAAAATCAAATGAAAGTATTTTTGTTGTAGCAAACTACATTTCACCCACAGAAAAGGTTAATGTAGTTGATGTGAATGGCAATACAAGACGCATGACCAAAAAAGGTAAAGCAGTCTTGAATAAAACAATTAAGCTTAAAGATAACAAAAGACTAAGCGCATTTTATGATTTCAGACTAGATGAAATGCAAAAATGTTCTTTTGTTGAAATTCCTATGCAAGAAGAAATAAAAGGCTCAATAACCTTTGATATCTTGCAACCTGCGGAATTTAAAGTTTATAAAATGTTAAAATAAAAATTTTTTAAATAAAAAATGAACAAAATAAATATGTGCTTCGTTATATAAATGTAGGAGCTAAAAAAATGAAAGAAAAATGCAATAAATACGAAGCATATTTTACATTCAGGGAAGAAAAAGAATTTTTGGAACATGTTAAAAATTGTCCTGATTGTAAAATTGAGCATGAAAAAATGCAAAAAGTTTCGGATTTAATAGGTGAGGTTCGTCCGTATTTTTTAGCGCAAAAACAACGCGAGAAAAAGAAATTGTATAAAATAAAAGCAGCTTGTTTTTCTATTGCACTTTTGTTTTTTGCACTGGGTGGAACTGCTCTAAATTATGAATATGACATTGTAAATTCAATTGTGTATCATAATTTAAGTGCAGAAGATTTAGGTTTTCCGACCGATGAATACGGGCTTATAATGGTAGAGTGATGAACTTTAGTGAATTAATCAAGCAAAACAAACAAAATGTCAGAAATATAATCAAAAAAATAACAAACGAACAAAATGAAGACATCGAACAGGAAGTATATATAAAAATCTGGCAAAATCAAAGCAAATACGAGGAAAAAGGAAAGTTAAAGGGCTGGATTGGCACAATAGCCAAGAATTTAGCTAAAGACTACCTAAAATCTTCTTATGTCAAAAATACAACAATAGCAGAGGAAGAAAAACTAAATGAAATAAAAGACAAAAAACAAACTCCCGAGTTGACTTTAATACAAAATGAGCGTCAAAAGCTTATTATCAATGCAATTAACGCTCTTAAACCAAAGTTTAAGGAAGTTGTGATGTTATATGAAATAGAGCAGCTTTCTTACGAACAAATCGCGCGCAAAATTAAAACTCCAGTAGGAACAGTAAAATCAAGACTTTATAACGCAAAAAAAGAACTTGCACAAAGCTTGAAAGATTTAATTTAGAAAGGATTTAATTATGAAAAAATTAGTACTTGCATCAACTTTAATACTTTTCTTATCGGTAGGGGCTGCAAATGCTCAACCATGCCCAGTTGAAGGACAAAAGCCAACTCCTAAAATGGAACAAAAATGTCAAAAACCACCTATGAATCCTGAAATGAAAGCTAAAATGGAACAAAAGAAAGCTGAGTTTGACAAAAAATTAAATTTAACTGACGAACAAAAAACAAAAGCAGAGCAAATAAGAAAAGACGGGTTTGAAAAAATGAAACCTGTAATGGATCAAATTAAAGTTAAAAAAGACGAAATAAAAACTATCCGCCAAAACGGTTCATTAACTCAAGCTGAAGCTAACGCTAAAGTTCAAGCACTGCACAAAGAAATAGGCGAACTTAAAGCACAGGCAAGAGAAATTAGAAAACAAAATATGCAAGAATTTGAAGCAATCTTGACAGACAAACAAAAGAAAACATTAGAAAAAATGAAACAAGACGGCAGAAAAGAATTTGCAAAAAAACATAAAGCACAAAAAGGTACTCGCCCAATGCCTCCACACCATCCAGATTTACAACCATTAGGCACACCTGAGGCAAAATAAAATTTGTTTAATTCACTACAACCGATTAAGCCACCTTGCAAATTGCAGGGTGGTTCTTTTTTGATTACTTGCACTAAAGCGTGTAAAATGTATAATGTTCTTATAGCATCAGTGAGGAGAATATGAAAAAAGCACTTATAACAGGGATTACAGGACAAGACGGCAGTTATCTTGCAGAATTATTACTTGAAAAAGGTTATGAAGTCCATGGGATGAAGCGTCGTGCGTCATCTTTTAATACTTCAAGAATTGACCATTTGTATCAGGATATTCACAATCCCAATTTAAAATTTAAACTTCATTATGGAGATTTAACCGACTCTACAAATATAATAAGGCTTATGCAAGAAATTCAGCCTGATGAAGTTTATAACCTTGCAGCGCAATCTCATGTTAAAGTGTCTTTTGATGAACCTGAATACACCGCAAATGCTGACGGCATAGGTACTTTAAGGATATTAGAGGCAATAAGACTACTGGATTTAGGCAAAAAAACAAAGTTTTATCAAGCTTCAACTTCTGAGCTTTTTGGTCTTGTACAGGAAACCCCGCAAAAAGAAACAACTCCTTTTTATCCTCGCTCACCCTATGCTTGCGCTAAATTATACGCTTACTGGATTACTGTTAACTATCGTGAAAGCTATGACTTATACGCTTGTAACGGTATTTTATTTAACCATGAAAGCCCCCGCCGAGGCGAAACTTTTGTTACAAGAAAAATCACTCGTGCCGCAGTTCGCATAGCTCTTGGCATGGAGGATAAATTATACCTTGGAAACCTTGATTCTAAGCGTGATTGGGGACATGCAAAAGACTATGTTGAAGGTATGTGGAGAGTGCTCCAACAGGAAAAACCCGAGGATTTTGTTCTTGCAACAGGTGTAACAACCTCAATTCGTGATTTTTGTAATATGACATTTAAAGAATTAGGTATTGAATTAATCTGGCAGGGCAAAGGAATTGAAGAAAAAGGTATAGACAAGAAAACAGGCAAAGTTATAATCGAAGTTGACCCTAGATACTTTAGACCTGCTGAAGTTGACTTTCTTTTAGGTGATAGTACAAAAGCCCGCCAAAAATTGGGTTGGGAGCCTAAATATGACCTTCAAACCATGGTATCTGAAATGGTAAGGGAAGATTTAGAGGAAGCAAAAAAAGAAAAAGTATTGAAAGACAAAGGTTATCAGGTTTTAATTCCGCAAGAAGCTTAAAAAATAAAGGAGGATGTATGAAAAAAATTTTTATTACCCTTGCTTTAATGTTTTTAATCTCGCCTGCATATGCCGCGAGCAAAACTGTTGTGCAGTGTCTTAACTCTTTTTCAACCAATAACCCCTCTGCTTATTTTAGTGCAAAAGTTCTTAAGGAAATGGAGTATAAAGACGGAATTTATTTAAAAGAAAATTCTATAATCAGGGCAAAAGTAGTAAAAATAGTTGATGCAAAACGCGCAAAGCGAGATGCTTACTTTGTAGTTAAACCTTTGAGCTATACAGACCCTACGGTTGGCAAAACATACAATATTCAAAATTTGCCAGTTGAGGCAAAGGTTGTAGGCTATAAGCCTTTTGACGCTGCTGAAACTGCTAAAAAAGCAGGCATAAGCGTTGCAAACTTTTTCGTACAAGGATTTAGCACTGCTTATCATTTTGGTGATGGTTTTATACATCCTACTGCCGGCAAGGGTCGTTTTAAATCAGGTGTTCAAAATGCTTACGATAACTCAATTTTATCTTACATAGAAGAAGGCGACGCCCTGAAAGTCAACAGCGGCGATAGTTTAGCACTGAAATTTTACCAAACCGAAACTCCTAAATGGAAATTTTGGAAAAAGTAAAATTATTTGTTAAATTCAATAAAAAATTCTTTTAAGAATTTATAACCTTCTAAATAAGAATTAATATGCATTTTCTCTTGAGGAGAGTGCATATTTTCTATATTTGCAACGCCAATAAGCACAGGTTTAAAAACTTTACCGTATTTATTTTTTTCATTTGCATAGACATGTGTTTCAGCCCCTGCGTGGAATGAACTTACATCAAGTTTTAAGCCTATTTTCTTTGCTGCTTCTCGTCCTATGTTTACAAGTGTATCGTCGTCGGATTTTTCAAAAGGTTTTAAATGTTCGCTTACATCAATTTTTATTTCAACATTTTCGCCATATTTCTTTATAATCTCATCTGCTATGTTTTTATAAGCATCAATAAGTTCTTTTTCAAACCAAGCATTTGAACTTCTGATTGAATAATGTGCGCAAGCAGTAGTGTTTATAACATTATCAGTGCAATTTTTTGAAATATATTCATGAGGGTTTTTTGCTTTTTGAGCAGATTTTAATGTGCACTCAATGCCGCCTGCTACAATGCAGCCTAAATTAGCAGAAGTTACAATGCCAAGCTCATCTTCGTTAATTACACCTATTGGCGCAATTTTTACATAATCTGCAATTACTTTTGCAGCGTTAATTCTGTCTTTTTTACCTATATCAAGCCCGCTGTGTCCGCCGATTTTTGATTTAACAGTTACATCAAGCTTAGTGTAGCTTGCGCCTGAAATTTCAAATTTGCCAAGTTCAGATGAATCAAGCACAAGTATGTATTCACTCTCTAACTTTGAAAAATCAATGTTATGAATACCGCTCATCCCCTGTTCTTCATCACGTGTGAAAACAAGCTCTAAGCCGCCATGGCGCAAATCTTTATTGTTAACAATTTCTTGAGCAAGGACAATTGCCGCAGCCACCCCTGCTTTATCGTCCGCCCCTAAAGTTCTTGTTTTATCTGTTTCAATAATATCGTCGTTAATTACAACATTTACTGGGCTGTCATCTCCCACAACATCCATGTGCGCACTTAAAAGCAAGGGGCGCTTAGACTTATCTGTTGGCTCAATAAAGGCATGTACATTGCCATAATCGTCTTTTTTAGCATTTATATTTTGTGCATTTAAAATTTCTATTATTTTATTTGCAACGTTATCCTCACCTAAAGACGGAGAGGGAATTTTTGCAAGTTCCACAAATGTTTCAATGAGTTTATCCATTTAATACATCCTTACAACTTCTTTTACTTTATCTAAAATAATTTGAGCCTCTTTTTGCGCTTTATTTGAGCCTTCAAGCAGAATTTCTTTTACCAGTTTAGGGTTGTTCTCAAGTTCTTTTCTTTTTGCCCTTATTGGCGCAAGCATTTCATTAACTTTTTGTGCAAGCTCTCTTTTGCACTGAGCACAGCCTATTTCACCCTTGCGACAAAGTGAATCAATTTCTTTTACCTTTTCTTCACTATCAAAAATTTTCCAATAATCATAAACAACTTCACAATCTTCAGGATGTCCGGGGTCATCACGTCTGAGCCTTGACCTGTCTGTTATTGCGCTCATTATTTTCTTTTCGGTTGTTTTCTCATCATCTGAGATTTTTATGTCATTGTTAAAAGATTTACCCATTTTATTGCCGTCAACCCCCTTCATCAAAGGAATTTGAGTTAAAAGCGGTTCAGGTTCTACAAAAAAGTCTGTTTTATAAATATTATTAAAGCGTCTTACAATGTCGCGAGAAAGCTCAACATGCGGAACTTGGTCAATCCCAACAGGAACATAATTTGCATTAAACATCATAATGTCTGCTGTCATTAGCACAGGATAACCCAAAAGCCCGTAGGAAATTTGCGAGTCATTGTGCCCGCCTTCTCTTAGCGCACGTGCCATATCTTTTAGGGTCGGGTCGCGCTCTACCCAGTTTTGCGGTGTAATCATACTTAAATAAATATGCAATTGTGCAATTTGCGGGACATAAGATTGCACATAAATTGTAGATTTATTAGGGTCTATCCCGCAAGAAAGCCAGTCCAGCGCTACATTGTAAACATTTTGCGCAAGAGTTTCAGTAGAGTCAAACTTTGTTGTAAGCGCATGCCAGTCAGCAATAAAAAAGAAACTGTCATATTCATGTTGCAATTTTTTCCAATTTGCAAGCACGCCAAAATAGTGCCCCAAGTGCAGTTTACCTGTTGAGCGCATGCCTGAAACGATTCTTTTTTTACCCTCTGTCATTTTGTTTTTCTACCTCTTTTATTATTTTTAATGCTTCATCATAATCACTGAAAATCAAAAGTGCAGCATTTGCAGCCTCTTTTGCCTTTTCAAATTCTCCTAATTTTAAATAACATTCCCCTAAATTGCATAAAAGAATGTGGTTTTTAGGAAAATCTTTTCTTAATTTTTCAAAAATACCAATTGCCGCTTTGTAATCTTTTGTTTTTAAGTAGCAAAGTGCAAGCATATTCAAGATTTCAGAGTCTTTTTTAATGTTCAACATATCCTCAAGAATTTGTTTTGCAACTGAATATTTTTTTTGTGCAAAATAAATTTTTGAAAGATTATAAAGCGCGATGTAATTTTTAGGGTCTAATTTTATTGCAGCTTGCAATTTTTCAATGCCTTCATCCATTTTTGCTTGTGCAACAAGGTTTTCACCCCAATGCGCCAGATAATTTGCGTTATTTTTATCAAGCGTAACTGTTTTGCTGTAAAATTCATCGGCCTTTTTAAAATCTCCGATTTTATTTAACATAACAGCGTAAGCAAAGGTAATTTCAGGTTCATCAGGTTCAAGCTCCACTGCTTGATTTAGTTCATCTTGCGCCCAATCTACCATATTTATTTTTAAGTACAAAAGACCTAAATCCTTATGCACAAAGGGGTTGTGCGGTTCAAGCGCAATGCATTTTAAAAATGCGTCTTTTGAACCTTCTAAATCGCCCATATTTGCGCGACAAATTGCAAGGTTGTAGTATATTTCAACGTCAACTTTTCCGCGTTTTATAAGCTCGTCTAAAATCTCGCATGCATTTTCATTTGAACCTGTGAGTCTTAAAAGCGCAGCATATTTTTTTAGCAAATCTACCCCTTTTGGGTTTAGTTTTAAAAGGTCTTTTACCGTTTTTAGTGCTTCTTGATACTTTCTTGTTTCCATAAGCACTGATAAAAGGTTATTCTGGTAGTTTGCTTTATCAGGATAAATTGCTACAAGACTTTTATATAAGCTTATTGCAATATCATATTTTTCAGCCCTTCTTGCGCAATAAGCCAAAGTTGTCATAAGCGCAACAGAGGGTTCTTTTTGATAAGCAGTGTTAAAGTATTCAAAAGCTTGCTTATAATCACCTTTTATTTGGTAAAGCACCCCTAAATTATAATTTGTCATTGCAAAATCTTTATTTTGGGCGTATGCGCTTTTTAAAATTAACTCAGCATTTTCAAGCTCATTTAGCGCAATGTAGCAGTTTGCAAGGTTATTTTGCAGTTGCAGATGGTCAGGTCGCAACTCAATTGCTTTTTTTAGCGGTTTAATTGCCTCATTGTGCTTAGCTAAAGCAATGTAGGCGCTTGAGATAAGGTAATAAAAAATATAATCGTCATTTTTTAGCTTTATTACAGGGGACAAAAGTTCGATTATTTTTTCATACTGTCCTTGTTTAGTAAGAATTACAGCAAGATTTTTGTAAGCATCAAAAAATTCATTTCTTAAATTCAAAACTTTTTGATACTTTTGCGCTGCTTCATCTTCAAAGCCAAGTTTTTCTTCGCAATTTGCAAGGTAATAAAGTGCAGTAGCATCGTTTTCATCTATTTCAAGAACTTTTTTAAAAGCCTGTGCAGCTTTTTGATATTCTTGAGTGTTTATATAGCAAAGCCCAAGGTTTTTAATAGTTTCAATGTCGTTTTCATTTTCAGGTTGGATTTTTTCCAAAAGCTCTGCCGCTTGGCTAAATTCGCCTTTTGCGATTAAGTCAATCGCATTATTTATAATATCATTTTTATTTTCCATAAAGTGATTATATCAGGAAATTGTGTATAAATCACTTTTATGTTAGAATATTTTCAACTTTTTTTAGATTTTTATTGAAAAGGAGAAAAAATTAATGACGACACAAAAACGTGTATGGCTTTTTAGAGAAGGTAATGCCGATATGCGCAATTTGCTCGGCGGAAAAGGTGCAAACCTTGCCGAGATGACAAATGCAGGTTTACCTGTTCCCCCAGGTTTGACTATTACAACAGAAACTTGTATGGAATATATTAACTCAGGCAACAAAATGCCCGAGGGCGTTATGGATGAAGTAAAAGCAGCTTTGGCTGATGTTGAAAAACAAACAGGCAAAAAGTTTGGCGACAGTGAAAATCCGCTTTTGGTGTCTGTTCGCTCGGGTGCAAGACTTTCTATGCCGGGTATGATGGAAACTATCCTAAACCTTGGTATGAACGATAAAACAGTTGAAGGTATGATTAAACTTACTAACAACCCTCGTTTTTGCTACGATTCATATCGCAGATTTTTAACAATGTTCGGCTCAGTTGCTTGGGACATTGAAAGAGTAAAATTTGAAGAATACATTGATAAAATTAAAGAACAAAAAGGTGTTAAACAAGATACAGAGTTAAGCGCAGATGATTGGAAATCGCTTATCGAGCCTTATAAAGAATTAATCAAAAAAGAAACAGGAAAAGAATTTCCGCAAGATCCTATGGTACAACTTCAAGAAGCTATTGAAGCTGTATTTAGATCTTGGAATATTCCTCGTGCGGTTGCTTACCGTAACCACTACAAAATTGACCACAACTATGGTACAGCGGTAAACGTTCAAACTATGGTATTTGGTAATATGGGCGATGACTGCGCTACAGGTGTTTCATTTACCAGAAACCCCTCAACAGGTGAAAATAAATTCTATGGTGAATACTTAACAAACGCACAAGGTGAGGACGTTGTTGCAGGTATCAGAACACCTAAACCAATTTGCGAACTAGAGCATGAAATGCCTGAGCTTTACAAAGAATATGTTGCAATTGCTAAAAACCTTGAAAAACACTACAAAGATGTTCAAGATATGGAATTTACAATTGAACGTGGTAAATTGTATGTTCTTCAAACAAGAAACGGTAAAAGAACTGCTGCCGCTGCGGTTAGATGTGCCGTTGAAATGGAGAAAGAAGGTATAATCACAAAGGAACGTGCTATTTCTCTTGTTGATCCTTACCAATTGTATCAACTTTTATTACCTTCTTTTGACCCAAAAGCTAAAAAAGAAGCTCACAAAATTGCTCAAGGTCTTGCTGCATCCCCCGGCGCTGCAGTTGGTAAAATAGTATTTGACACCGATGAAGCAGCAACTCGTGGCGAAGCAGGCGAAAAAGTTATCTTAGTAAGAATTGAAACTTGCCCTGATGATATCCATGGCATGATTGCTTCTCAAGGTGTATTGACACTTAGAGGCGGCATGACTTCTCACGCTGCAGTTGTTGCAAAAGGCATGGGTAAACCCTGTGTTGCAGGCTGCGAAGACTTAAAAATTGACCTTGCAAATAAAACTCTAACTGCTGGCGATGGTACTGTTTACAAGGAAAATGATATTATTTCTCTTGATGGCGGTACAGGCGAGGTTATGGCAGGGGAAGTTAAAACACTCCGTGCTGATATGGATGAAAACTTTGAAACACTGTTCAAGTGGGTTGATGAAACTAAAAAACTTGTAGTTCGTGCTAACGCAGATACTCCGACTGATGTTAAAAATGCTGTTAAATTAGGCGCTCAAGGTGTTGGTCTTTGCCGTACAGAGCATATGTTTATGGATCCTGACAGACTTCCCTGGGTTCAAAAAATGATTATTGCAGGAACTCCTGAAGCTAGAAAAGAAGCACTGGACAAGCTTTTACCAATGCAATATCAAGATTTTGTTGATATGTTTAGAGCATTGAACGGACTTCCAATGACAATACGTTTGCTTGACCCGCCGTTACATGAGTTCTTGCCTGATAAAGAAAGCTTGATTGAACAGGTTGCAACTCTAAAGGCTCAAGGTAAAGACTATAAAAAAGAAGAAGAAATGCTTCACATTGTTGAAAACTTGAGCGAATCTAACCCGATGATGGGCTTAAGGGGCTGCCGTTTGGGTCTTATGTTCCCTGAAATTAACGAAATGCAAGTAAGAGCAATATTTATGGCGGCATGCGACCTTAAAAAAGAAGGCTTGGAAGTTAAACCCGAGGTTATGATTCCTCTTGTATCACATGTAAACGAGCTTAGAATTGACCGTGAACTTTTAGAGCGTGTAGCAAAAGAAGTAATGAAAGAAAAAGGCGTTGAAGTTGATTACATGTTTGGTACGATGATTGAAATTCCTCGTGCAGCACTTACTGCGGATGAAATCGCTCAATACGCTCAGTTCTTCTCATTCGGTACAAATGACTTGACACAGATGACTTTTGGATTCTCTCGTGATGATGCTGAGGGTAAATTCTTAAACAAATATGTTGAAGAAAAAATCTTACCTCGCAACCCGTTTGAATCACTTGACCAGGTTGGTGTGGGTCAGTTAATGCAAATAGCTCTAGATAAAGCGCTTAAGGTAAGACCTGACTTAAAACGTGGTATTTGCGGCGAACATGGTGGCGACCCTGATTCAGTAAAATTCTGCCATAGAATTGGCTTGAATTATGTGTCTTGCTCTCCGTTTAGAGTTCCGCAAGCGCGCCTGGCAGCTGCTCAAGCGGTTATCGAGGAACAAAAATAACAAGTGTGTGAAGCAAATGTCGCTACGAAGGTAGCGACTTTTGCATGGCGGTTATTGTCATGCTGAACACCCCCGTTGTCATGCTGAACTTGTTTGACTGCTTTTCTTGACGAAGCGAAGCTGAGTCATAGAAAATGTCCCTATTCGGGCAGCATCTTTGTCATGCTGAATTTATTTCAGCATCTGAAAAATGAACGCGTAAAAGGATTAGACCCTGAAACGAGTTCAGGGTGACGGTTTGGGTCATTCAGGGTAACGGTTTTGGGCGTATGGGTGATGGGTTAATTGTCATGCTGAACTTGTTTGACTGCTTTTCTTGACGAAGCGAAGCTGAGTCATAGAAAATGTCCCTATTCGGGCAGCATCTTTGTCATGCTGAATTTATTTCAGCATCTGAAAAATGAACGCGTAAAAGGATTAGACCCTGAAACGAGTTCAGGGTGACGGTTTGGGTCATTCAGGGTAACGGTTTTGGGCGTATGGGTGATGGGTGTGTCGTTCGTGATGATGTGGTGGGTTGTTCGGGGTGATGTGGTGGGTCGTTCGTGGTGACGGGTTTGGTCGAAAGAGGTGACGGGTTAATTGTTATGCTGAACACCCCCATTGTCATGCTGAATTTATTTCAGCATCTAAAAAGTGGGCAATAGAAAATGTCCCTATTCGGGCTGCATCTTTGTCATGCTGAACTTGTTTGACTGCTTTTCTTGACGAAGCGAAGCTGAGTCATAGAAAATGTCCCTATTCGGGCAG
>CALUWD010000024.1 GCA_944324385.1 Candidatus Gastranaerophilales bacterium | reverse complement strand
TCAGGGATGATATCTGTTAATTCTTGCAGTTCAGATGCACCCATTACAAAACAGGTTGTACCCATGCATATTTTTACGATGACTTTGTTCATATTTTCTCCTTATATATATCGCAGCGTCACTCTTTTAATATACTTGTCTTCCAGAATTTTTGCCATTTTCTTAACAATATTTTTTCTTATTTCAATTTCAATAGGCAAATTGGGATCGTAATGTGCTTGATTTAATTTTGCACCAACCATAAATTCTATGCAATCACTATTTAATAAAAATTGCATTAAATCATATGCTGCATTTTTTTCTTTATCGTTAAAACCGCTCTCTAAGTACTCATAAGTCTTTGTAAGAGTCAAAATACCTTCTGTTACAAGGTCAATCCCATCCATTTGAGAAACAGCGGGTAATTTTCCAACACTGCGAATATTATTACAGCGAACAGGAATATTTAGTTCTCTTGAAATTAAATTTGCTGTTGTGCCACCACATATAGCTTTTTTTGCAGGTGATTTAAAAAACTCTTTTGCGTACTCGTTGTCTTTTTCTTGATGGTAAGGAGGACCAGTAAAAATAAGTGCTTTACGAGGTTCTCTATAATAAATCACGCAGCAAGATGTGTCATCTTTTGCCTTTCTATCTGGCTCAGTATTTATTGCGGCACGCACAGCAAAATGAGATAATTCGCTGCTTGATATGTCGGGATTTGCATTTATTTTTTCAAGTAAATATTTTATAAGCCCGCTACGCCTCAAGCCAAGCTTTAATTCTGGATTTCCAAGCCCAGCCTGCGTAACACCATCTGAACAGAATATAAGCCTGTCACCTAATTTTAACTGCAATTTGTATACATGCATGTGCCTGTTTTTAAATGTGTCTGAGTCAATAACTGTATATTCAGGCTCAATTACTTTGCCATCGCTTATATAGATAAAATTCGGATTTCCTTCCTCAACAATTTTAACTTCTCCATCCTCGCTACAGTGTGCGACAGAAAAAGTTGAATAGCTTATTTTTCTTACCTGACAAACAGGCAATGAGTTCATAATGACTTCGCAGGCGGTTTTTATATCAGCACCTGCTTCTACGAATTTTAAAAGCATTGTAGCTGTCATTGTGGCAAGAATGTTTGCTTTTATTCCGCTGCCGAGCCCGTCTGATAATACAGCAATTAAATCGCCGCTTTCAGGGTATCTTTTGGATAAAAAATAATCACCATAGGTGTTTTGGTTATATTTCTTTTCTTGAGCACAATCGATATCAATAAACATTACTTTTTATCCCCATCAGAGGTATCGTAATCTTGCGCAATTGTGCTTAACAGCAGCTCGGTTTCAACCATGTGTTCACCTAGCAAACAAGCAATTTCTTGAACAATTGCAATATTTTTATTAATAACTTCATGGGCTTTTTGGGCAATTTTTTCTCGACCCAGTTCACTTTGGGTAACATCTGTTATAATTGCACCTGCCAACTCATTTTTTTCAATAGAGAATGCACTAATGTCATATAAACGATTTTTTACGGGATAATGCTCTTTGTGGATGTCTTTTGATGATTTTAAAGTCTCTTTAAAAATGTCTGCAAAATCTACAATTCTATCTATACAAGCACCATTGAGACCCTCTGGTCTGTCTGAAAAAATGTCATACATATCAGCACAAAACATTTTCATAAATGCTTCATTAGACTCTACAATTTTAAGGTCTTTGTCAACCATAACAATAGCTGAGGGCATACACCTTAGCATTGCCGCAGCTTTTTGCATAGCAATTTTTCTCATATATGAAACACACATTGAAGGTTCTGCTTCGCCCGACAGTAGTGCGCAAGCGAGTTCTCGGCATGTGTTATACCCGCATCCACCGCAGTTGAGCTCATCTTCTTCTGTGTATTTACCAATTTTTTTCAGAGCTTCAGAAACTGTTTCGTAATCATAGTTATGTTTTTCTATTGGTTTTTTCTTATAATCTTTTGCAACGACAGTTTTAGGCTCGCTTGGGATTTCTTCACGAGTTTTAACTTTCGCTAATGTGTCGCTAACTCTTAAAAGTTCTGATTTTTTAGTAGAAGCGCAAGGACCTGCTAAGCAACCACCATTACATGCAAGAGCTTCTATAAAAATCTTTTTATTTATTGTAGTAGGATCAAGACCCTTAAGTGCTTTTTCTAGATTTTCAATTGAGCTTATGTTTACAAACTGAACATCATCAGCCATTTTGCCTTTTTTAATGGTTTCATTCATACCGCCTTCAATGGGGTAAAGAGCTCCTTCATAAGCATTTTCAGGAACAAAAGATTCACATCCGTTATCTTCTATGTCATCTGCAGAAATATATTCATCTTGCAACCAGAATTTTAATTCCTCGAATGTTAAAGCAGCATCTATTAAGCCGGGATTATTATCAGACTCGTTTTTCTTTGCAATACATGGTCCAATGAATACTATATGAATATTTTTACCGTAGATTTCCTTTAGCATTTTTGCATGCGTCAAGGCCGGTGAGGCAACAGGGGTAATGTATGGCAGGAATTTTGTATTATAAAGTCTTATATAATCAACGACAACAGGGCATGCGCTTGAAATAAAAAGACCTTTATCTTTTTCTTTCATAAGTTTTGCGCACTCAATAGAAACTTCTTGCGCGCCAAGAGCGGTCTCGCTTACATGTTTAAAGCCGAGCTTTTTTAAAAGAGCAATCATTTTAGATGGTGTATATTCAAAAATTCCGCTCCAGCTGGGTGCAAGAGAAACGTAGACTTCCTGTTGCGCCCTAAACAAATTTTTAACTTTTTCAATGTCATTTCTTACTCTTTTTGCATTATTTGGGCATGCCTGCACGCAATTACCACATGCTATGCACTTTTCAGGTAAAACAGACGCATGACCTTGTTGTATACTAATTGCCTTAACATGGCATTCCCTTACGCACTTATAGCAGTCATGACATTCGTTATTTAGTGTATAAACTGGATACAGCTTGTCCATTATCAACCCCTAAAATTATCAAGTATTTCTTTTAATTTTTCTTTTGTAATATTTGAGTACAATTTTCCATTTATTGTTATATTGGGTCCTTGGGCGCATTTACCCTCACATCTGGAGCCACATATATCAATAACCGCATCAAGATTGTTTTCTTCAACATAATCCTCTATAAAGTTTAAGTGTTCCTCGTTTCCTCTTGCAAAACAAGAGCTGCCCAAACATACCGTAATATTTAATTTTTCGTCCATTTTTATATTCCTACTGCTTATTATTAGTATAGTCTAAAGCGAGTATTTAGGCAATTTAATATTTGATTTTAATACATTGTCGTGCAATAATTGCAATAGGGTTGTTAGTTAAAAAGGAGATATTCATGAGCACTCAAACCTCTGGTGGCATTAACTTTAAGAAGGTTGATGACATCATTAACTCTTGTGGTGCAAAAAAATCTAATCTGATTGCCATTTTGCAAAAAGTGCAGGAAGAGTTCAGATATTTGCCACAAGATGCCATCACATATATTGGCACTAAAATTGATGAACTTTCGCCTGCGACCGTTTTTGGGGTCGCAACTTTTTATGCGCAGTTTTCACTTGAGCCGAAGGGTAAATATGAAGTTAAGTGTTGTGACGGCACAGCATGCCATGTTAGAGGGTCAATGCCTGTTTACACATATTTAACACAAAGATTTAATTTAAAAGAGGGAAAATATACCTCAGATGACGGTTTATTTTCAATTGAAACGGTAAGTTGTTTAGGTGCTTGCGGCTTAGCACCTGTTGTTGTAATTAACGGCAAGGTTTATCCGCAAATGACGCCGGATGCAATTAAAATTATTATCGATACCATTGTTGCTGAGGAAAAAGAGGGCTAAAGAATGGAAACAGAAGTTAAAAAATTAAATATAGACATAGAAAACGAGCGTAAAAAAGCCATTGAACTTATAAAACAGCAAGGTTTAAGGGTACTTGTATGTAATGGTACAGGCTGTATTGCAAATGGTTCAAACGAAGTTATGGCAAAATTTAGAGAATTAGGTGCCGATGTTTCGATTTTGAGCGAACATGACAAGATGACAACTGTTCCAACAGGTTGCCATGGTTTTTGCGAACAGGGTGTTTTGGTTATTATTCCTGATTTTGACATTACTTATGTAAAAGTAAAACCCGATGATGTTGAAGAAATTGTAAATTCACATATTAAAGATGGTAAGCCCGTAGAAAGATTACTTTATACAGATCCAAAAACAGGTAATCATATTTATAAAAATGAAGAAATTAATTTTTACGCTAAACAAACAAGAACGTCTTTAAAGAATTGTGGCGAAATTAACGCAGAATGTATTGATGAAGCAATTGCTGTCGGAGGTTATAGGGCGCTTGCAAAAGTTCTTGAACAAAATAACCCCGATGCAGTTATTGAAGAAATAGAAAAATCAGGTTTAAGAGGTCGTGGTGGCGGCGGTTTTCCTACAGGTCGCAAATGGAGATTTACGGCTGCAAATCGTGGTGGAAAATCTTATGTTGTTTGTAACGGCGATGAGGGCGACCCTGGTGCTTTTATGGACAGGTCTGTTATGGAGGGCGATCCGCACAAGTTACTTGAAGGTATGGCTATTGCAGGTTTTGCAATTGGTGCAGATGAAGCGTATATTTACGTTAGAGCCGAATATCCTCTTGCAATTAAACGACTCAAAATAGCGATTAAACAAGCTGAAGAAAAAGGCTTTTTAGGTCAAAACATAATGGGCAGCGGTTTTAATTTTGACATTCACATTAAAGAAGGTGCAGGTGCTTTTGTTTGCGGTGAAGAAACTGCACTTTTAGCGTCAATAGAAGGCGAGCGCGGTATGCCAAGACCAAAACCACCATTCCCTGCTAATTGTGGACTTTTTGGAAGACCAACACTGATTAATAACGTGGAAACTCTTGCAAATGTTCCTGTTATTATTGACAAAGGTGCAGATTGGTTTGCTTCATTTGGTACTGAAACATCAAAAGGCACAAAAACTTTTGCTCTAACAGGTGAAGTTAATAACACAGGTCTTATTGAAGTTCCAATGGGTACAACTTTAAGAGAAATAGTTTTTGATATCGGCGGCGGTATTAGAAATGGTAAAAAATTCAAAGCTGTCCAAATAGGTGGACCCTCGGGCGGTTGTTTAACTGAAGAACACCTTGATATACCAATGGATTATGACAATTTGATAAAAGCCGGTGCAATGGTAGGTTCAGGCGGTTTGGTTGTTATGAACGAAGACACCTGTATTGTAGAGGTTGCAAGATTTTTCATGCACTTTACGCAAAATGAAAGCTGCGGAAAGTGTGTTCCATGTCGTGAAGGCACAAAAAATATGCTAAAGATTTTAGAAAAAATTGTGCGTGGTCAAGGTGAAATGAAAGATCTGGATACACTTGAAGAACTTGCATTGGCTGTAAAAGAAGGCTCTTTGTGCGGACTCGGTAAGACTGCTCCTAACCCCGTTTTATCAACTCTTAAATATTTTAGAGATGAATATATTGCGCACATTAAAGATAAAAGATGTCCTGCAGGCGTTTGTACTGCATTAAAAGTAATTAAAATCAATGAAGAACTTTGTAAGGGTTGTACAAAATGCGCAAGGAACTGTCCTGTTGGCGCAATTGAAGGTACTGTGAAAAATCCTCATAAAATTAATCAGGAAAAATGTATTAAATGCGGTGCCTGCATAAGCGCATGCCCGTTCAAGGCAATTTCACAGTCGTAAGAGAGGTAAAATATGACAAATACATTATTTATAAACGGAAAAGAATGCGAATATACAAACGAGCCTAACTTGCTTGAAGTTATAAGAAATAATGGTTTCAATGTACCAACATTTTGCTACAGGCCTGACTTAACACAATACGGCGCATGCAGAATGTGTGTAGTTGAAATAGAAGGCAGGGGAATTCAGTCATCATGTACTATGCCGCCTGAACCGGGGCTAAAAATCCATACAAATACTGAAAAGACAAGAAGAATAAGAAAAATTGTATTAGAATTATTGCTTGCAAACCACGACAGAGAATGTACAACTTGCGACAAGTCAGGCAAATGCGAGTTGCAACAGTATGCTCAAGAGTATGGCATTAAAGACATAAGATTCGCTAAGAAAAAACCGCAAGAGTATTTACCTATTGATAATTCTAATCCTTCAATTGTGCGTGATCCTAACAAATGTATACTTTGCGGTGCTTGCGTTCGTGCGTGCAGCGAGTTCCAGGGACATAGCGTATTAGGTTTTGCAAACAGAGGCTCTAAAACCGTTGTGCAACCAATGGCAGGCAGAGCTTTAGGCACTGTGGATTGTGTATTCTGCGGTCAATGTCAAGCAGTTTGTCCCACAGGCGCGCTTACAATAAAATCTGATATTGATAGAGTTTGGGATTTAATTAACGATAAAAATAAAAAAACAGCTGTTCAAATGGCGCCATCAGTTCGTGTCGCCCTTGGCGAAGAATTTGGTTTAAAAGCTGGTGAAAATGTTATTGGCAAGTTAAATGCTGCATTAAGGCAACTTGGCTTTGATTTAGTGTTTGACACAAATTTCTCTGCTGATTTAACCATTATGGAAGAAGCAAGCGAATTTATAGG
Organism: Candidatus Gastranaerophilales bacterium; assembly: GCA_944324385.1. Classification (GTDB taxonomy): domain Bacteria; phylum Cyanobacteriota; class Vampirovibrionia; order Gastranaerophilales; family Gastranaerophilaceae; genus Galligastranaerophilus. Next base: position 18,476 of record CALUWD010000024.1, on the reverse strand, counting down.
ACGTCTAACTAAAGGTGAAAACCTTCCCTTGTTTACTTCATGCTGTCCTGCTTGGGTAAGATATTTAGAAACACAACACCCTGATATGCTAAAGCACTTGTCAACATGCAAATCTCCACAGGGTATGCTCTCGCCTGTTATTAAAGAGCTTGTGCCTAAGTATTTTGATGGCTATACAAAAGAAAACTTGTATGTAGTTTCTATTATGCCATGTACAGCTAAAAAGGCCGAAGCTGTTCGTGGACAACTTTTTGACAACGGAAGACCACAAACAGATATTGTTCTTACAACACAAGAGATTGCAAGAATGCTTAAATCTGCCGGTATTGACCTTGCTACAATTAAACCTGAACAAAACGATTCGCCATTTGGTCAATATACAGGTGCGGCAACAATATTTGGCGCATCAGGCGGTGTAGCCGAAGCTGCAGTTCGTACTGCATATGAATTTGTAACACATGAAACACTGGAAAATATTGACTTTAAGCCATTGCGTGGAGTTGATAAAAACCATCGTTCTAAAGAGGCTGAAGTTGATATAAAAGGAACAAAAGTTAAAGTTCGCGTTGTATCAACTTTAAAAGAGGCTGAAAAATCAATAAGGGAACTTAAAGAAGGAAAAGCTGATTTTCAACTTTTAGAGGTTATGGCTTGCCCTGGAGGCTGCATAAATGGTGGCGGACAACCAAGAAGCTGCGACAATATAAGAGTCAAAGAAATGCGAGCTGAAGGTCTATACAAAGAAGATTCTGAACTGCCCTTTAGAAAATCACATCAAAACCCCGATATAGTTAAGTTGTATGAGGAATTTTTAGAAAAACCAAATTCTCATAAGGCTCATGAATTGTTACACACAACTTATGAGGATATGTTCAAAAATTCTTATAGAGATTTACACTAGTATCAAGATGTCACAAAATTTTATGACCGGAGAAATTAATCTCCGGTCATTTTTTTAAAAGCAACATAATTATATATTATAGCGTTGTATTTTAAATGCGAAAGTCTGCAAAGCCTATGCTGGCGTTTCTCTTTATTAAATAGTGCAAAAATTAACTTGAGAATTTGACTTACAAAGCGCATTAAGAAAACTAGATTTATAAATAAATGCTTAAAAATATTTGCAGCATATTTATTAACAGCGACATTTAAATGCAAGTGCTCAAGTTGTAAAATATAGTCATATGAAAACTCAGTACTTGGAGGATGTTTTAAACTATCGCAATTTAATTTATCAGGAAGCCAGCCAAGATGAGAATTGAACTCCTTAACAGCATGAGTGCCATCGAAACCTATGTTTGTAGTCAATCTCTTGTTTGCGGGCATAATACATAATTTACCATTAAATGCAAAATTTTTATAATTTAAATACTTGAAAGCCAGATCCCAAGGGCAATTTAACTTTAGCGTTTCCATTTCGTTGTAAAAATTAAGCTTGGTAAATTTTGAAATGAAGGCATTTTTAAATTGGCGATTATTTTTAATAATATTCCAATCGCGAACTTTAATATCAAAGTCATTAAACGAGCGCCGCCAAGCTGCCCATCCCCAAAAGTGAATGTTGTTGGAGAATATATAGTCATAGGGATAGCTAATATTAATATTATTCACGTCGCATAAACCGCTAATACAAGAAATTTTGTCGTCATAGCGGTATTTTTCTAACATTTGAGAACAAAAGTTGAAAAATTGTTTCGTTGCAACGATATCATCTTCAATTATTATTCCCATTTCCTCGTTTTTGAAAAACCAGTCACTTGCAACTGACATCTGATGATCACAACCTAAATTATTGTCTTGAAATAAGGTATGAACTTCGCAATCCCAGTTAATGCTTTGCAAAAGGAAATTTCTTATTTCTTTAATTAATTCTTTTTCACCAGAAACATTCTCTCGGGCACCGTCTGAAGCAATATATAACTTACTTGGCTGGTATTCAATAATAGGTTTAAAAGTTTGCTTAATTGTCTCAAAACGGTTAAATACACAATACAAAATTGGTTGCTTCATTCGGTAAGTGTAGCATGTAGCAATATATATTGCAATCAATTGCTTTATATACTAGTTCCTGATAAAATTTATTTGGAGAGTTGTCCGAGTGGTTTATGGTGCGGATCTCGAAAGTCCGTGCAGGCTAATTACCTGCCGAGGGTTCGAATCCCTCACTCTCCGGATTTAATTATGAGTAATATAAAAATTTTAGACTGCACGCTCAGAGATGGCGGATATGTAAATAATTGGGATTTTGACATAAATACAACATTGTCAGTAATTTCTTTATTAAAATGTGCAAAAGTTGACTACATTGAAACAGGCTTTATAAATAAAGCACAAGAATCAAGAGGAACGTTATTTGCCTCAATTTCTGATGTTAGCAACAAGTTATCAGATTTACCTGCACATAATAACCTCTTAGCAATGATAAAGGCTGATAAAGTACCTATAGAGTCAATACCAGACTCAAAATACTCAAAGATTAAGCTAATAAGGCTAATATTTAAAAAAAATAAGTTGGATTTTGGCTTAAATTACGCTAAAAACCTTGTTAATAAGGGCTACAAAGTTTTTATAAATCCAACATTTTGCACTTGCTATACTGATTATGAACTTATTAATTTGGTGCAAGAAGTTAACTCCATATGTCCTTTTGCTTTTAGCCTAGTAGACTCAATGGGTGCACTTTATCCTAGTCGTATAAAGCAAATATTTGAAATTTTGAACAATAATTTAAATAAAAATATTGCACTATGTTTTCATTTTCACAATAATATGCAATTAGCATATTTAAACGTAATGGAAATACTAAAACATAAAACCAATCGCGAAATTATACTTGATTCTACAGTTTTTGGAATAGGCAGAGGGGCTGGCAACTTGCAGACTGAGCTTACATTAAAATATTTAAATGAGAATTTTGGTGCAAATTATAACTTGTTACCTGTTTTTGAGATAATTAAAAATTATATTTTGCCAATAAAAAACAAAACAAAATGGGGTAGCTCAATTCCTTATTTTTTGTCTGCAATAAATGGCTGTCATCCATACTACGGAAAGTTTTTAACTGTTTTAGGTAAGACAAATGTATCTGAAATTGACACCATTTTAAAATCAATTCCAAACGATAAAAAGACTTACTACGACGAGAATTTAATACCTACTTTATTTTCTTTAACGAAGAAATAAAGTTATTATGCTCAACATCGCCATCGACTTTGGTTAAAAATACCTGACAATCCTTTTCATCAGCTTCAATTGGAGGTAAGAATTTTAATTCTGCTGAATAGTAACTGCTGTCATTTCTAGAATTAAGCGGAACTTTATTTGCCAGACTATTTAAAGAAAAATTACGCAGAAAACCGCCAAAACCCTTGTGTTGACTTGAAAATTTAGTATAAATTCTAAGCGTTGCATCCCTTGAAATCAGGTCAAACCTGCCAACAATAAGGGAGCTCAACTGTGGTGACATCGACTTTATTACGATTTTTTCAATAACATTATTTTTAAGCTCTAAATCACCTTCAATTTTGTCAAAATTACCTTCAGGTATATTTAAAATATCATAAAATGTCGATGGGCTAATCATTGCAAGGGGATTTCTAAATAGAGCAGCAAATTTAAGTACATACTCAATAAGTCCAATTTTGCCGATTGTACCATTTTTTACGACAAATTTCATAACGCCATTCAGTGCAAGTGAATCATCTGTTTGAAAATGTATAATTCCGCTTGCTTTACCTGAAATTTCACGTTTCAATCCTAACATTGATGTTGCCATAATGTCAGAATTAATATCTTTTACCCCAAGCAACAAGTCATACTTGTGTTTTACAAGATCGCACTCGATTTTACAAGAGGAAATACCTTGTGCAATATTAAAGCGATTTGATGCGATTTTAAGCAAACCATTTTTATCTAAAGTTAATGTTGCCTTTAGGTCAGAAACATTAATATCTTTGTAGTTAGCCTTAAGTAGGTTGAATACACAGTTCTCAACAATTAAAAGACCAGTGTCAAATACAGGCGCAGCATCAACATTTGCGTTTTCATCAAGGTTGTTATTATCAGCAACCATAAGTTTTTCAACACTTTCTGTTTTAGTGTTATCTAGCTTATTTTGCTGGTTAAGAGAGTTAATAAAACGCTCGATATCAAGATTGTCAAGAGTAAGATTGACATCTGTTATAACGGCAGGCAATTTCATTTCATTGAGCATTGAGCCTGTTAAGCTGTAGTCAGAGCGTTTGTATTTACCTTGTGCATTTAGCGTAATTTTATCGCCACTCGCGGCAAATTTGGCAGAGCGGATAAACATTCTTTGTGCAGGTATTGCGACTTTATCCATGCTCAAGTCTGCCTTTATATATGGAACTTTTTTATCAGCAAAAAATTCAAGATTACCTGCAATTTTGCCTTTTCTAAACACTTTTTGCCCAATTAATACGTTCAAAAACTCGCTTGGTAGCGGTTTTGGTATTATAAAGCCTAAATTCTTTAGAGCACAGGTTTTGCCATCTAACTTGCCCCAAATAGTGAGTATAGGGTTAATTTTACTGTTCCTATCGATTGTAGAGGCAATATAGTAGTTAATTTTTTTAATATTAATATCATTATTATCAAAATCTATCTCTGCAGTAGCAACTCTATCATAGTTTACAGGACTCAACGAGGCACCATCAACAAGTATGTCATTACCCTTTCTGAGCATAAATGCTGACCAGATATTCATATTATTATATTTTGATTTGTAATAGATGATATTATTTGCAACCCCAGTGATCTCAAGGGGGTAGGCAACAATTTTGCTTAAGTGATTTTTTGAAAATTCTTTGCCAGCAAGTGCTTTTATAATAACATCAGTTTCAAATGATTTATAGTAATCTTTTATAGTCCCTTTAATTTCGACAGTATTTTTTTTATCATTACAGTAATAACCTTTAATATCACTTAACGTAATAACAGTTGGTTTGATATCAATATAGCCGGTATCAATTGTTAATTTTAAATCAGCAAGCGGAATTAGAGTTACTTTGGATTTTTTTAAGTTAACAAAACCTTCAAGCTTGTCATTTGTATATTCAATGTTAAAGTCAAATTTGCCACTAAAATCCTTGAAATAGGAGAGCATTTCATTTCCATTGGGCAAAATAAAATTAGTTTTTAAAAGCTCAACAACAGTTTGAATATTTAAGTTATTTGCACTTGCGCTTGCGTAACGATAATTTTGCCCAAGTTGCAAGTTTAGCAAAATTGTTGCCTTATCTGCAATTAGAGGACAGTTATCAATTATTAATCTGCGATTTTTTGTGTAAACTTTGTTTTTATCTTTAATACTAAATGATATTTTCTTTCCATTGTTGATTACATCCAAATTAACATCAAAGTGAACAAACTTAGGGTTTCTACTCGCTGTAATTTCTAAATTTGTGCCATTGAATACAATCTTGCTAGTCTTTGAAAAGTCATGAACTATTATGCATTTTTTAACATATAAAAGAGCATTGAATAAATCAATAAAAATGTCGGATTTTGTTTGCTCTTGTTTCTTTTCGCTTGCAAACAAGCTGGTTAATTTACTTGTATCAACAAAAATATAGTCTGCACCTAGCTTATTTATAACAATTCGTTTTTTGAAAATTTCCGAAAAACTGATTTTTGTGTCAGTTTTTTTAATATCAAGAATTATTACTTTATCTTTTATAATTTGTAGTTTATCAAATTTGACTTCTAGCTCTGGTTTAAACGAAGTAATAAGCGCTGGCTGGACAATTTCTAGGTCAGCCTTTAAATCTTTTTCAATACGCCTTTCGACAAAATTTATAAAAGTTTCATTAGAAACAAGTGCTGGTAATAGCACTAAGTAGAATATAAAACAAAAGAGTACTGTAACAAGCACAATAATAGTCGCAAAAATTCCAATTTTAAATTTTTTGTCCAAATTATACATAATTCAATTCCAAGTCCATGATTTAACAAAATTATATCATAAGCAATTTTATGTTATCATTGAATTATGAAAAAGAAGGTATTATTAATTTTATTTGCACTAATAATCTGTCAAAATTGCTTATTTTCGCAAACTTTGCAAGGCAATTTAAGTGTTAGCGATGTCGATGTCTATAGCGAAGACAATAAATTTGGGCTAAAAGATAAAGCTGGCAATATAGTTGTTGAGGCACAGTACAAAAAACTCATACGTGTCGGAAATTCGTCATGGATTATTCAAAAAGGTAATAAGTTTGGTTTAATAGACACAAATGGAAATTATCTGGTAGAGCCAAAGTACAGACATGTGGATAGGATATTTGGAAAGTACGCAAAACTGGGCAATAGTAATGATTTTGGGCTATATAACGAAAAAGGCGAAATTATCATAATGCCTCAATATTCAAGAATTGACCCACTTTTTGGTGAAATGTTCTTAACTTGCAAAAACTATAAATACGGGATAGTTGATTCCACAGGCAAGGAAATACTTGAAAATGAATATGATGACATCTATATGCCCAGCCCTGACGTTTTGAGAATAAAATATCAAGGCGAATGGTATGAAATTGAGCGTGCTGCAAAAGGAGAAATTTCGCTACCTGAGAATACACAAAAAATAAAAGTAGGACAGAGCGAGTTAAAAATTACAAGAGTAATTGCTGACACAGGGCTAATTTCAGGCTACGGCGCACTAACTGCTGCGGATTATTTCCTTAAATTATTTACTTCTATTTCACCTGCATATGAACAAACTATCGATGAATTAATGTACTCACAAGGAGCAGAAACTGTAAATATTTTAATACAATTAGGTTGGTTGCCAAAATTCCCTGTAACTTACATTCAAAAATACATTGATAACTTGCGCCATCCGTACAATGGCCCTCTGTCAGATATTAGAGAAGATATGAAAAAACAAATCAATTAGTTTATCTTATTTTTATTTTAGGCACAACAGACATACCTGGTGCAATGTTATAGTTAGAAATATCTTCACAAAAAATGATTTTTACAGGTATTCTTTGGACAATTTTAACATAGCTGCCAACGGCATTTTCAGGTGGAAATAGGCTTGATTTGGCACCTGTTGCTCTCTGTAAACTATCAACCTTGCCTTTAAAGCGCTTTTTAGGGTATGTATCGATTTTAATAATAACCTCTTGTCCTGCTTGAACTTGTTCTAGTTGAGTTTCCTTGTAATTAGCAACAACCCAAACGTCATCTGATACTATTGACATTAGTGGTTGCGCAATTTGTACATAATTGCCTTCTTCGACCGTCCTTGCTGAAATTTTACCATCCTGTGGCGCGTAAATTTTTGTATAAGACAAATTAAGTTTTGCCTCATCTATTTCGCTCTCAAGTCTTTTTATTGTTGCCTCAATTTCTTGTCGTTTGGCTATTGCAGACTGAATAGCAATATCAGCTGCTTTTTTCTTTTCTTGTTCCGCTAAATAATTAGCAGTCAAAGAATTATAAGCTGTTTTTGAATTATCTAATTCCTCTTTAGAAACAATTCCATCTTTGCTAAGCTTTAAATCTCGCTCATATGTCCTTTTTGCGAAGTCCAAGCGGGATTTAACACTTGAAATATCCTTTTGAGTTTTTGATGAAACACTAGTTGTTTCATCAATGTTTTTGTGTGACGCATTCAATTGCGCTTTTGCTTCAAGTAATTTTGCCTCTTTTTGCTCTAATGCTACTATGTAGTCATTTGGATCAATCTCGAGAAGTAAGTCACCCTTCTTGACTTCTTGGTTATCTTTTATGTAAAGCTTGATTACAGGCCCACTAACACGTGGTGCAACAGATATTATATGCCCTTCAACAAAAGCGTCATCAGTGGATTGATAGTAATGAGCATGCAAAAGCGCATATATTCCACCAAGAGCCAGAATAGTAAATGTAATTATTGGGACTATAATTCTTTTTTTGACTCTGTGGTTGTGTTTTTCTTTGCTCGTTTTCTTTTCATTTTGTTCGTTGTTTTTATCTTCAGCCATATTTTTCTCCAATTCTATAGGGACATATCAACTTTATCAAGTAAATTTTCTAGTAATTTATTTAAGACCTTCAGACATACTTCCATTTCTGCTTTAGAAATGCCTTGCGCCATAACTTCTCTATATTCACTTGTAACTTTTTGAAGTTTAGGAAAAGTTTCTTTAGCCTTTTGGGTTAAGTAAATTTTAAAAACTTTTCTTGTACTTTTATCACTTTTGCGCTCAACATAACCATTTTCTTCTAATATATTTATTATTCTTGTAATGTTTGGCCTATCTTTGAGCGTAATTTCACTAAGTTGACGCTGGTACAAGCCGTCATGGTGCATTAAAACCTCGATTACAACAAATTGTTCAGGAGTTATATCAAAATTATTATTTTTAAAACATTGTCTTGAATAAATTCGAGTGTAAACGCCGGCTGCAACAAGCATTGCGCCAGTTAATTTTCTATAATTATCAATTTCTTCTTTAATAGTTGTCATAAAAATTGCTTTTCTTTTTTTTCTTGTGTTATGATTATAACACAAGAAAAAATTTATCAATATGGAAAAAATTATGAAGAAGCTAACAACGTTATTATTATTATTTCTATTATTGTTTACCAACTCTGCATATGCAAAAAAAGTAAAACCTGACCCACAAGAAAAACAAATAGGCTATCTAAATATGCAATGGTGGGATGAATTTAACGACCCAATCCTTCATGATTACATGCTTATTTTGTTTAAAAATAACCATGACTTAAAAATTGCGCAATTAAGAATCAAAGAAGGCGAACAAATTGTTAAACAAAGTTTTGCAAATGAACTACCACAAATAGGCTTGAGTGGAAACGTTGAAAGGGTATTGCGCTCTAGTGATCAATACTTTGGAAAAAGTATGTTAATTCCAGATTTTTCACAAACCAATTTACTATTTCCAATTAGTGCAAGTTATGAAATAGATATTTGGGGTGCAAATAGAACACGAACAAAAAGTATACAAAAACAACTTGAAATGGTCCAAGAGGAAGAAAGAGCAAAGTATATTTCCGTCACAGGTGATTTTGCAAGTGCTTATTATAACCTTGTAAAATGTGATAAACTACTTGCAATTCAAAGTGAACTTATTGAAATTCAAAAAGAGATTTTGCGTTTATCAAATCTTACCTACGACGCGGGAAAAATAAGTATTGACGATGTTATTGAGCAAGAAAAATTATTAAAAACATTTGAAGAAGAATCTAATGTAATAACAAAAGACAGGGCCTTAATCGAGGAAGAAATAAGATATATACTTGCTGATGACAACATAAAAAGTATTGATGACTCATCTGATGCAAATATACCAAACATTTCCTTCCCAGCACAAATACCATCAGACATAATTGAATCTCGACCAGATTACATAATTGCCATAAAAAATTTGGAACATATGGGGCTTGATGTAAAAGTTGCAAAAAAAGATTTGCTGCCAAGATTCATATTGTTTGGGCAATTTGGGTTTAATGCTTATAGGCTAAGCAATTTGTTTAATAATAAAGCACTGTTATCATCTTTTGGAGTTGCACCTATCATTGATATTTTTACAGGCGGCAGAAAACTTGCACACTTAAGGTTTAAAAAATATCAGTACGAAGAAGCCCTTGAGCAATACAAGCAAACTGTACTAAACTCTTACAAAGAAGTAAATGACGCACTTGTATGCGCAAAAATTTACTCTAAAAACCTGCAAAGCGCAAAAGAACGATTAGAATTAGAAAATAAAAATTTTCTAATAGCTCAGGCCAGATACGACTCAGGCAAAGGCACAAAACCGACAATGCTAGTTTCAAAAGAAAGAGAACTAATAACTAAAAAAAATATTATAGATTCTGAAATTAATACACTAATCTCAATTATAAGTTTATACAAAAGCACTGGTGGCGCTAATTTAAAAAATATTAATGTTGATATTTAACATATTCAGGAACAATGCTTTTGGATTCAAGCATTTTCTTAATCATAGGGATATTGTATTTACCCTTCTTTTTGTCTTTAGAAGTCAACAATATTTTCAAGCAATATACCTGTGGTGTTTTCTTAATAGAAACATGTTTTGCAAGTTTGTGCAAAAATTCATCAGAATACTCGTAAGATTTTGAACCCATAAGCTTCTTAAATATTACAACAAGAGCTTTTCTATAGTTGGAAATAAATTCATCACTCAAAATACTGTTTAAATTCTGCTTGCTGACACTGAAAAGTACATTGACGCAATTTTTTTCAATATAATATTTTATTATTGCTATTAACCTTTTGTCATTTACAGGATCCATATGGTTCATTTTATTATCAAGATTTTTTAATATTGAAGACTTAATTTCTGATAAACATTTATCGTAAAGCTCATTAAGCATTCTATGTTGTTCTTTATAACTATCTTCTTTTAATATATCAGCAAACATATCCTGTGTTTGTTTTCTAACTTCATTGCTATGATAAGTTAAAGTATTATCATTTGTAAACCAATATAATTTATCTAATTCATTTAAAAAGTTCCTAACAATTGGATCGCCATTATGGCTATTCAATTGTGTGCGCAGACTCATTTTTACATCTTCAATGTATTTTTTATCACTCAAACCTTGTAGATTTACATCAGAAATTAACGACATGGACACATGTTTTAAATATTTTAAAATATTTTCTAGTATTTTAGGGTTAGACTTTGTGTATTTGTAAAATGAAATATTGGAACGCTGTGCGTTACAATACACATGTGTTGCAAGGTAATTTGAAGCTGCGCTTGCACCATTCTTAGAATAAGGCATGATGTGTTCAGCTGATGAAAGATACTGTCTAAAAAGGTTTCTATAAAAGCTAGCAGCCCTCTCTGATGAAGAGTGAGACTTATCAGACTCGTTTAACATATCTCTCAACGACTGAGACACGAGTTTAACCAGATGTGTATCGGGATCTGTTTTTGAAGATGGCAACTTAGAAACAGTTTTTACAGCTTGAGTCCAGGCATCAACAGTATCATTTGAAACATACTTAGCAGATAGCTTTATGACATTGGAAATAACATCTTTTCTAAATTCAATCTGCGAATTTTTTTTCAAGAAGTCTGTAAGTTCATCTAGTGATATATCTTTATTGATAATTGGGTCTTGCATTTTTACATGTTCAATGTAATTATCAAGTTCTGGACAAGCTAAAGATTCAGTAAGCGTTTCTAACTCATGATAAACATCCATTTGTTTTTGTATCATTTTTTCGCGAGAATTAACATAAATAACGGGCAAAATATCCCTGCCGTTGAGATTTGGGTGGTTCTGAATAATATTTTTTATTATGGATATTTCATTAGAATTAAGTGTAGTTAGTTTAATTGACTCATTAGAAGTAAAGGAGTTAATCTCATTTATTAAATCTTTGCCATTTAAATTTGTTAGCTCAAGAATATCGTCATGCACAACAGTTGGCTTACCACAATAAGCACAGGGGATGCCTTTTGGATTTTTTAAGCTAAAATTATATCCAAAAGAAAGACTGGTCGGGACTTTAATAAAAGTGTCACCTTGAGAATCAGTTTTCCTATAGCTGACACTTTTATTAATACCAAGTCTATTTTTATAAAGTAAATTAAATTGTATGTTGCCAATCTTCATATGTATATGAATAAGTCGCGAAAATATAAAAAATTGCCAAAAACTATTTTACTAAAAATCTTGCGTCTTTTACTTTGATAGCAAAATAAGGTTGCTGTTTGCCTTTTTCTACCATGTAAAGCACGAAAGGTTTTGAAAAATCATACACGGTACCGCGCCCAGCAATAGGCATTGACATTTTCACAGCTTCAATAACAGCCTCGTTTCTTAACTGTGCACCTTTGTTGTTTAACACAAACTGAACATCGTCAATTGCTTTAGATATTACCATCTTACTATTTTTGATTTTCTTATTGCAAAGCTGCTTGTACTCAATTTGCTCACTAATATTTATTTCTGGCACATACAGTTTGTCGTTATCACCCAGACCCAAGGGTTTTCTTAAATGTTTTTGTAGTTGAACGTATAAGTCATCTACGCTATCATTTGATGAAATTCTGTATAAAATTATACTATCGCCACTTTCTGTTGTCATAGAGACTGCAAATTCATTTTTGTTTCGATAATATAAAGGTTTTACTTGATTTTTGAACTTTCTTGCATCTTTTTCAAAACCAAAATACTTGTATTTTTCTTTTGATTTATTAAATGACATTTTATCGAGTATATCGAATTCCTTTTGGAATTCTATATCTTTTTTCAACAAAGCATAAAGGATATATTCATTTTTATTTTTATTTTCCCAGTTAATATTCTCAAGTATTTTAGAGCTTTCACCGAATTTTTCATAAATTTCACGCAATATTTTAGCTTTTAAATCATAAGATTTTAATCCAACTATTTTAAAATAAGAATTCTCGTCAATATCATCAGTACTAAATTTAGAATTATTTAATACTTTTAAAACATCAGGATTATTGCCAACAAATTTTACTTCCTTTGTAGCAACTAAATTTTTGAAATCATTCCAAACAAGTTGAAAAGCAGGCGTAAAAATATCTTTTCTTTGCGTTAAATCCTGCTGCGAATACGCTTTTTGAGCCATTGTAAAAGAAAAGAATAGCAACAATAAAGTAAAAATCTTTTTCATAAAACCTCCGTAATTTAATAATAAAATATCAAAAAATTAGTTTAAAAACAAATTAATGCGCAAATAAAATTATTTTTAATACTTATATCATTGCACACAATTTTGTAGTATTATAAAAATCCAAGCAAAACAGTCGAAAGGTAATAACTATGCAAGTACAATTCAATACAAACTCAACTTCACAGCCAAATTTTGGTATGGCAAAATTAACTAAAAAAGGCGAATGCGCCGTTAAACGTTTTATTACAAGCGAGCTACCGGAATTTTTTGACCAAGCACCATACCAAAAGAAAAATATGCTAAAAAGCGTTCTTAAATATGATGTTAAATCACAAGAACTAAATGATTTATTTGAATATGGCGTAACAAATTTTGCTGATAAAAACGCGCAATTTGTAAAAAAACAGCTCATGCCAAAAACAGGCAGATGGAAAATTAAATCATTTTTAGCAAATCAGCACCAAATTGCTGCAGAACAGTTTGCAAAAGATAACCAAAAAGCTGCACATGTAACACTTTTAACAGAAGAAGGCGATTGTTTAGTAAAAAATATCCTTAATGTGTTTGATACAAACATTAACAATCCTATGGTTTCTAAAAAGCAAGGTTTAAAAATGTTAGATGTGATTAAACAGTACTTGCCAAGCTCTGATCATATGTCAAGATCAGCTATAATGACAGATAAAATATATGCAAAAAAATAATTATAAATTAAAAATTTCTAACGCCCACGTTTGGTGGGCGTTTTTTTGTAAACAAATGTTAAAAATATGTAAATAAAACTAAATTATTTTTAATATATGTCGATATTAATTAAGAAGGCAGTGAAAATATTTGTAAGAGCTATCTCAAAGCTATTATTTTGTGCTTATTTGACGCAAATCATTCAGGTTTGCGTTTATTTTTAATATTTAAATCGTCACGATTGATATTGATAATATTATACCAAACCTTCTTTAATAGCTTTAACAGCAGCTTGTGTTCGATCATCAACTACTAATTTCTGTATAATATTGCAAACATGGGCTTTTGAGGTATGCTCGCTTATTTTTAAAATCTGCGCTATCTCGTAATTTGATTTGCCATCAACAACAAGTTTTAGTACTTCATACTCTCTTTCTGTCAAATTTGCATGAGTTGCTTTAAAATTTGCCCTACTTTTTGTTTTTGCAGGTATAATGTTTCCACCATCCCTAATTAGCTCAACAGCTTTGGGATCAATCCAAATTGCACCTTGACTAACAGCTTTTACAACCATTGCCAGCATATCTGAACTTATATCTTTTAATATATATGCATAAACGCCAGCCTTAAGTGACTCAATTACGGCATCTTGACTCAAATGCGAGGTTAGCATCATAATTTTTATATCTGGACATTGCGCTAAAATTCGTTTAGCAACTTCAACACCTGAAATGTCACTCAGTCCTACATCTATAATAACAACATCAGGCTTATGATTTTTTACCTTTTCTATCCCTTCTTTTCCATTGTCAGCCTCAGAAATAACTGAAATATCATCATATTTCTCAAATAAAGATTTTAAACCGACACGCATAAGTTTATGATCTTCAATCAAAATTATACGTATTTTATTATTAGAATTCATTTGCATACTCACTCCTTTATAAATTTGATATGAGTATAAAATTAAATTCTTGTAAATTCATCGATATTAAATTTATAAAATGTCTAATTTTAAATTATTTATAAATTATAAATTGCATTATAGTATCGTATCGACTGGTAGCGATAATATAAATATGATTAAAGTCGTTATCACTACCAATCGATTAATACTATTTAACAAAGACTTGCGAATCGTAAAATAAATCAATAGGTTGTAATCCGTTTTGCTCAAAATATTCCTTGAAAATACGCCCGTGCATACACTTGTCATAACTCCCCATAATTAGCATACTGCCCTTGCCAAGTTTTTCTACACAAAGTCGCGAAATCGTTTATAAACATCGACGTATAGCAACTAACATTGCGATTGTTTGCATCGCGCCTTGTATATGTTCTTATGTTTGAGCCAAAATTTATTGAGCTTATCATGTATTTATAAAACTTGTAATAATTTTTTTTGCATATTAATGCAAAGTCTATAATAGTTTATATGTTATCTTGCATATATATTATGTGCAAAATGTCACATGCTAACAAAAAAATCGCATCTTACATAATATATATTATAGCTACCAATCGTATAAGTATAAAACAGGCTCTATATTCACATATATCTTGATTTATAAATTATCAAAAATCATGCTATAATATACATATTTTAAAGCTAAAAATACAAGGGGGCAAAATTGTATAATTTTGACACAAAATATGACGTACTAGTTTGTGGCGCTGGAGTGGCGGGGATTTCATGCGCATACACAAGCTCAAAGTTAGGTTTAAAAACTTTGTTAGTTGAAAAAGAGTCTTATCTTGGTGGAGATATGACAGGCGCCCTTGTCATTCCAGTAATGAAATCTAATACAAATAATTTAAACACAGAATTTTACAATGACTTAGTATTGTATTCAAAAAAATTCTGCTCGCAATTTACATACTCTGATGGCAATGATGGCTGGTTCAATCCTGTCCTTATAAAATGTGTTTTTGAGCACATGCTAAAAACAGTATCATGTGACATTATCTACGAGTGCGAAATTAAAAATCCAAATGTAAATGATAATATAATTAATTTTATAGAAATATCCAATAATACATTATCAATACCAATCGTGTCGAAATATTATGTAGATGCAACAGGTAATGCATCTTTTTCAAATATTTTAAATTGCGAATTTTGGGATGACATTCAAAAAAAACAGCCTGCAAGTTTAAGATTTATTGTAAGCAATGTTGATCTATATAAATTAGCAGATTTCCTTGAACAAGTTGACAAAGATAAAAATGTTACCACTACCTATCGAAACGAACATTTTGTGCATTTAAGCACAGCTTATACTTGGGATAAAACAAAAAAATGGGCCCTAGAGCCTTACTTTAAAAAAGCTCTTGAAAATAACATACTTAAAGAGCAAGATTTGTCCTATTTTCAGATTTTTACAATATCTAACATGCCAAATTCAGTTGCTTTTAACTGTCCTAGACTACGCGATTATGACGAGAATAATCCCCTAGACTACTCAAATGCCATAATTGAGTCTCGTGATGCCATTTTAAGATTGCATAAATTTTGTGTTAATTATTTGCCGGGATTTGAAAATTCAAGTATATCAAGCATAGCACCAATTGTAGGCAAACGAGAAACGAAAAGGGTAAAGTGCCAATATGATTACACTATTAATGACATTTTAGAGCAAAAAAACTTTCAAAATCCAGCACTATGCTCCGATTACCCTATAGATATACACTCAAATACTAAAGATGAATCAATTCTACACAAAGTCTGCAATTATACGCTACCAATCGAATCGTTGAAATCTAAAAATTATGATAATTTATATGTTGCAGGTAAAATTTTGGGCTGCGATTTTAAAGCACAGGCAGCACTCAGGGTACAATCTAGCTGCATGTCTATGGGAGAAGCTGTGGCAAGAGATATACATAAAAATATTAACTAATGTAAACTTTTGTTCTAAAATCCTTAATTTTTACAACTTTTTGCCGATCTAGCCATATATGTACTTTAATCATGCTTGATGGCATAAAGCAAACAGGAGATAAAGATGGGATTCTTAGACGGAATTAGCAATTCGCTAAAAAAAATTAACAAAACAGAAGAAATTAAGAACAATGATGGAAATCAAAGTTCGTCAACCGAAAAAAAACTAGAAGAAATAGACCTTTTTGGTCTTGACGTCGACAAGGATGGCATTGGCGACAAAATTTCACTAAATAAAAGCAACTTGCAATCTGGCGATGATGGTTACTATGTTGAGGTTGATAGTACACACAATAATTCCTTGTATGCAATTATGTCAAATACATATGAAGGCTGGGATAGTATGACAAGCGAAGAAAGATCTGCGCTTGTAGATATAGTCATGGATGCAAATCCGCAAATATATGGCAAACTTGTTAACGATGAATCGGGTCAGTATTTCTCAGAAAGTGACAGACAAAGTTTAAGCAATGACAGCTCGCTACGCAAAGAAAGACTTAACACAATAATTTACGCAGGAGATAAAATAAATATCCCAACAATAAACCCTAAAATCAAAGAAGACAGCGTCAAAATTACAAAAGCTGCACAATCTAACGATCCAGAAGAACATGTCCATGTTGGAACAGTTATCGCAACTCCACATGGTACGCAAGAATTTGTATACACACCAGACTCAGATACAGCAAAATTATCCGAAAATGGCTCAACTAATTTCATGGATATTGTAAAAGAACATTTTGATGAAAATGCTGACGATAAAAAAGCATACGCAATTGCACTTGATCAAGCAAAAGCTAATTCAGATTTAGTTCTAGAAAAAATTAACAAGGTAAGCGATACACAATACACAGATGTTGCCGACATTCCAAAAAACACATTGCTTAAAGCTAATTTATATGATGAGAATGAAGAAGCAAACAATGAACTGAAAATAGTCAAATCAAGATATGAAGACTTTGCAGAGAATACAGACGTTTCCTCTGCAAGGTATATTGATAAAGAATTATATAACTCTAGCAACCCAGATGTAATTATAGACCCCAACTACAGTGGAAACAGCGGGGATACAACAACTGATGGCATAGTATATAAGTCCGTAGAAGAAGCAATTTTAGCAAACTACAAAACAGAAGATGGTGAACCAGTTACCAAAGATTCTGATGCATACGCAGTAATTATGGATGGTTTAAAAGACAACGCAAAGAACGCAGCGATTGTTGAGGGCTTAAGCGGACAAGATGCAATAGATGCGCTAAATAACATATCAAAACCCACCAAACTTAATATGCAACCAACCGAAATCCAAAGGATAGCTATTGGGTGCGATGAAGAAACAGCAAAGGCTGCTTTTGCAAAAGGACTAGATACTGAATTCTCATATCTTCACTCAACAGTAAATGAAGTTACCCTGAGTGAGAAAGACTCCGAAGGCAACTATAAGTACGACTCAATGCTAGATTTAATGCAATTCTATGCCGACCCAAGCGACGAAGCCGAACAGAATGAAAAGACATTGCTGGATAGATATAATGAAAACCCTGATGACCCAGAAACACAGGCATTAATTGGGGCAGCAGTTAAAAATATAATCACAAACAACAGCTTCTTTAAAAATTCAACTTTTGAAGTTAATGGACAAGAAGTTGCCGGAAAAGATTTGACAGTACAGCAGGCCTTGCAGCTAGACTTAATAGGCGAAGATGGTAAGCCTATAGTTGACAAGATTAAACTAGGAGATGCTGCATATAATATTGCAGGCATGGGTGACACAACAACAAATGTAACAACACCCGAAAAACCCACAGGTGGTGCAGCACCAACTACACCAGAAAACCCAGAACAACCTGAAGCACCCACCGATTCTAATGAACCAGATGAACCAGAATTCCCCGATAAACCATTTATACCGGGTGACACAGACACAGATACTGACACAGACATTGATGTAGATACAGATATAGACACGGATACCGATGTTGATGTAGACACAGATACTGATGTAGATACAGATATTGATACAGACACCGATGTTGATGTAGACACTGATACAGATATAGACACAGACACCGATGTTGATGTAGACACAGATACTGATGTAGATACAGATATTGATACAGACACCGATGTTGATGTAGACACAGATACTGATGTAGATACAGATATTGATACAGACACCGATGTTGATGTAGACACTGA
>CALUWD010000023.1 GCA_944324385.1 Candidatus Gastranaerophilales bacterium | reverse complement strand
CAGCTGGTTAACTTTGCGGACAAGCCGCTTTGCCTCGTTAACCTCGGCAAGTGAGCTACGCCCCCATCCATTATTCAGTTTTCAATTTCGACAGAGGCTCAGCTGGTTAACTTTGCGGACAAGCCGCTTTGCCTCGTTAACCTCGGCAAGTGAGCTACGCCCCCATCCATTATTCAGTTTTCAATTATTCAGCAGCGTAAACGCTAACTTGTTTTCTTGTTCTTCTGTATGGTTCAAACTTAACTACACCATCTATCATAGCAAATAGTGTATCATCAGAACCTCTGCCAACATTCACACCAGGGTGAATCTTTGTGCCGCGTTGTCTAACAAGGATATTTCCTGCAAGCACATTTTCATTGGCAAATTTTTTAACGCCTAATCTCTTACTTTCGCTATCGCGACCGTTTTTAGATGAACCTACGCCCTTCTTATGTGCCATTATTCTTCTCCTTCAGATTCAGCAGCTTTTGTTTTTCCTGCCTTTGTATTGATTTTATTAATCATTACTCTTGTAAATTGTTGTCTGTGACCTTGTTTTTTCCTGTATCCCTTTTTAGGACGTTGTTTGTATACGATCACTTTTTTAGCTTTGTCATGTTTAACAATTGTACCATCAACAGTAGCATTTTCAACATATGGTTGACCTACTTTTGATTTTTTACCGTTAACCAACATTACAACTTTGTCAAATACAACTTTTGAGTCAACATCTACATCTAGTAATTCGATGTCAGTGTATTTTCCTTCTTCAAGTTTGTACTGTTTTCCGCCTGTTTCGACTATAGCGTACATTTTCTGTCCTTTCAATTTTAAGGAGTCGCAGCTTCAAAGCATTTAGACGCGACCAACCTATCTGCAAGAAATAATATAACCTGAACAAAATTAAGTGTCAAGATGTTTCAAATTTTTCCCTAAAACCTGCTTTTAATGCCCGAATCAAATCATCTTGAGAAAAATTTTTAGCAATTTTACTTAATGTAATAATTGAATCTCTATCGACTTTTTGTTTAAAAATTTTTTCAACCAGCTCAAAATCTAAATCATATAAAATTGAACCATGCTGCAAAAGATATCCTCTTGAGCGAAATTGTGCGGAACCTATTAACTTTCTACCCTTAAAACTAACATCAGCACCGCATGAAATGTTCATGCAATATCTTAAATTTTTTGAGCGCTCACCAGCATAGTTTAGCTCAATTCCAAGTTTTTTAAACCCTAAAATTAAAGCATCAGAAATTTCTTTATAAGATTCAATAATACTTTGCCCATTTTTAATTGGAGAAACAAAGCAGTATGTAAGTTCCTTATCGTGCAATAATGCCCTACCGCCTGTAGGGCGCCTTACTATATCAATCCCTAAATCATTGTAGAATTCTTCAAATGGCTGATTTTTGCCAAGACTAATGCACTTTGGCGACCAGTTATAAAACCTGACAAAAGCGTCTTTAGAATTTGTAGCAATAGCCCTCTCAAGCGTATTAAGGTCAAGTTCCATATTGACCTTGCCAGAATTTACAATGTTACAATCATCATTTATAAAATTGACATTCACAAAAATAATCATATCATGTAAATATGAGGATGATACAAAAATTAAAAGCACTGGAAAAGGCCGTAGTATTTTTAAGATGGGCAACAGACGCAGAATTTGGCAAAATCAAATACGTCGGCGACGATTTTATCGAATTTGATATTTTAGATATGGATTCAATGGAATACACAGAAACTGTGCTTATTAACTCGCAATTAATTTTAGAAGTTATGATTAGCGGTTTTGAAATTTCTCGAGTTATAGCTGAAATGTCAGCAAAAATCACCGTACACGATTTAGATGGTCAATTTTAGGCATTTTTAGCTCAAAAGTTATTTTATCCTTGTTTTTTTTCATGTCGAGATGAGCATTTATGCGCCTTGCAAGTCTTTTTGTTATGAACAAACCAAGCCCATAAGACGACTCATCAGTCACAGTTTTATTTTGAACCTCATTACAAATAGTAATGACAATATTATTTTCATCATCAATAACATTAAAAACAATGTTGCTCTTTTTAGGCGCGTATTTTATTGCATTTGAAATTAAATTCGAAACAATTCTTGATAAAATTGCCCCATGGGAATAAACGAAAAAATCTTGCTCTCCTAAAAAAATTAGCTTTAGTTCTTTTTGTCTAAACAAAGGGGAGTATATTTTTGTTTCATTTTTTAAAATTTTAAGCGGGAAAATTTTTTCAAAACTGGCACTTTTAAAACCATCCTTGAAACTATATAAAGTTAAAAAATCTTGTATAATCTGCAAAACACCTAGGTTAATAGAGTAAATTTCATCACTCAAACTGTCTCTTTTTGCGTTTTCTAGTGCAAATTTAACACCTAACATAGGACTTTTTATGTCATGGAGAATTTGAGAAAATATACTCTCGTTTTGTTTTTGCAATCTGGATATGTATTTATACTTGTGCAAAATGTAAGCAAAGCCCTCTTTAATATCACTTAACTTAGAACACTCATCTCCCTTGCATTTAAAAGAACTAGTGTATTCATCCATTAAAAGCGCACATTTTATTGCACTAAAATCCCCACTATCAAGATTTTCTTTTAAACCATGGTAAAATTTACTTTTCATAATATTAAAAAAAGACAAATGATAACTTTTGTAAATTGCGCACCATGGCAATATTGATAAGCCCTTTACATTAATTTCTCAGCACGTACAATTAAAATAGCTATAAAAATCAATGGAGTACAAATGATAGAATTCAATTACAGAAACGTTAGTGCAGATATTTTAGGAGAAGACAGGGGTCTTAATCTTGAAGCTGCCTTTAGTGAGTATGAGAATAAAATCAGTAACATTATCCTTGATTTAAATTTAAGAAAAGACAAACCAGGTCAATGGTTACAATGGATGAATTTAGGCTATAACGAAGAAACTGTCTGGTATGTAAAAGAATATGCCGCAATGGTAGAAGGCAGATTTGACAATATTCTGGTGCTTGGAATTGGTGGTAGTGCATTAGGCTCTATTGCAATGTGCGAAGCACTTTTAAAACCTTACTGGAATATGTTGTCAAAAGAGGAACGCGGCGGATTACCCAGAATTTTCTTTTTAGATAACATTGACCCTGATCAAATAAATGCATTGCTTGACATGCTTGATTTAAAAAGAACGCTTGTCAATGTTATTACAAAGTCAGGCTCAACTGCAGAAACAATGTCACAGTTTATGATAATTAAAGACAGAATGCAGAATCTTTTAGGTGATGACTACAGAAAAAACATTGTTGCGACAACAGATAAACAATCAGGTATTTTAAGGCAAATTGCAAATGAAGAAGGATATAAAACTTTTGTAGTTCCTGATGATGTCGGCGGAAGATTCTCTGTATTTTCAGCAGTTGGTCTTGTGCCAATGGCGCTTGTCGGCATAGATATTGATGAAATTATGGAAGGCGTTAAAGTTATGGATTTGACGCTAAAAAATACCGACATTAGAAAAAATATAGCAGCCCAAAATGCCCTTATTCATTACTTAATGGACACTCAAAAGGGCAACTATATTTCAGTTATGATGCCATATTCAAGCCGTCTAAGATACGTTGCAGACTGGTATGTGCAGCTATGGGCAGAATCATTAGGAAAAGAAGTCGACAGAGATGGCAACAAGGTAAATATTGGCCCCACCCCAATTAAGGCACTGGGTGCTACCGATCAACACTCGCAAATTCAACTTTATAACGAAGGCAAAAACGATAAAATCATTACATTCATTAGAGTCGGCGAATTTGATACAACACTTGAAATACCAAAGATATTTGAATACACAGGAATTGGCTACTTAGGTGGCAATACCATAAATAATCTTATCAATGCTGAAGCTGATTCTACTGCTGTGGCACTTACAGATTTTAAACGCCCAAATCTTACAATTACACTACCAAAAGTTGATGCCAGAAGCCTTGCGCAACTTTTTTACATGTTAGAAGTTCAAACGGCAATTATCGGCGAATTGTATAATATTAATGCCTTTAATCAACCAGGCGTAGAACAGGCTAAAAACTATACATATGCTCTAATGGGTCGCGCAGGCTATGAGGAATCAAGGGAAGAATTAACAGTTAAAATTAACCGTTAATTTAGTTTGCTTTTCTGTTTAAAAAATCTACAATATCAACAACATTAGTATTATTATTTTTTATTACAAAATCAGCATTTGCTGCAGTTTTAGTAATATTATGTTTTGCAGTTTTTGATTTTAGTGTATATTTTCCAAGAGCATCTTGAATAAGAGTAAAATAATTAACAGAAATAGTATCTTTTGTTGCATTTTTGGAAACAAATTTCTCAATTGTAGAACCATCGGGCATAATGCTAACTGCATGAGTATAAGGTTTTCCTACTTTTGCATAGCCTAGTGCAGATACAACGCCTTTTTTATTTGTAAAAACATCATATCCTTCTATTTTATTACCATATTTACTAAGCAATTGATTAACAGCCGCTTTAGCAGTTTTTCTTGTTTCTATTTTTCTTTGCACAAAATTTTTGGCAGTGTCTAAAACACCAACTTTCATACACATTCCTTTCACATTTTTTGCTTTACAATCAATACAAAACAAAAGCATAAAAAATATTGCTAATTAATTTTTATATTCGCCAAACAAGCACCAAGTTGATGCTTTTGTTATTTTAACATCAACAAAATCGCCGACATTAATATCATTAGCTTCAATGTGTACAACTTTATTGTTTCTTGTTCTGCCTTCAAATTTACCATTTTTATATGACTCAACAAGAACCTCAAGAACTCGTCCGACATATTTTTCATTAGACTTTAAAGACATTTCTTTAACTTTATCATTTAAAATAGCAAGTCGCTCTTTTTTCTCGTTTTCATCAACATATTTATCAACCCACTTTGCAGCAGGCGTTTTTGGACGTGGTGAATAAGCAGCGGTATTTGAATAATCTAGCTCAAATTCATCAAATGCGCTAAGTGTCATTTCGAATTCTTCACGAGTTTCCGATGGAAAACCTGCAATAAAATCAGATGTAATTGTGACATCTTTTATATTATCTCTAATTTTTTTTACTATTTCACCGTAAGTTTTTCTGTCATATCGGCGATTCATCGCCTTTAATACTCTATCTGAACCGCTTTGCATAGGTATGTGAAAACACTCACATATTTTTTTTGAGTTTTTAACAGTATCAATTAATTCATCTGTGATATCTGTAGGGTAAGATGTAGTAAAACGAATTCTAAAATCGCCCTCCAGCGCATCAATTTGCCTTAAAAGATACGCTAACGTTGGCTTATCTGGTAAATCTTTACCATAGCTGTCAACATTTTGACCGAGCAGGGTAATTTCTCTAAAACCCTGTTTTAAAATACTTTTAGCTTCATTAATTATTCTTTGAGGCTCTCTTGAACGCTCACGCCCTCTGGTATATGGAACAACACAGTATGAACAAAAATTGTTACAACCTTCAATTATTGGCAACCAAGCATTTAAAGATTTTGAGCGTATTATATTAAAATCATTCTCTTTTATTGGATTTTCACGCACAGCGCAAATTCTGCCTTCGTTATTAAAGAGTTGTGGTAATTCATATATATTTTGAGTTCCAAAGACCAAATCAACATAAGGGAAACGCTTTAAAAGGTTTTCACCCTCTTGCTGTGCTACACATCCGCATATACCTATTTTAAGAGGTCTTTCTTTTTTAATCTTACCCCAGACGCCAAGCTTTGAATAAGCTTTATCTTCTGAAAGCTTTCTGATTGAACAAGTATTTACAACACAAAAGTCTGCCTCATTTTCATCTTCACATGGAATGTAGTTAAAGTGAGACAAAATTCCATATATTCTTTCACTGTCAGACTTATTCATCTGACAGCCAAGTGTTTCAATATAAACTTTTTTTAAACCTTCAGACATTAAACTATTTTTGAACCTTCAACCAAATTGTCAACTCTTTCAATTCTTTCTTTTAGTGCCCCATGTGGTTTATAGTATGGCTCAACAGTCATAATTTTTGCAGCAATATTTGGATAATAATATATAAACTTCAACTCGCTGTCAGTAAGTGGTTTTTGGGTGTGAACGTTTGCGTAGCGGACAAGCTCAAGAATATTTCTTGCTTCATCTTCATCGTTAAACTCTAATTCGAGATTTTGGTATACGTTTCTAAAACCTTTAATTCCGGAGTACTCGCCAACTGTAATCATTCTACCGGTTTCAATAATTTCAGGCTCACCCTTACCGAGTTCTTCATAATCATATAATTCATAATTACGTCTGTCTTTAAGCGCACCGTCAGCGTGAATTCCACTTTCATGAGCAAAAGCGTTATCACCAACTGCAACTTGATTCATTGGTATTGGTACACCAAAAGCGTATGAAGTATATTTTGCAAGTCGCCACGCCTTTGAAATATCTATTTGCGGGTCAAGCATATATCTACCTTTAAAACCACTTGATTTTTCAATTGCCAAAATGCAAGATACAAGATCTGCATTACCTGCGCGCTCACCCATACCATTAATTGCAGTATTAATCCAAGCATCAACCCCTGCATCAATTGCTGCTTTTGCACCCATAACAGAGCAGGCTGTTGCCATACCTAAATCATTATGAAAATGCATTTCTACATCCATTTGCGCTTCTTTTGCTATTTGAAATATTCTCTCGTACGCTGTCTGCGGGTCATCATAACCTAAAGTATCGCAGTATCTAAAGCGCACTGCGCCATATCTTTTACACTCTTTAGCATATTCAATTAAATATTCAAGGTCGCTTCTTGAGGCATCCTCAGCGTTAACACCAATCATTTTTGCGCCCTGTGAAATAGCCTCATTTATTGCTTCACAAGTTTGATTTAAAATATCTTTCTTGTTCTTCTTGCCCTGATATTTTCCTCTTATCATTTGTTCAGAAGTTGATTGGGAAAGATTTAAATATTGAAGTTTTGGAACATTGTTAAATGCTTTTTTAACGTCTGAGGCAATGGCTCTCATCCAACCTGAGAGTTTTGTTTTGTTAATCAAACCTCTTTCGACAAGCTGTAAATTTCCATTTAAATAATTTATTTCGTGTTCTGTTGTTGGGAATCCAAACTCAGATTGATTAACACCCATCTCATTCAACATAATATTAATAATGGTTTTTTGAAGCTTTGCCAACCCTAATCTTGAAGTCTGCACGCCATCCCTGTTTGTAACATCTACAATTTTAATGTAATTCAACTGTATCCCCTTATATTAAGATTTGTAAAATTATGTCCTTTATGACACTTTTTTTAGCAATTTATTGAGTTTATGGTTATTCATATATTATAATAATATATGAAAATAAGCTTTTTGCAAATTTTTGAAGGAAGGTAAATATGGATACACGTGTAAAACTGGAAAAATTTCCATACCAGACACCTCGAACAGCTGAGGCTAAAGCCAATATTGCAAGAACTGCAAATATGACAGACGAGAATCTTTTAAACATAAGTCTAAATAAAACATTGGACGACTCTAATAAAACCGTTACTGCAAAATTGCGCAAAGCCATATTTCCTGCGACAGTTGGAGCGCTCATTTTAAATGAAATGGCACATGCAAAAATAAAAAGCGGCGATGTAATTAAAAACGCGCCACCGTCAATTAAACTTGCAGTAGGTGTAGGCAGCCTTGCTTCTTGGTTAATATTTGCAAAATCATTAGATGCTGCAAATAACGTTTCTAAAAAAGTTGCAGACAAAACAGAAAATCCTGACTTAAAAGCGGGAGTAAATATTCTAGGCACAATTGGCGGTGGCATTGGACTTTACTTGGGTGTTACCACAGGCATAAACAAATTACTGTCTAAATTCGTTAAAAAAATGCCTGATACAACTAAAGAAATAGCAAAAAAAGCTCGCTCTTTTGATGAAAAATTCTTGAGCAACAACATTGTTAAATCACTTAAAAAACATGTTAGCGACCCAATTAAAAACATTGCAAAGAAACACCCAAAAACAAGTGGGTTTATCTCAAGAAATGCAAGTTTACTAATATTAGGCGGAAGTATTATAAGCGCAATTGCACTTACTCTTAAACAAGAAAAAAACAAACAAGAATTGTTTGATAAAAATCTACAAAATACATTTCAAACAAGAGAAGAAGCGAGAAAAGCTTTGAATATGCTTGATAAAGCAGAAAATAATTACGATAAAATTTTTGAAAAACCAAGATACACAGACACAGAAAATATAATAAATACTGCAGCAGAACCATATGCAGACATAGACAAAGTTGCACAAGAAGAATTAGATAAAGCTTTTGCTGATTAAAATAATTTTATTTTCTGTTAACTTTTGTAAACAAAAAAATTCCCATAAATTGGTTATGTGAGATATGTTTACAAAAACATATTTAAAAAATTGTTAACTAATATAAATAAACTAAGACAAATTTAAAAAAAAATGTTATATTGTTAACATAAAGTGTTCTTTTTACCATTAAAATATAATGTTAAAAAATGTAAAATAAATGTTAAAGGTAGTAGCAAAAAGGTAAATATTCTCTTGAAATAAGTTTTTATTAAATTATGGTTAGTGAAGGTAATTAATCTACTTATGTGAAGAGAATGTCTATTGGAGGAAGCAATGACAATTAGTGTGAACAATAGAAAAAAACAGGCAAAAAAATCCTTTGATGAATTAGTGAAAGACTTAACAACAAGCAATTCAGAAAAAGTAAGATATAATGCCGCAAGAGTTTTAGGCGAAATGGGCGACTTTAAAGCAGTAGAGCCGCTTATTGACGTGCTTAAAAACGACAAAAACGGTTCAGTTCGCCTCTACGCTGCACGTGCACTTGGAGAATTGGGTGATACAACAGCTACAGTGCCACTTATTGAATCTCTAAGAGAAGATAGAAACGTTGACGTTAGAGTACGTGCTGCTCGCGCGCTTGGTCGCTTGGGCGGTAAAATCGTTGTAGAACCGCTTGTAGAAGCACTTAATGATGAAAACCCACAAGTTTGCATTACAGCAACTGATGCTCTAATTGAAATCGGCGATGTTGCAACAGACGCTTTAATTGAATCATTGGATCATGAAAAAGTTAACGTAAGATGCGATGCAACAAGAGCATTGGGCGAAATCGGCAACAAAAAAGCAGTTGAAAAAATTATTAAAATGTTAAAAGATGAGTGGGTAAATGTTAGAATTTACGCTGTAACTTCTTTAGGCAAATTAAACGATACAAAAGCAGTTCCTGCTCTTATTGAAGTTATGAAAAACACTCAAGAAAACGACTTAGTTCGCGCAGGTGCAGCAGCTGCACTTGGTGTTCTAAGAGACCAAAGAGCACTTTTACCACTACGTGAATTAATTATGCAAGCAGAAGAATTAGGTGAGCTTGAAGATACAGCATTAAAGTCATTCAAGAAAATTATGGCTGCAAACTGGGAATCAATCCCAGGCGCTGCACCTGTTAAAAAGCCTGCTTTATTCTAAAATCTAAACAATATATAAAAAACGGTGAGAATCAACTCACCGTTTTTTATTTGCAATAAATCCTAACATAATTCCAATACGAACCAAAAACCCTTTTTATATAATTTTGAGTTTCACTGTAGGGAATATCTTCAACAAATTCATTAAAATCAAGTTCATTAAGTTTGCCTGACCATCTGCTAACATTGGACGGACCACCATTATACGATAACACAGCAAGCATTTCGCTATCTTCAAACATATTTTTTAGATAAGAAAAATATTTTACACCCAAATTAATGTTAACCTCAGGGTTAAACAAGTCAAGTGAATATGATTCATTGTAACCAACATATGAAGCAGTTGATGGCATAAGTTGCATTAGCCCACTTGCTCCAACAGAACTTTTTGCATATCTGTTAAATGTACTCTCCTCCCTGATTAAAGCCAACATTAAGTATGGGTTCTGAGAATATTTAATGGAATACTTGTTAATAATATCTTGATAAACAAGTGGATATGCAAGCTTGTAGCGCGCATCCTTATGCTGTGGTTTAGTACTCAACTCGCCAAATGCCTTGCGAGCCAAAAACACACTATATGGCAAGTTATTTTCTGCCTTTGCAATATAAGACAGAGCAAAATCATCATGCAAGCGAAAAGTTTTTAATAATTCAATATCATTTAACTTTGCCACTAGCGCAAGTGTCTTATCATTATTAAAAATTTGTATTAAATCATCACTTGAAAAACCTTCAAAATTACCAATACCTCCATAATTAAATGTATTAAACGGAGTATGTACCCCTTTTAACAAATTATAAGAAACATAAGCATAATAACTATCCGGCTCAGTCTTAATTAACTCTTTGAATTCTTGCCTTGCCCTTGCAGTTTTTCTTTCTTCCAGAAGAATTTTTGCATGCCAGAATTTCATTGCAGGTGTTGACTTCTTGTTTGAGTAATTATTTAAGTATTCTTGCGCAAGCTCTTTTGCCTTTTGAGAGTAACCGTTCTTATATGTGTATAAAAATACATTCCAGAGTGACTGTGCAGCTTGGTAAGAGTTAGGATACTTTTTGTAAATTGTTTCATAACACTTGATAGAGCTTATCTTTGGCAAATAAGATGCATACTCAAACAAAACCGCAGGATAAGCAGCAGTCTTTTTTGTTGCCTTTAAAAGAATTTCGCAAGTCTCTTTTGCACTTAAATTACTCAACCTAATGCATTTTGAAACAACAGTTGCAATATCTTTTTCACTTATTTTATCGTCAACGTTCACAAGAGTTTTTGTGTAATAATTTAAAGCATTATTGTAATCTCCCCTTTGCTCATAAGCCCTTGCACACAATAAAAACGCAGATGAACTATTTAAATCTTTAGTTATTGAAACAACGCTAGAATATTTTTTATTATCGAATAATGCATTAGCAAGAATACATTTTTCCTCATTTGTAAGGAATATTTTTAAACTATAAATATACTCAATAGCGCTTAGTGAAAACCTGCCAGATGGAGCATACTCAAGGTACTCAATAAAATATGCTTTTGCAATTTGTGGATTTTTATCCTTAAAAAGCAGTCCTAGCTGATATGCTGCCGCTTTTTTATAATCGCTGTCAGGATATTTTTTGTATAATTTTTTAAATTTTTTATAAGCATGAGAATATTTTTTATGTTCCATATTAATCAGCGCAGCTTGATAAAGAGCGACAGGAGTGATATGAATGTTATTTGAAAAAATTGAAAGATATTTAAATTTTTGATAAGCAGTTCTTTTGTCACCAGAATTAAGCGCACAAAAACCTTGCTTTAAAAGCGAAATATCGTACAGCTCGGATAAAGCAGAAATTTTTGAAAAGTTATAATATGCATTTTGATAATCATTTTTTAAATAAAAGCTCAGTCCTTGTTTATACAATGTAAAAGCGCGATTATTAGAATTTTTTACAGCGGCAAAAAACATAAGAATCACCGCAAAAAGAAATATTACAACTGCCCCTATAATAACTTTTAAATCTTTCATCTTATAAAAATTATAACATGTGGGAGCATGCGGGTAATGTAAAATTTTTTCTTAATAAATATATTAAGCCTAAGAGGTAGAATATGTACGAAAAAACGAAAAAAACTTCGCAAAATATTATTAAATATTATTGCGAAGTTGATAAAAAAGTTATACCAAAACCTAAAGAAATTAAGACTCAGCAAGCTTTTCAAGCTTAAGTTTTTGGTCATATTGAATTAGAAGGTTAATGAGTTCATCAAGCTCTCCCTCAATAACAGTCCAGACATTTAAGTTTTGCCCAATCCTATGATCAGTGAGTCTGCCTTGAGGAAAATTATATGTTCTAATTCGCTCAGATCTATCACCTGTACCTACTTGAGAACGCCTCAAGTCAGTAACTTCTTGCATTTGTTTTTGCACTTCCATATCATACAATTTTGCTTTAATAATCTGCAGGGCGCGCTCTTTGTTTTGCAGTTGAGAACGTTCTTCCGTACAAAATACCATTAAACCCGTAGGCTTATGTACAACACGCACAGCTGTTTCAACTTTATTGACGTTTTGCCCGCCCGCACCGCCAGAGCGAGCAGTTGAAATTTCTAAGTCCGATGGGTTAAGCTCGACTTCAACATCATCAACTTCAGGCATAACAGCAACTGTAGCGGTTGAAGTATGGACTCTGCCTTGAGATTCTGTTTGAGGGACTCTTTGAACCCTGTGCACACCTGATTCATATTTTAATTGGGAGTATATATTTTCGCCACCTTTTACAGAAATAACAACTTCGCTAACACCGCCTGCTTCACATTCGTTAATTGAAAGGACTTTTGTTTGCCAACCTTTTGATGAGGCATATTTCATATACATCCTCATAAGATCGCCAGCAAAAATATTTGCCTCATCTCCGCCTGCACCGCCGCGAATTTCAAGCATAATATCCTTATCGTCCATTGGGTCCTTAGGCAGCAGTAGTACTTTCATTTTTTCTTCATACTGTGCAATTTTTTCTTCGTTTGTTGAAATTTCATTATTTAAAAAATCCCTCATGGTTTGGTCTTTTTCACCATGGAGCATTTCACGCGCTTCATCTATTGCCTCTTGTGCAGCTTTATAAGCGTTGTATGTCTCAACAGTTTCTTCCATTGCCTTGCGCTGTTTAGATAAATCACGAAATTTATTGTAATCCGCAATAACATCAGGGTCAGATAACGTTACCCCTAATTCTTTATATTTTTCTTCTATTTTTTTTATTTTATCAAGCATGTCTTTCATCTTTGTGGCATCCTTCCGCAAGATTTGTCTTCATCACAATAGCCAAGGCGTTCACACTTTGGAACAAGATGTGCTTTTAGCCAAGGTTCTTCTTTCAATACTTCATCACACATTTTTTTAATCAATGTTCTAATCTCCAACTGCGCGCGAGTGCAAAGTCTAAGATTTGCAAGGTGTATTAATTCTCTTAAATTTAAGCTTGCAACAAGCGAGCTTGCGGTCGCATTGGGTAAAATCGCTCTGGCATCTTCCGCTTTAATACCTGTGCTTACAAAATCTTGGTATAAATTTGCAACTTCACTCATATGCTTTTCAAATTTCTCTCTTAATTCAGGCTTTGAAGCTATCTCAGGAGGAATGATATAGTCAAATTCACCCTTTTCTTTTACATAGCGCTGAGATTTTTGAGAAAAGGACATGTGTCTATGCCTTACAAGCTGATGAGTGCAGGCTCTTGATACATTTGAAATTGCAAAAGAAAGTTGAATATGTTCTATTGTGGAATAATGACCAGAAGAAATAACTCTTTCTATTAAATTAAGCATTTTTTCTTCATCGTCAGTAGCTTCAAAAATCTCTTGCGGCAAAAGCGCACTATAACAAGTTCTACAAGCAGTATAAACTGTTTTTAGAATGTTTTGCGGTTTTGATATTAACTTTACACTCATTTGAGCATTTGGCATTTCGACCCCCTCAAATAATCTCTGATATTACTAATAGGGCGGACATTTTGCCCGCCCATAAAAGGTTAATTTTTCTTTTCGTAGCGTTTTTTAAATCTTTCAACCCTACCTTCAGAGTCCAATATTTTTTGGTTACCTGTAAAGAATGGGTGGCAAGCGTTACAAATTTCAACTGTAATATCTTCTTGAATTGAACCTGTTTCAATTTCATTACCGCAAACACATTTTATTGTTGTTTTTTTGTAATCAGGGTGTATACCTTTTTTCATAATTTACCTCATTGTAGTCTACCTTATGGATAATATTATATTGGCTAAATATTTATTTTCAACCGATTTATTAATAGTTTTTAACAAAATGTTCTTGACATGAGAACTTGTCTTTATTACCATAAGACAAGTTAAAAGTTTTATTCTCGGCGGCATGGCCAAGTGGTAAGGCAGAAGCCTGCAAAGCTTTTACCCCCAGTTCGAATCTGGGTGCCGCCTTTTTAAATTAATATCTAAGCAGCCATTTGTTGTGCTTCAATTAGTGCCATATCGTCTTGAATCATTGCAACGGGATAAGCCGCATGATGAATTTTTGGTATTAAAAAGTCTGCACTATACTCAATAAGTTCTGATTTATCATCATCAGTATCATTGCAAATAAATGTAACTTTGCCGTTGTTATCTGTTTTATAACCAACGATTGTTATTTCATGTCCGTTTATAATTTTATTTGGAGCATTATCCACAGTATTAACATAGCCGGCTTTTTTTGTTTTACCACTTGTTTCATTGGTTAAAACATACCCTATAATAACATCCTCCCCTGTATTTAGGGTATCGATGATGTGTTTTTGGATTTTATTAAAATCGCACTCCCAGCCAACAAGGTTTTGATTGTCATCAACTTTTTGATACCTGATTGACATTTTTTCATTGTTTTCTACAACAGATTCTATAAATGTTTTTTCGGTTTCAACAAGTCCTTGCGGATTTGTTGAGAATTTTCCACCACGAATATCTGTAAGAGAATCATAACTTCCCTGAGAACCAAGTTGCATAAGTGTTGATTGCATAAGTACATCAACAATTGACCTTTCCCCTTTATCCCAATGTTTATCTTGAACTTGCGCCCTTATATAAGCTCCATCATCAGGTTTAAGGGAAAGTGTAGTGTAGTCAAAATTAAAATCTTTTTGTTTGGCTTCAAAAATATTAAGAAAGGCAACGGCATCCATCTTGAACTTAGAAAGCGCATCAAGACGGACTTTTTGCTCAACTTCTTTATTTTGAGAAGTTAAGCCACTTACCCAACGAGCAAACTCGGCAGGGTGTTTGTTTGCCATATGAAATTCAACACTGGCTGCAACACAAGTTCCTGAACCTTCTACATCCATTAGTTCAGGATTTACCTTTACACCTTGCGCAATATCATCGCTACTTAAAATTTGATTTTTAATATTATTTGGTATATCACCAAAATTTTGCGTTATAACAGTAGGATCATAAAGCGCATCTATGGTTTGAGCTAAAATTTTCACATTGTCTAAACCATAGCACCTTGGCAGGGTCAAAATATCATATAAATTTTTTAAAGTAGTAGAATTATCGTTCGAACTTGAACTTAAAAGTTTTCCATTTCTTAAAAGGGTGTCTAATTTTTGTGTGACAGAAACGTTATCATTAGGAGAAATTGAATTTTCCTTACTAGTTTGAATTAGAGAAACAATCTGCGAATACATATTTTGTTCTTCTGGTGTTTCTAGTCTTGTTTTTATTGGCACAAGATTTGCAACATTGTATGGCAAAAGACTGCCTTTTTCATATGACGACTTTTGTACAATATTTTGATTATTATTTATCACAGGGTTCTGTTGACTTACACCAAAAGCCCTGTTTGCATTGTTAACAAAACCTACTTGTTGAACCATACACAAAATCTTCCTACTATACTTATTTTAAACCAAAACAAATCTAAAAATTGCTTTTTTTGGTTTTTTTTTATAAAGTAAATTTGAAAAAGTTTACATTTATGAAATTTAAAAAAATACCACCAGATTACATAACAGTTATACTTGACCGCTTATTTCGCTTAAAACCTGCTTACGAGCGTTACGAGCGCGTATTTAGCGACATTATAAATAAATTTTTAATTAAAGAAAGCAAGGAAGAAATTAACCAAACAGATTTAAATTTAGAAGAAAAAATTAACCTTGCTGTACAAATTTTTAACTCAAGCTTAAATTCTAATGTGCAAGATGATTTTTTGCAAAATTATATTAAATCAGAAGAAGACAGACTTTATAACAAAAATAGTATCTCAGAGATATATCTTAATGCGCAACTCAATTATCATGCTGCATTAGAGCTAATTAAAAAAAATGAAAATTTAAAAGATAACCTTAAATTTTTAATAAAATTAATTGGTTTAAAACAAAACCCAAGAGCAATAAGGGCTAAATATTCTCTAAGATACCCCATTGAGAAAATACTACTTTGCGAAGGGGCAACAGAAGAAATACTTCTTGAAGAACTATGTAAAATTTGTGGATATGACTTTAAAAAAGAAGGCGTATATGTTTTAGGGGCTGGTGGTAAAAATCAAGTTGCAAGAAAATATTACAGTATGATTGAAGAAATCAAAATCCCTATTTTTATCTTGCTCGACAGTGACGCAATTCAAACACAAGAGTTGATTTTGCCAAAATTAAGGGCACAAGATAAAATCTACATTATAAAAAGTGGAGAATTTGAAGATATTTTACCGAAAAATTTAATAATTAATGCGCTGAATTGCAGATATGAAAGCTGTTACAAGTGCTTTGAAGAAGATTTTCATAAGGATACCAAAACAACTAAGGAACTTTATGAAATATTTAAGCAAAAAGGCTTTGGGGACTATAAAAAGGCTGATTTTGCAAAAACCATAAAAGAATATATTCTAAAAAACCCTCCATCAAAAGAAGATTTAACAGAAGAAATAAAAATAATTTCGCAAAAAATAAGCTCGCTTTAATCTAAAAGTTCTTCTAGCACTTGAGCATTATTAATAGCCTTTTTGGAATTTTGCATACCTGTTTTTCTAATATATGCCCTTAAAGCCTCTCTCACAAGTTCAGAGCGCGTTCTTCTTTCGTTGTCAGCTAATTTATCAACAGACTTCAAAAAATCATCAGGCATTGAAACAAGAATTCTTGCCATTTAAATTCCTCCAAAGTTTGATATATAATTTAATTATAGCATATATTAAGGTAAAAATGAAAGAATCAAGAGGAAATAGGCTGCACATAGCTGTTTTAGGCAAAATGAACGTCGGAAAATCCAGCGTTATTAATGCAATTTTTGGGCGCGAAATTTCAATAGTATCAGATTACGCAGGTACAACAACAGATGTCAACCAAAAGGCAATAGAACTTTTACCAATAGGCCCTGTTAGTATAATGGATACGGCAGGCTTGGATGACAAGGGCGAATTGGGCGAAAAAAGAGTTGAAAAAACAATGCAAACCCTTGATAGAGCTGATGTTGCAATTGTCGTTTTTGACAATAACGGCGTTAAAAAATGCGATGAAGAACTTTTTGAAGAATTAAAAAAAAGAAAAATTCCGATACTTTCAATTATAAATAAAATTGACATTAACTACCCTTTACAATGTGATATTGAAACTATAAAAAACTATTCAGATAACACCATTGAGCTTAGTACAAAAGAAGAAAAAAATATAACATCAAAAGTAAAACAAGCTTTAATAAGTATTTTAACTGATGAACAAATTAACTCGCCATCACTATTGAAGGGGATTATTCAAAAAAATGATAACATAATTTTAGTTATTCCAATAGATAAAGAAGCGCCAAAAGGCAGGATAATACTACCACAAGTGCAAACTATAAGAGATATTTTAGATAATAATGCTATAAGTACAATTTGCAGCGTTGAAAATTTAAAACAAACTATTGAAAATTTAAAAACAAGACCCAGGCTTGTGATAACAGACTCGCAGGCCTTTAGGGAGGTTGACAAAATAGTAGACAATGCAATACCTCTTACCTCTTTTTCAATTTTATTTGCAAAATTAAAAGGGGATTTAAAAACTTTTGAAAATGGTGCAAACGCACTTGATGAGCTAAACAATGGAGATAAGATACTTATTTGCGAAAGCTGCTCACACCACCCTGTTGAAGATGATATTGGAAGGGTTAAAATACCGAATTTAATAAAAAAATATACAAACAAAAAAATTGATTTTGAACATGCAAGCGGACACATTTTTCCAAAAGATATTGAAAAATACTCCCTAATAGTGCATTGCGGAGCTTGCATGACAAACAGGAGAGAGGTTTTAAGCAGAATTGAAAAGGCAAACTCAAAAGGAATACCAATTTCAAATTATGGAATAATCATAGCAAAGTGCTTAAGGATACTTGATAGAACCCTTGAGCCTTTTAAAAGTTAACTTTATTTAGCAAATAAACTTGAGTTTCATAAGGTTTAAGTTTAACCTGCATTTTACCACGCTTAACAATTGGCGCTTCGCCCATTTTTACGGGTGAAATAAAACTAGTGCTCTTTAGATTCCTTATATAAACATTAGCGTCTATTTCGTGTTCCTTGCTTAAATTTCCAATAACAACAACTGCATCATCTCCGTTTTTGCGCGCATATGCAAAGATTGAAGGATTATTTGCAGATAATTGTATAAATTTACCATCAATTAAAATACTTTTTGCCCAATATTTAAACTTCATGGCTTTTACAAACTTGTCCTTAAGTTCTTTATACTGACCTTCAGGGCGTCTTGAAAGATTAAAAATGTCAAATTTACCACGATGGACAAAATAGTAATCATCATCCGTATAGCTTCTTTGTGCTTTTTTATTTTCGTATTGATATATATAATTATCGCCAGTTACATAACCATCCAAAAAATATGGGTTCATAGGTAGTGTTATATTTAGCCAAGTAATCATCTCCCACAAGGGCAAACCGCCACGCACAATTACACTTTGCTGATCATGTGTTGCAAAAGAAGCCATGGTTGTTTTTTGATTATTAAACTGCTTTGAAATTTTCATATCAGATTTTATTCTTTTGAAAATGTCTTTAGACTTATTGATTTCATCAAAATTAGCCCAGTCGCCATAATAACCATCAAAACCTGCTTCTAAAAGCTTTTCCACACTAGTATATTCACCCCACTGTTTTATAGGATTTGTCCAAGTTGGACAAGCCTCTGCTATAAACAGTGTTTGAGGATCTTTTAACCTAGCATAATCTATAACTTCTTTCCAAAATTCATAAGGCTTAATAGCGGCAACATCTGCTCTAATACCATCTGCACCTAAATTTTGCAACATGGTAATCATGGTTTTATAGCTGTCAACCAGTGTATTATTTAACTTGCCATTTTCGTCATACACCTTAAACAGTCTAACATCTGTCCAATCAGCAGGAACAACGGCATTTCCATTTTTATCTTTTATAAACAAATCTGGCTTTTCAAGCGACATATCATAAGAGCCGCAGCTTGGAATGTCAACAATTACTCTTAAACCAAGCCTGTGTGCCTCATCAAAAAACATTTTAGCCTCTTGTTCGACACTCATTGGATTTGACTTGTCGTCAAGCTGAGGATTTAATTTTTCAAAACTGTCTAGTGCATACAGCGAACCTGCAGTGCCAAGCGCTTTAAGCTTTCCTGTTTTTGTAATAGGCAACAAATAAACAGTATTTACACCCATTTTAGTAAGCTCTTTTAAGCGAGGAATTGCGTTTAAAAAAGTGCCAGCCGTATCACCCAGCTCAACTTCGATAATATCATTACCATTTAAATCTTTTGCACCAAAAGAACGAATATTGAGTGCATAAATTATAGACTTATTATTTACAAACAAGTTTCTTAAATCATTGCTCCATTGAGCTGAATAACAAGTATTGCAAAATAATGCAAATACAAATACTAAAACTAATCCCCTAATAAAATCTTTACTTTTCATGGTAAATAGTATATAACAAAAAAAATTATTGTATAATAATGTTACATATATTTAAAATCGGTAGAAAAAAATGACTAAATTAGAAAAATTTTTTGATAAAAACGGCGAATTTCACTCCTCGCTATTTCTCTCTATTCTTGCATTTATGACAGTTGCAATAATAATCACTTCAATACTCTCATCAAGATACTATTTATATCAAAATATAATAGAAAATGGCATAAGCAAAAAGCAAATCATTGCAAAAAAGAACATAGAAGTAGTTGACACACAAAAAACAGAGCTAATCAAGCGCGAAGTTTCAAATAAAATTCGCCCAATTGTTACCCCTGTTGAGGACAACTATTTAAAAACAAGCCTACAAGCTCTACAGGACAACGTTAAACGTATAAGAAATCAAAATTCAAAATATGATTCAAAATTTAAAGAACTGTGCGTATATCTTGAAATACAAGATCAGCAAAAAGAAGAAGCTGTTGCAAATTATCTGCTAAATGCTAATGCACAAACCATAGCTGCAACTTTTGGAAATTCAAAATTCATACTGGATGAGCTTTTAAGAACAGGTATAAATGAAACCGATATAGACCTTT
Organism: Candidatus Gastranaerophilales bacterium; assembly: GCA_944324385.1. Taxonomy (GTDB): domain Bacteria; phylum Cyanobacteriota; class Vampirovibrionia; order Gastranaerophilales; family Gastranaerophilaceae; genus Galligastranaerophilus. The sequence goes on along the minus strand of CALUWD010000023.1, from coordinate 5,800 downwards.
TGGCTTCAGATAATTATATTGTATCAAAATTAGGTCAAAACCTTAGAAAAAGCCAGATAAGACCCATTTCAGGAATATTAGAACACGTTATAACTCCAAACCTCATAGTGGATGAGTATGCAACCGAAATTGCCAGAAAAAATGCTGCAAATTCAGTAAAACCTTACATTGTAACCTTCAAAAAAGGAGACATGATTTTAGATGTCGGCGAGCAGTTAACTCAAGTTAAAAGGGAAGCGCTTAAAAAATCAGGCTACAATGCCTTCGAACTCAACAAAGGTGGTATTTTAGGCGTATTTGCTCTCACCTGTCTAACTATGCTTTGCCTTGTGCTGTATATGAAAAAATACGAAAAGAAATTTTTCACACCACAGTACATGTCAATTATCGCAGCATTTTCGATAGTTTTAACCTATATTTGCGTTCTTATTACCCCACTAGATTTAATTCAAAACTATTACATGCCATTTCCTGCCTTTACAATAATAATCGCCATCTTTACCAATCCTATTGTGGCATTTTTGGCATCAATTCTGCTTTTATCGCTACTATCAGTGACACTCTTTCTTGACCCACAAATTACAGCTGTATTTGTATTTGCTAGCATAATGGCAGCATATTCAGTTTCAAAAATTTGCTATACAAAACGCTTTGACATCATCAAATGTGGTCTTGAAGTAGGCGCAGTAACCTTTTTAGCTATTATGTTAATTGCAATGTTCGAGGAACAATTTGAAATATTTGCAAGTCTTTCATTTCTGACAAATGCCACAGCAGGGTTCTTAAATGGCCTTTTCTCAAGCATTATAGCTCTTGGCGTCTTGCCAATAATCGAAAATGTCTTTAAAATTGTTACTCCATACGGACTAATAGAGCTTGCAGACCATAATCAGGAATTATTATCAAAATTACAATACAAAGCCCCTGGGACTTATCACCACTCACTAATGGTTGCCAATCTATGCGAAGCAGCCGCAGAAGCAATTGGCGCAAATCCAATTCTGGCGCGCGTTGGCGCATTTTATCATGATATTGGAAAACTAAAAAGGCCTCTTTTCTTTATAGAAAACCAATCTTACTTTGGCATAGAAAACCCTCACACCAAGCTTAATCCAAGGCTTTCAAAAATGGTTATCACATCTCATGCAAAAGACGGTGTCGAACTTGCAAAAGAATATGGCTTGCCACAAGTTATTATTGATTTTATTCAACAACACCACGGCGAAGGACTTGCAGGACATTTTTACAAACAAGCAGTTGATCTTGAAGGCAAAGAAAATGTCCAAGAGGAGCAATTCCGCTACCCGGGGCCAAAACCACTTACAAAAGAAACTGCAATCTTAATGCTTGCAGACGCTGTTGAAAGTGCGGTACGCTCGCTTAAAAACCCCTCTCAAGAACAAATCGAAAACATGATAAATAAAATCATAACAGAGCGCCTAAACGACGGACAGCTCTCTGACAGCCCCTTGACTTTAAAAGATATCAAGCTTATTGCAAATACATTCAATAGAATTTTGCGCGGCATGCAACACGATAGAATCAAATACCAAGAAAATATTCTAAGCGAATTTGAAGACAAAAACAAAATTAAACTTCAGCCAAGCCGCGAAGAAAAACTGGAAAAAAGAATACAAGAAAAAATACAAAAAAAACAGGAACAAAATGACGAACAGCAAAATTGAAATCAACAAAATTGGAAAAGTTCGTCTGTGTGAAAACAAAACAACTCTTAAAAATCAAACAAAAAAGATTGTTGACATTTTGCTGCAAATGCCGCAAATACAAGAAAGTTCACCGATTTTTAATCACAACTTTTCAACGCTTTCTTTTGAATTAACTTTTTGCAATGATTCTACAATTCAAGAAATTAACGCTACATACCGAAACAAAGACAAAACTACAGATGTAATTACTTTTGCCCTTTTTGCTGATGATGAAAATTCTATCGTAATCGATAAAACAATCGAACTTGGCGAAATTATAATATCTGTCGACACCCTTGTAAAACAAGCGCAAGAAAATAATAATGACATAAAAACCGAACTCTACACACTTATTACCCATGGGATTTTGCACCTTTTAGGATTTGACCACCAAACACAAAAAGATTATGATTTTGTTGTAGGGATTCAAGAGGCTGTAATTAAAAATTTATGAAAAAATTTCAATCCAGAAGTTTTATGCGAAGTGCGCTTTTTGCTCTAAACGGGCTTAGGCTTGCTTTTAAATCCGAAAGAAACTTTAGAAAACACATTATAATAGCCTTTGTCACTCTTTCAATAGCCATTTTTCTAAAAGTTAATGTTGTAGAATTTTGCCTTATAATCTTTGCAAATTCTCAGGTTCTGGTGTGCGAACTTTTTAACTCTGTCTTTGAATACATTGTTGACGCCTACTACAAAGGGCGCTGGGCAAAACTTGCCAAACTTGCAAAAGACATCGCAGCAGGAGCAGTTCTCTTTAGTGCAGTAATTTCAGTCCTTATTAGCTCATTAATTTTTGCGCAAAAAATTTATCAAATATATTGCAACAATTTTTCTTTTTGAGTATTATATATGTAACTCACTTATCCTCTGCAGAAAAACAGTAGTTTATTAAAAAAAAAAAAAAAACAATGGCAAATATTAAATCTGCAAAAAAAAGAGTATTAATTGCAAAAAGAAACACTGAAAGAAACGTAGCTTTTAAATCATCTATCAAAACTGCGGTTAAAAAAGCTCTTTCTTTAGTAAAAGGTGACCAAAAAGAACTTCAAGCAGCTCTTTCTAAAGTTTACCAACTATGCGACAAAGCAGTAGGCAAAGGTATCCTTCACAAAAACACAGCTGCAAGGAAAAAATCACGCTTAACAAAAGCAATTAATAAACTTTCAAAGTAGTTAATTTACCAAAACTTAGCACCCCGCCTCATTAACGGGGTGTTTTTGGTTTTTGCGCCATGTAATGATTATAAAGCTCTATTGCCATAATATCACTCTCGCTTATGACTTTTATTAAGTCTTTTCTAATTTCCTCAATAGGCGAAATAGTTTCAAATAAATACAATTCATAAGGCTTCACGCTCAAAACATTTGCTATTTTTTGCAAAGTTTCAATCGATGGAGCAAACTTGCCACGCTCAATATTGCTCAAACTTTGCGGCTCAATGTTAATTTTTTCTGAGAATTCCTCTTGCGTGTAGCCTTTGCCCTTTCGCAAAAATTTAATCCTATTCCCCAATTTAACTTTTATGTCATATTTATCGTTCATTTTTTTATTCTTATCCATACCTAAGTAATTAACACAATGTCTAACGTTAAATTTTCTTGATTTTTATCGCGTAACATTATATATTTAAATTAGTACATTAAAATTTTGATTTTTTTAATGTTTAACACTAATTAGAATTATGATACGAAAGGATAGTCGAAATTGACTACTCAAATTAATGGCTCGCAAGGCCATATCAGGGGGTTCACACTTGCTGAGCTTACGCTTGCATTGATTATTATCTCAATTATCATGGTGGCGCTTGCGCCTGTTGTTACAAAAAGGGTTGCAGATAATATTAAAATTAGCAATAGCACGCTCAGTGAATTTAAACTATACACTTACGATGAGGCAGCAACAGATTCAAAGTGCACACCTGCCCCAGATGGCTCTCGTGCATATGATTGTGAATTTAGCGCACCATCAAGTGCAAAATCAGTTAGTGTTGTTATGGTTTCAGGCGGTGGCGGAGGAGCAGGTGCCACAAATGCTACACTTTTGCCTACAACAAACTCAGCTTCAAACAGTTCCTCAACTGCAAACACTACAAAAGAAATTGAAATAACAAATGGAATAAAAAATGTTGTTGTAAGTTATCTCTCTGGCTCCGGCGGTGGCGGAGGCGGGGGGAGCTGGAAGCAGGGAAGCGCAGGTGGTGCACCGACAAGTCAAGCAGATTGCGATAAATATGATGCTAAATTTTTAACAGCAGCTCAAAATGGTGGAAAAGCAGTATGTGTTACAAAATGGAATATTGGTGACATTCCTGATGCGCCCAATGGAGGTATTGCAACATCTGTTAAAACTGTTCAAACTAACAGGACTTGCAATGCTAACGCATGCTGTTGGCAAGGAAAAACTGCAAGCCCATGCGATAGCTCTGGAACAAGCTACAGCGGTTGCAACAGAACAGTATGCACATGGTATGCTGCTGATGCATCATGCAAGGCTCTAGCATACAATGGAACTAAAGCTGGTGATTGGCGACTTCCAACTAAAGCTGAGATGTCTAAATGGGCATCAAATATTAACACTATTAACAAAAATCAAGGTGATAACGGCTTGAGGCTCTGTGACTACGGCAGCGGTTACGGCGCAGCGCGATGCGACAGCTACGGTGTTTGCTACGGGGCTAGCAATGGTTACTGTTACCCGTACTACGTCTGGTCTTCTACTACCAGTGGTAGCCTTTACTACGTATACTACCTGGATAGCGGTACGTTCATCCAGTATTACGGCAATCCTCGGCCCGCCGATTCGGTTCGCTGTGTCCTCGAAGCCGCAGGCCCCTCAAGCGTTTCAATCTCAGGTGGTGGAGGCAGTAGTGCACCGTATTTTAAGAATTACACTATTCCACAGGATATTCTTGATTCAAACATTGGTGGAAAGATTGTGATATTTGCTGCAGCTGGTGGTACTGGTGGTGCTGCTGCAAGCTCATCTGGCTCAAGTGCAAGCAACGGCAATAACGGCTCAGACTCCTACATTGCAATTTATGATAAAGACGGTACTTTAAAATGGGGTTTAAAAGCTGCTGGTGGTAATGGTGGCAAGGGTGCAAGCTCAAGCGCAGGTGGTGCTGGCGGAGCTCAAAAAGCTGCAAATACTTGTCAGATTTATCAAAATGGCGCATGGACTGCCACAAACTGCTCTGGCGCAGGGGCTAGTGGTTCAAGTGGTCAAAGTGTAAGTGGTGCAAGTGAAACAAACGCTGCTAATGGTGGTGCTGGCGGTGGTTCAATGTATAGTTCAGATAGTTACTCTGGTGGTGGTACAGGGGGTTCAGCTGGTTCTGTAAATGGCTCTAAGGGTTCAACTTGGGGTTCAGGTGGCGGTGGCGGAACAGTAGGTTTCAACTCAAGCGGAACGGAAGTTAAAGGTAAAGGCGGAAATGGCGCAAATGGCGTTGTTGAGCTAAAGTATGATGTAAATTATCAGGCTGCTGCCGGTGGTGGCGGTGGCGGTGGTTCAATGGCGCAGATAAGCGAAATTGCCGTTACAGGATTAAAAGAATATGTTGTAAAAGTAGGTGGCGGTGGTAATGGAGGAAGTATAAGCGCTGCAGGAGAAAATGGCGGCGAGTCCTCTATTAGTGCTGATAGCGGAACATACATTGTTCAAGGAGGCCTTGGCGGAGGTCTTGGAGTTGCACAAAGCGAAAGCTCAAGTGTAGTTCAAGGTGTTGGCGGAGAAGGCGGAAGCTGGAGCTCTAATATTAAAAACAATGAAGCTAAAAAAGGTAAAAAAGGAAGTGATGGAAGTTTAGTTATTGGCACATTTAGCGCAAGCGCCGGAGGTCAGGGCGGAGAAAGCGGAATAGGTATAAAGGGCTCATGCGGAGGGTTGTTTAATAACTCAAGTATATGTGTGAATAACAACGTAAATGGGGCAAATGTTGCTCAGTTTGAATATCCTGCAGGGGTATTTAAAGCGATAAATTATGGCTCAGCCGGTGCCGGCGGTGGCGGTGGCGGCTGGAGCTTTGATAGTGTAAACTACCCAACCCCAGGAACGGGTGCAAAAGGTCAGAATGGGTATGTTTATATATA
>CALUWD010000022.1 GCA_944324385.1 Candidatus Gastranaerophilales bacterium | reverse complement strand
TTTTTTCTGAAAGTGGACCAATGTTGTATCAAGAAGGCATTGAACAAATTGCTGACGGTTCATGTAAAACTGCAAAAATATTTGAATTAACCGACAAAGGCTGGCAAAAAGTTAGCGAGTAAAAAGCCAAGTTAAAAAATATATTTTAAAACCCTAAAACTTGACAAAAAATTAAGTCGGTTTTAGGGTTTTAAATATAAGGAGAAAAAATGAAACTGGTAATTCAAAGGGTAGACAGCGCAAGTGTTACAATTGAAAATAAATTATATTCTTCAATAAACAAGGGGCTTTTAGTCCTTTTTGGAGTTGAAAAAGACGATAGCGAAGATATGCTTGAATATTTTGCTCAAAAACTTTTAAAACTGAGGATTTTTGAAGACGAGCAGGGCAAAATGAATAAATCCATCTTAGATATAGAAGGCGAAATACTTGTAGTATCACAGTTTACACTGTGTGCCGATTGCAAAAAAGGTACTCGCCCGTCTTTTGATAATGCAAAAGAGCCAAAGGTCGCAAAAGAATATTATGAAAAATTTGTAGAAATTTTAAAAAAATCGGGAATTAATATAAAAACAGGAGTGTTTGGTGCGCACATGCAGGTTGGATTAATAAATAACGGGCCTGTCACCATTATTTTATAAACATCTATACAAGTGCTAAAATTTAGGTTAAAATTAAAGAATGTTTGAAAAGTTTACTCAAAAAGCAATTGAAATTGTAACTCAAGCTCAAGAGGAGGCTTGCCGCCTTGGGCATTACCAAATTTGTTCTGAGCATTTGCTTTTGGCCCTTTATATACAAACAAAAGGGGTGCAGGCAAAAATTTTAGAATTTGAAAAAATAGACCGCTCAAAATTAATAAGCGAAATAAACTTTTCAATAGGTGCAAAAATCAACCCCTCAGGGCATCATGAGGTTACATTCAGCAAAAGTGCAAAAAATATTTTAGATGAAACTTTATCCTTAGCAAAAAAATATAAAAGTCGTTTTATAATGCCCCAACATATTGCTTTAGCACTTTTTTCATCCACAAATTCAGGTGCATATAAAATTATTAAAAAGTTTGATTTAAACGAAGAAAAAATAATTGCAAACTTAACTAGGCTTTTGGATAAAAATTTAAATGAGAGCTTTGAACACCCTGAAAATATGTCAGAAAGCTCTATTCCAACTCTTGCCAACGTAAATAATTTCTTTAGAGAAAAAAATGTAGAAGAAATTTTGAACAATGCTGCCTCAAAATTATCCACTTGCGGATATGAAATTTTAGGCACAGAGCAGATTTTGCAATCTATTCTTGAAAATTGCGACTACGAAGTAACAAAATTTTTGAACAATAACGGAATAGACAAAGAAATTTTCATACAAAAGCTTGAAGGCTTTTCTTCTCGCAGCGCAGAATTTGAACACTCCGAAAAGCAAATAATATTTACTCCAAATGCTTTTAAGGCAATGCTTTTGGCAATTGACACAGCGCGCGAGCTGGGTAGTGTTGAAATTAAACCTGAGCATATAATTTTAGGTATGATAAAAACAAAAACAGGCATTGCTTATCACATTTTAAAAGATTTGATAAACGATACTGACACTTTTGAAGAAAAACTGACAAAAGATGTTACAGGCAAAACTCCTGAAATGCTCTCCATTTTAAGACTTGCAAAAGAAGAAGCGCAAAATCTTAACTGCTCAAATATTGGCACAGAGATGTTATTGTTGGGCATTTTAGCACTAGGCAGCGGCAATGGTGCAAGCGCTTTGCAAAAATTGGGAATTACCCTAAAAGACGCTAGGTACGAAGTAGAAAAGCTTGTCGGCTGCGGAAGTGAACACAATAATTCCCCATATGAATACACTCCGAGAGCAAAAAAAGCCCTTGAATGTGCTTATGAAATTGCAAAATCGCACAACAAAACAAAAATTTCTTCAGAAAATCTCTTATACGCCATAACAAGACAAAAAGAATGTCTTGCAATGAAAGTCCTAGAAGCTCTTGGCACAGACGTTTTAGAGATTAAATACGGTATCAGAAAAGAAATAGGCGAAGATTAAAACGCTTTTAAATTTCCAATTGACCCATCAACAGATTTTACGCCATTTTTTGCAAAATCCACCTTATACGTTGCGCTTAGCCCTTCACCTTCAACCTCTAAAATATTTCCTATTCCAAAATGAGGGTGGAAAACTCTTGTCCCAACTTTAAAAGTATTAAAAGTAGGCTTTTGAGTGCTATTTTGGGGACTTTTCGCCATAGCTTTGCAGCGCGCAATAATATCAGAAATATTTTCTTTATTTTCTTCTTTTTGCTCAACAGCCTTTTGTTTGACAACAAAAGACTTATTAGGGGTGCGCTCCACACTTTGCGAAGTTGTTTTTTTAATATTTTTCAAGCTTGAGGCTAGATTATTAGACAAACCACCTGAACTTGAGGAGTTAAAAGAGCTTGAAGGCGAGCTTTTAAACTCTTTTTTCTCTTTAATTTTACTTGTTGCGCTTTTAAATGTTGAGCGCCTATAGTCACCATCATCCTCTCTATAAGCACGTTTTGGCATAGAATTATCATCTTCAAGCAAATTAGCTGGTATTTCATTTATAAATCTGCTTTTTGGAAAATATTTTATATCCCCCCAAATGCGTCGTCTTTGCGCCCAGCTCAGGTATAAATCATCCTTTGCACGCGTAATTCCAACATACATAAGGCGTCTTTCTTCTTCCAGCTCACCTGATGGCGCACCAAAGGCAATACTTCTTGAGTGTGGGAACATACCTTCCTCAAGTCCTGCAAGAAAAACAACAGGGAACTCAAGCCCTTTTGCAGCGTGCAAAGTCATAAGGGTAACAGATTTATCATTTTCATTTAACTGGTCAATATCTGATACAAGAGCAACTTGAGATAAGAAATTTCCCAAAAGCCCTAAATCATCCTCCTCATCACCTATAAACTCGTCCGCTTCAAATTCCCTTACAACATTTACAAACTCTTGTAAGTTTTCAATTCTTGATTGCGATTCTATTGAATTTTCATCAGCTAACTCTTTCATATACCCTGAGCGCTCAAGCACAATCGGCACAAACTCTGAAAGTTCAACGGTATTTTGGTTAAGTGAAAATTCTTTTATTAAATCTCTAAAAGCCGCGAGTCGGGTTTTTGTAGCAGCATTAAAATCTTCATTGTTTTCGATATCATTAAGCACATCAAAAATAGAACAGTCAAGCTCATCAGCAAGAGCTGCAAGCTTATTTACTGTAGTTTCCCCAATAGAACGCTTTGGAGTGTTTATTATTCTTCTTAAACTTGCAGAATCGTTGTGATTATAAATGAGTTTTAAATAAGCAATAATATCCTTAATTTCCTTGCGATCATAGAACTTCAAACCCCCTACAATCTTGTAAGGGATTGAATTTGACATTAAAGCTTCCTCAATTCCACGTGATTGAGCATTTGTACGGTACAAAACAGCTATATCATCAAGACTAACGCCCAGATTTCTTATTTTACCTGCAATGTAGCTTGATTCTTCATAATCATCACTTGCTTCAAAAGTTTTAATCTTTGAGCCTGAGCCTTTTTGAGAGTATAAATTTTTCTCCATTCTCTCGTTATTATTTATAATAACTGCATTTGCAGCATCAAGAATATTTGCTGTTGAGCGATAATTTTGCTCCAATTTAATTAATTTTGTATTTTTATAATCTTTTTGAAAATTTAAGATAATTTTAAAATCTGCACCACGCCAGGAATAAATTGACTGATCCACATCACCCACTGCACAAAGACTTCCGACATTATCTTTTGACCCATCAGCAGGGTAGAGCATATTTATTAAATCATACTGCGCCTTGTTTGTATCCTGAAACTCATCAACAAGAATGTGCAAAAAGCGATTTGCATACTTTTGCCTAACTTCCTCGGAGTTTTTTAAAAGGTTAACACTTAACATTAGCATATCATCAAAGTCAAGCGCATTATTCAGTGCAAGCTGCTTTTCGTATTCATAATAAACTTGTGCGATTTTATCAGACTGGTAATCTCTTGCATGGGTGGAAAACTCGTAAGCGTCCTGCATTTTGTTTTTAGCATTTGAAATTACAGACTTAATCATCTTAGGTTCAAAACTTTTTTCATCCAAATTTAGCTTTTTAAGGGCATTTTTAATAACTGTTTTAGTGTCTGTGTCATCGTAAATTACATAGTTATTATTCCAGCTTCTGCCATCTTTTGTTTTATAGTTTTCTAAATCACGTCTTAAAATTCTTCCGCAGATGTTGTGAAAAGTCCCTACCCACATACGTTTTACAACATCTTCGCCCAAATAATTTGAAAGCCTTTGCTGCATTTCTTTTGCAGCTTTATTTGTAAAAGTTACAGCTAAAATATCAAAAGGATTAACGCCTGAATCCACTAAATTTGCAATACGAGCGGTTAAAACTTTGGTTTTACCGCTGCCAGCACCCGCAAGCACCAAAATTGGTCCTAATTTTTCCGTTACTGCCTGATATTGCTCTTTGTTAAGCCCCTCTAAGTATGATTTTTCTGCAATCATTTGTAAAAAACTTCCTCTAAAAATGTTAAGGTCTTCCCAAAATAGGGAAAGTCATGGTATTATTAGCATTATAATATAAAAATAGATAACAGGGAAATTAAATGAGCGAAAACGAAAAAGAAAATCAACAACAATCATCAATTATGGTTCCATTAGATGATATGGACACAGTTTCAGACGATGACATTCACAAAGTTGATACACTTGCGCAAGAACTTGCAACAATAAGACAAAGCGCAAAAAGAATTGCAATAATAGGTAGTCGTAACCTTACAATTACGCACCAGCAAATTATTGAAACGCTCACAACAAGCCTTGTTATGCAAGGTAATACAATAATTACCTCGGGTGGTTCATCAGGTACAAACGCAGCTGCTATTCGTGGCGCTATGAAAGCAAATCCTGATAAGTTAAAAGTTATTCTTCCCCAAACAATCGGTCAACAGCCATCAGACGTTCAAGACCAGCTTATTGGTGTTCCAAATATTATTGAACACCCTGACAGAGCAATGATGACTCTTGCTGACGCGTCAAGAATTTGCAACAGAGAAATTATAAGCGAATGCCAACAACTTATTTGTTTTCTTTCTCACACATCAAATACTCTGCATAAAGCAGTTGATTTTGCGGAAGATTCACACAAAGTTGTTACGGTTTTCTACCTTGACTAATTCAAACGGTTGAATTTGGATTAATTTTTAACAAAAATGCAAAATATTTTCATATAATTATCTTATCTAATTTTAATTTGAGGTAATTGTATGACAGATATGGCATTAAATGAAAACGAAGGTTTAATAGTACAGATAATAGGCCCAGTAATTGACGTAGAATTTCCACATGGAAATTTGCCCGAAATATACGATGCACTGGACATATATTCGGATAACGGACAAAAAACAACAGTTGAAGTTCAACAACTGTTGGGTGAAAATACAATCCGCTCGGTTGCGATGTCATCAACTGACGGTTTAAGACGCGGAATGAAAGTTGTAAACACAAAAAACCCTATTAAAGTTCCAGTTGGTAAAGCCGTTTTAGGAAGGATTACAAACGTTTTAGGCGAGCCTGTAGACAACAAGGGACCAATTGAAGCATCAGACTACTTGCCAATTCACAGGGAATCACCTAAATTAACAGAACAAAATACAAATATAGAAATATTAGAAACAGGTATTAAAGTTATTGACCTTTTAATGCCATACCAAAAAGGTGGTAAAATAGGACTATTCGGCGGTGCAGGTGTTGGTAAAACAGTTCTTATTCAAGAATTAATTCACAACATCGCAATGGCGCATGATGGTGTATCTGTTTTTGGCGGCGTTGGCGAAAGAACACGTGAAGGCAATGACTTATACAACGAATTTAAAGAATCTGGCGTATTGGATAAAGTTGCACTTATTTACGGTCAGATGAATGAACCCCCGGGAGCGCGTATGAGAGTAGGGCTTTCAGCTCTTACATCTGCTGAATACTTTAGGGATGTATCTAAACAAGACGTATTGTTATTTATTGACAACATTTTCCGTTTTGTACAAGCAGGTTCTGAAGTTTCAGCACTACTAGGACGTATGCCATCTGCCGTTGGTTATCAACCGACACTTGCTCAAGAAGTAGGTGAGTTGCAAGAACGTATTACATCAACAAAAGAAGGTTCAATTACTTCTGTTCAAGCAATTTATGTACCAGCGGACGACTTAACAGACCCTGCACCTGCTACAACATTTACTCACCTTGACGCATCAACCGTATTATCTCGTCAGATAGCATCACTTGGAATTTATCCTGCAGCAGACCCGCTTGAATCAAGTTCAAGAGCGCTTGACCCCAATATTATCGGTGAAGAACACTACGAAGTAGCAAAAAAAGTTCTTGAAATTCTTCAAAAATATAAAGATTTACAAGATATTATTGCGATTTTAGGTATGGATGAGCTATCTGAAGAAGATAAACTTACAGTTAACCGCGCAAGAAAAATTCAAAAATTCCTATCACAACCTTTCTTTGTTGCAGAACAATTCTCAGGAACAAAAGGAAAATATGTAAAACTTGAAGATTCTATAAAGGGCTTTAAGGAAATTATAGACGGTAAACACGACGATCTGCCCGAACAAGCATTTTATATGGTAGGAACAATAGAAGATGCCGTTGAAAAAGCTAAACAAATGCAAGCAGCAACTGTTTAAGGTAAAAATTTATGAATGAAAATTCAAATAAAATAAAAATTAAAATCATAACACACGAAAAAGTTGTCTTTGAAGAAAACGTGGACGAGCTTTACGTAAAAACAACTGACGGTGCTTTAGGTATTTTACCTAATCACGTGCCTGTCGTATGCGCCTTAGACATTGGTGTTACAAGGGTTATAAAAGACAAAGAGCCAATTTGCATAACCACAATGGGTGGTGTTTTGCAATTCAGTGAAAATGAAGCAACTATTTTAACAGACATCGCTGAATGCGGTGATGATATCGACTTAGCACGTGCAAATGCTGCAAAAGATAGAGCGCAGGCAAGACTTGAAGCTAAAAACGAAAAAGACGACCTTTTAAGAGCGCAATTTGCGCTATCAAAAGCAATTGTAAGGATTAATGCTAAAAACAAAAACTTTTAGATTTTAATTCCTGCGACACTTAACGTTAGCTCGTTTTCATTAATTTCGATAATTGCCCATCTAATTGGGTCAATGCCATTTTGGCGTATTTTTGCCTCAATATAGCTATTTTTTGGCGGCATTACATCGCTTTTAAATTTTATTATGGTATCAACAATTTTCATCCCAATAAAATTCCTGCCATGCAAGCTGAAATATATGAGGCAAAAGTTCCGCAAATTAGGGCTTTAATACCAAGTTGTGCCAAATCTTTTCTCCTTGATGGTGCAAGCTCGCCAATGCCGCCTATTTGTATTGCAATTGAACCAAAGTTTGCAAACCCGCAAAGCGCGAAGCTTGCAATTACAATTGACTTGTGTGTTAGAGCATTTTGAATACCTATCAAATCAGTATAAGCAATAAATTCATTCAACACGAGTTTTTCACCCATAAGCGCACCGACAGCAGAGGCATCTGAAAAAGGAACGCCCATAATAAAAGCAAAAAATGAAAAAATTAAGCCCAATATTGATTTTAAATTCAAATCAGCTAAATCAATAAATGGCAAAGTTATATGCAAAACATTATGCAAAAATAAGCCAAAACAACCAAGCAGCCAGTCAATCATAGCAATTAATGCTAAAAGTGCAATTAACATAGCAATAACATTAAGAGACACTCTCATACCATCAGACGCGCCATGAGCTATGGCATCGATTAAATTTACATAAGGGCTTTTAATATCAACCTTTACGGTGTCTTTTGTTTTAGACTCCTCGGTCTCAGGATAAACAATTTTTGAAATCACAAGTGCACCTGGAGCAGCCATAATGCTTGCTGCAAGTAAAAACTTAGCGTCTACTCCCATTGCAATATAAATTGCCATAACGCCACCTGCGATGCACGCCATAGAGCCTGTCATAGAGGCTAAAAGCTCTGACTTTGTAACAGTTGCCAAGTATGGGCGAATTAAAATTTGCGCTTCAACCTGCCCCACAAAGGCGCTTGCTATGTTAGAGAGTGCCTCAGCACCTGATACATTCATTATTTTGTACATAATTTTTGCAAAGAACTGCACCACACGCTGCATTATGCCAAAGTGGTAGAGAATATTTACTATTGCAAGTATAAATATAATTGTTATGATTAGTTTTGTAGCAAATAGGAAATTTGCACCCTCATAGAAAATAGCGTCAATCTTTTCAGGTGAATCATTTAAAAAGCCAAATACAAAATCACCACCAGAGTTTGCAAAGAAAAGAATTTTTTCAATGCATTTTGCAATCCCGCTTATTATCTTTTGCCCCAATGGAACTGTTAAAATAAAAACAGCCAAGAAAAACTGAAGGGCAAGCCCTGCTAAAACAGTTTTTAGGCTGATTGCTTTTTTATTGTTGGACATTAGGTAGCAAATACCTAAAATAACAATTATCCCAATAATTCCGACAAATCTGTGCATGTTCACCAGCCTTTTTTCTGATTATATCAAAAAAAAGCTCTGTTGCAAAATTAGGATTTGTCATTCTGCAAAATCTAATTAAGATTTTTTAAAAAACAATCTTATGAATTTAGCAGCTTTTGAATTTCGTAATCCGGTAAAAACATATTTCCAGCTAAAGGACCGGTATAGCTTAATCCTTTACTTAAATTTGCAATACCTTCTTCAACTTGTTTATTCATTTCTTGATTCTCAAATCTAAATCCACACTTATAATAGAAAGGGACAGGACTTGTTTTCATTTTATCTTGACCTGCAATTGTTCTAAATTTATACGGAAGACTTCCACCGCTTGCATTCACTTTAACTCTGCCATCATAACCCAAATCTTGAGAATCTCTAACTATTTGTTTAATCAATTCTTTTCCAGCCCCGTTTGTCTTGTTGGAACCAGCTAAATAATGAAGTTCTAAAGCTGATTCATTATAGCCATTAGGTATTCCTGGCAAAAATGCCGAATCCTTAGGACAACACACATCGGCAAGCCCATATATATTTGTATCATCGCCAATAGATATTAAATAACTGCCACCATTTTCTGAAACTCCTTTTTTAATTTTAACAGGAACAGAAACACTTGTAGCAGTATCTTTAATACTTGAATCCGATATTAGTTGTATTTTTTCTGCAATACTATTATATTTCTCTTGTCTTTTAATCGTTTCTATTTTTTCATCAAATTGGAGAATTATTTCTCTTATTGCAGCGTTATTTCTTTGCTCCTCCAATGAAAGAGTTGCATCACCATAGGAAGAATAAACAATTTGCCCAGATAGTTTATTACGAACATCCACAAGCTCTTGCAAATTGTTAGATTTTAATTTATCTGTATATAAATCCGTTAGCGCACTCTGATTAATTGATATCTGTGATAAGCTTTCAGCTGCTTCTTGAGCAAGTTCCTTAGTATCTTTTACAGCTTCCTCTTGGGCTTTTTTTGTATCAATAATTTTTTGCTTTTGAGCTAAAATACCATCGATTTCGCTTTGTTGTTTTCTAGACTTATACACTATTGCATCAGCCTGCTTCTTAAAATCGGATATATCTAATTCATCTTTTTTATCAAATAGTTTATTTAAATCTTTCTGAGCTTTTTTAACACTATTTTGAATATCTGTAATATTGGTTTTAACAACATTATTTCCTTGAGTTTTGGTTACAATTCTTGAACCATCTTCAAGGGTTTCATAAACTTTTTCAAAACTTATTGAACCTGTTCTTGCAGATTTTTTAAGAATGCCATCAGCATATTCCAGAGTAATTTTATCACCATTTTTTAGGGTATCTTGAATAACACCTGTATAGTTTTTGCCGTTGTTTAATTTAGCAATACCCTTGTTAAAATTAATATCAGCTAAACTCTTAATAGGGTTTTTGCCTTTTTTAATTGCAATGGCTATACCAATTCCAGCCGCAGCAATTGCACCAAGTCCAACCAGAGTTGCAAGAAGTTTTTTATCTCCGTTTTTTACTTGAACAGAACTATTCTGAACTTGTAACTGGATGGGTTCATCTTTAGTTTCATTAGTAATTAAATATTTATTGCTTGCCTGTGATAAATTAACACTGTCCAATCTTCTTCCCCATAATTTGTATATTTATACAAAAACAAAATAGGGAAATAAATTGCCTGTTAAAAATATTATAAAAAAGCGAGCCGACAAACATTTTGAACCCGTCCAAAAATCTTTTATCGCAACCCCGAATATAGATGACAGGTAGTTTTATCGACTCACATATACATAATACACTATTTTTTATACGGTTTTATCGCCCGTAAGAATTAACCCGAAAGCATTAATTTTTAAAATTACCATAAAGATAATTTAAAATATAATTTGCGCACAAAAGTCCGCTAAATGCAGGCACTACAGGGGTAGAGGCAGGTGTGAATTTTGTAAGCTCTATTTGCGTGCCATCCTTTTTAACTATTCTTTCAATATTTTTAACTTTTTTTAGCGATTTTGGTTTCTCATCACTCCAAACTGCATTTAAACCATGCTCAATTCCCTCTTTTTTAAGGCAGGCTAAAACATTTTTAGTAAAAGCGCATTTTGTATTAATTTGCGAAATATCACTGACTTTGAGCCTTGAGCCGTCAAGTCTGTTGCCTGCACCAAAAGAGGTTATAACATTTATTTTCCTGTCGTAGCAGTATTTTAAAAGAGTTATTTTTGCCCTCAAAGAATCAATTGCATCTACAACAAAGTCAAATTTTTGGGTAAAAATTTGCTCATTTTGAGCACCGTCGTAAAAATCATCAAAAATTGTTAAACTAACATCAGGATTAATATCCTTTAGCCTTTTTTCAAAAGCTTGTGTCTTTTTAAGCCCCACTGTTGAATTTAGGGCAATAATTTGCCTGTTAATATTACTTTTTGAAACAACATCAAAATCAACAAGGGCAAAATTTTTAATGCCGGCTCGACACAACATTTCAAGCGCATATCCGCCAACGCCGCCAAGACCAAAAATTGCAATATTTAAGTGAGATAAAAATTCTTGAAAATCTTTGCCCCAATACATTTCATTTCTGGAAAAAACATTGTCCATCAACCTTTTACAGCTCCTTCGTTTTGACCTGAAATAAAGTATTTTTGCAATGAAATAAAGAAAATCATAATAGGTACAATTGAAACCATAGAACCTGCCGCAATTAGTCTGTAGTTTGCACTAAATGCGCCTTGCAGGTTATTAATGCCGACAGGCAAAGTAAAGAGGGTTTCTCTTGTTAAAACAATGCTCGGCCAGAGAAATTCGCCCCAGCTGCCTATAAAAGTAAATATCGCAAGAACTGCAAGGGATGGTTTAATCATAGGCAGGAGTATTTCAAAGAATATTTGCCAAGAATTACAACCGTCAACTACTGCACTTTCTTCAAGTTCTTTTGGAATAGTTAAAAAAGCTTGCCTTAAAAGAAAAATTCCAAAGGCGTTAACTGCAAAAGGCGCAATCATACCTATATAGCCCGGGATAATACCAAAAGAATCAACTAAATTAAGCTTTAGAGTTATTATATAAACAGGCAACATTATTGCTTGAAAAGGCACCATAATGGTTGCAAGTATGGCAAAAAAGGCAAGTTTTTTGCCGAAAAACTCCATTCTGGCAAGGGGGTACGCCGCCATTGCTGATAAAATTAAGTTTAAAATAACAGTAAAAAATGCCACTATAAAGCTGTTTAAAACGTATTTTAAAATAGGCACCAGCCTTAAAACTTCTCTAAAATTGTCAAGTGTAGGCTCTTTTGGCAAAAATACAGGGGGGTATTGAAAAATATTTTCGCTTGCACCCTTAAGAGCAGTTGATAGCAACCATAAGAAAGGCAACAGCGACATAACACAGACTGTTATCAAGATTATATGAGCAAAGAAACCTTTGAAAAAATTTTTAATCACAGTCCGTATTTTTTCCTTTCAAATACAAAAATATTAATCAACGAAAAAGCCATAACCACAACAAGTAAAATAACCGATGCCGCACTTGCAAGCCCTAAGTTAAGATTTTCAAAAGCTTTTTCATAAATGTAATAAACTATTGTTTTTGTAGAATCTAATGGGCCACCGCGCGTCATAACATAGATTTCAACAAAAACCTTAAGAGCAGATATTGAACTTATAGTTGATACAAGCGCAATAACAGGCATAATATGCGGCACAGTTACAGCCATATGCTTTTGCCACTCATTTGCCCCATCAACCTCTGCTGCCTCATACAATTCTTTTGGCACACCCATTAATGCTGATAAATAAATCATCATATAATAACCAACACCCTTGAAAATAGTAACAAGGGCAACTGAAAACATTGCAAATCTTGGGTCAGAAAGCCAGCCGATTGAGGGCAAATGTAAAATATTTAAGAAATAATTTAAAAGACCCTCTGGCGCATAAAGCCACTTGAATGCAATAGCTACAACAACTATAGAAACAACTACAGGGAGGTAAATTATCAGCTTATAAAGCGTCTTGAAATGAATTTTTGAATTTAAAACAACTGCCAAAAACAGCGGAAAAACGACTAAAAAAGGAACGCAAAGTATTAAAAAATAAAATGTATTTATAATTGTTTTTAAAAATTGAGGACTTTTTATAAGATAAGTATAATTTGCCAACATGGAGAATTGCGGGGAATAAATATCTTTGGAATAATCAAAAAAGCTCAAGTGTATTGTTTGAAAAAATGGTATAAAAAAGAACACAACAAGAACCGCAAAAGCGGGAATTAAAAAGAAATAGGGTGTTAAACGTAAAATAAAACTCATCAGCTAAATAATAATTGAACTACAGAAAAAATTCAATTTTATATTTAAAAATTGTAAAAAACATGTTAAAATATTTAATGAAGGCATTGATAATATGGCAAAAAAAATTGTGTTTAGGTTTTGTATATGTGAAGGAGGCGCAAAGTGATTCCACCTGTTGAAATGAAACCACAAAAGCCAGTAAATTTTACAAGCATGAAAAAATCTTTTGGCGACCCGCTTGACGCCAGAAATGCTTATGCAAAAGTCATTCAAGACAACAAAAACATATTAGAGAAAGAAAGTTTAAAATTTAAAAAAGGCGTACCCTCGCAAAATGGCAAAAAAGTTGATTTAATAGGGTAGTTAACAAATTTTAAAAATGAGCGCTTTAAGCGCTTTTTTTATTGTTAAAAAATTAAAAGAAAAAATTACACTAAAAATAAGCCTTTTTGTATTCATAGGATTTAAACGAGCGCAAAAATAAGAGTAATTAGACCTGATAAACCTTAATACATCAAGTCTTATTAGTTTATTCCATTCGATAATTCTTTTTATTTGGGATGATTTTAAATACCTGAAATTACCAATTAGGGGGTTTGATTCGCTTTGATTGTTATTGTGGCGTCTGTATGCATATAGTGTTTGAGAAATTAGCGCAGAGCCTCCTATTAAGTGTAAAAAAGAAAAAACAAGCTTGTCTGCACCTGTTTTATAGTGTTCAGTTTCTTTAAACAAGAGCAAAAATTCAAGAGCTGATTTTCTCATCATTGCAGAGCTTGAAGGCGACCATGCCCAAGTACCAAATGGGATTTTTTTCTGATTTAAAATCTTTACTTCAAAATCATCGTTGGAAATTTCAAAAATTTCTGACACGTTTTCTTTTTTTAATTTCATTTGCCTGTTTTCAAACATAGAAGAAGAAAGTGAACAAAGCGAATGTAGTGTCGAGTTTTCGTCAATTTCACAAGCGCTTGCGCTGGTGAATGCAACATTTGTTCTCATATGAACTTGCAAGTGAGTTGCTAAATAATCCTCTAGCAAGACATCGTCAGCATCTATCATACAAACAAACTCACCACGGGCAATTTTTAAGCCCAAAAGAAAAGAGCCAAGTTGGCCTTCGTTTTTTTTAGTTTCAATCACTCTTATTTCATTGGAATTAAAAAATTTTAAAACATTACTTTTGTTTTTAAAGTTTTTATCTATAATTTTTTTAGTTTTTTCATCAGAAAAATCGTCAACAATAATTATCTCAAAGTTTTTATATGTTTGATTTTCAATACTTTTAATGCACTGCGGCAAATATTGCCCGAGATTGTGACAAGTAACAATCAAACTAACAAGTGGTTTTTTAAATTCGCTCATAAATGCATTTTAGCATTTTTTTTCAAGCTTGAAATAAACTATAAAGCGTATTTAGGTTCGCTTTCGTATAATTTTGGATATTCTTTTACATAGTCTTTTAACTCAGTGCAAAAGGCCTCTAAATCAAAACTTATACCTTCTCTTGGGCCTGACAATTCAATCCCTAAGGCACAATAAAGACTTTTTACAAAAACATTTATAATAGCGTCAGAGCCTCTTAAATATGGTACAGAGTGCGCCAAAAGCCAATGCATTGTGGCAATTTTTTTGTTTATTTCTTTTAAATCTTTTTTTGTAAGCTTTTTGCCAAGATAATTTTCTGTAATATCATTGTAAATTTCCCTTGAATACTTTAGGGAAGATTTAACACCTTTTACCCTGTGCACAAGCTTACCACCGCTCTTTCCTAAGTCGCAATATATTTTTGTAGGAACAAAATCCGGATATTGCTCGGGTATTTTTACGCTAAATTCTTTTGCAACAGTATTTTTTGAAGCTTTCATAGCTTTTTCTATATATCTTTTTCCATAAGCACCATATTTTTCCCCACTTGTATCAAAAGGGGTTGCAAGGCAAGTACTTATGCCATCATCTGTTCTTAAAACACCAGCATTTAAAGCTTTTTCAAAATCAATATCACTATGAATATTTAAAAAAGAACAGTTTGAAACATCTTTTGAAATCAAATCCATAACATCTTCAAATTTTGCATTATTTTTTATCATTAGTGCAGCATAGTTGCAGCTTTCTGCCATATACCTCGCCCAGTCCATATTTCTACCATAACCATATATTTTAATAAAAAAATTTTCAGGCTTTTGTTTAATGTTAGATGGAATATCAGGACAGTTATTTTCTTCTAAAAAATCTATTTTCCTTACCTTTAAATCATAAAGATCCGGAATGTCGTCTTTTTCAAATTCAAGCTTTAAGCTTGAATCATCAGTTTTTTTGTTAATTAAATTTACATTGTTAGATGCAAGATAATTAAGATAATCAAAAAGAGGATCGTCTGTCTTTATAGTATGTCCTTGCGCGCAAAAGCTTAAAGGAGCTTTTGCCACTTGCTTTGGTGTTATATGGTAACTATTCAGCGCATTTATTTTCATAAGACAACCAGTATAAGTTTGCTAAATAAAAAAAATTGCTTATTTTTAAAAAAAATTAAAAAATCTATTGATTATTTTTTTTGTGTTTGGTAGTATTAATTTTGTCGAAAGTTTTTAGGCAATTGACAATTTAATATGGGGGTTTAGCTCAGTCCCCGTAAAGCATGAGGCTTTACGAAACTTGTATAGGCATCTGCAAGATGCTCTACCAAGAGAGCGATTGACAATTTAATATGGGGGTTTAGCTCAGTCCCCGTAAAGCATGAGGCTTTACGAAACTTGTATAGGCATCTGCAAGATGCTCTACCAAGAGAGCGATTGACAATCTAATATGGGGGTTTAGCTCAGTTGGTAGAGCATCTGCTTTGCACGCAGAGGGTCAGGAGTTCGAGTCTCCTAACCTCCACCAAAAAGCCACTCATTTGAGTGGTTTTTTAATACTTAAATTAACTTCCCTTACAAAAAGAACTAAATATGCTATTATTTTTATATGTTTGAAAAATATCTAACCAATATAAACAAAAACTCTACAATTGCAATATATGGCACAAATTATTTTGCACTTAATATTTATAACGACTTAAAAGCCTACTATCCTGACATAAAAATAATATTCATATCAGATGACACAAATGACAACTGCATTAAAGACGAAAAACTATACGCACTTTGCGATTTTATAAACATCAAAAGCTCAGTCAGTCTTGTTATTATAGCCTCACGCAACAAATTATTTGAAACAAAAGAATTCCTTAGTTATTTCAACATTTCATACAAAATACCAAGCAAAGAAGACGAAATATTCTTTAAAGTAGAAAAATATTTCGAAAAACAAAAATTAGCACTGGATGTGTTTAAAAACAAAGAAGATAAAACTCTCTACAATATTCAATGGGAATCAATTTGCAGTGGTGATTACCAAGGTAGTGAAAAATACGCAAAAAAAGCACATAATATTTCAAGATACAATCTTTCAAGAAACTACTCCATACAGTATTTAGAATTTATAAACAAAGACGCAATAAAAAATATGATAGATGGCGGTTTTTGCAATGGCATAAACTCTTTTGTTTTTAGACGAGAGTTTAAAAATCTTGAAAAAATTTATGCCTATGAGCCACTTTATGAAAAATTTAAAAATGAAAATTACGACCCTTTTATCAAAAACGATAATCGCATTGAAATCATCCCAAAATGCCTTTGGTCAAATTCTTGCGATATTGAATTTTGCGAAAATCAAACCTACAATTCTGCCTCAAGGGTATTTGGTACAAGATGGACAAATTACATAAAACCTACAGAAAATATACAAACCATACCTGCAGTTTCAATTGATGATGAAAAAATAAGACTAAACTTGCCAAAAATAGATTTTATCAAGCTGGATGTAGAGGGCTCAGAGCAAGAAGTTCTAAAGGGTGCTTATAAAACAATAGAAAAAGACCGCCCACAGTTGGCAATATCAATATATCACACTATTGCGGATTTCATTGAAATACCGCTATACTTAAAAAATACTCTGGAAAATTATACATTTCATTTAGGACACTATAGCTATGACCTTTTAGAAACAGTTATATACGCTATACCAAAAGAACTTTTAAAAAGCTAGAGAGGCTTTTATGTATATACCTTTTGAAACAATAGGCAAAATAATTGCATTTTTTTGTACAAAAAACACAAAAGATAAAGTTCAAAATTATTTTTTAGAATTAAAAACAACTCAGAATTGCAAATACATTGAAAAAAATTCCAAAAAAGTTTTAAAAAAATTAAAAAAAGAAAAGAATAAAAGAAAACTAAGAGTTGCATTTTTATGCAGCGATGAAACAAAATGGAAATGCGAAAGTCTTTTTAAATTACTTGAAAAAAGTGAACATTTCGACCCTTTTATATTAACTACAAAAACCAATGCGCCAAAAAACAGCAGTAAACAAATGAACTCAAAAGAGGTTCTTGATGTTTACAACTTTTTTGCCAAAAAAGGATTTAAAACATATTTCGCATACGACACATTAAAAAATAAATTTATACAAATAAAAAAATTTAAACCTGATTTAATTTTCTACCAGCAGCCTTGGTACATAGAAACACAACAGGGCCCAGTTGTATCATCAAAATTTGCCCTTACATATTACGTTCCATACTACATAACAAATGTTTCAAGTCCTATGGAATACTACTTGCGCTTTCACAGATACATACATCGCTACTACGTTTTAAATGATATTATAAAAGATTTTTATTCCTCTAAAATGAAAAATGGAGGTGTAAACCTAAAAGTTGTAGGGCACACTCAGCTTGATTACTATTTAACAAATAAAAATCCTAAAAATCCTAAAAACTATGTAATTTACGCACCACATTGGTCTATAAACTACCCTCAGGAAAACTATGCAACATTTGAATGGAATGGGAAAGAAATATTGGATTTTGCTAAACTCCACCCTGAAATAAACTGGGTTTTTAAGCCTCATCCAATTTTAAAACACAGATTATTGACACAAAACGTAATGAACGCTGAAGAAATTGAAAACTATTGGAATGAGTGGAAAAATATAGGATTGCTCTACCAAGGTGGCGACTATATGGACTTATTTGCAAATTCAAAGGCAATGATAAGTGATTGCGGCTCATTTTTAACTGAATATCTACTAACAAATAAACCATTAATCAGACTTGTTTCAAAAAATGCCTGTCCCTACAACCCATCAGCTAAAAAAGTTGTGAGCGCTTATTATTCAGCAAGTAATTTAGAAGAATTATACAAGCTTTTAGATAAGGTTATTTTAAAAAACGAAGATACAATGCAAGACAAAAGAGAAGAAATAATTAAAGAATTGCACCTAAATTCCAATAATGCTGCGCTAAATATACTAAATGACCTGAAAAATGAGCTTGACATTAAATAACAATAGAACTTATTATTGTTTTTATTAAGGATAGTTAAATGGGTAGTGATTTTTCTGAATATATAGAGGAGATAAATTTTAAATCTCAATATAAAAATTTAGTTAAGAAATTAAAAAACAAAAAAGTATTAATTTATGGTGCAGGCAGCTTTTTTCAGTACATTTGCAAAAATTACGATTTATCGCAGCTAAATATAGTGGGCATTAGCGATTTAAAATTCAGCGAAGAACAAGAAGGAAGCGACTTTTTAGGATATAAAATTGTACCATTTTCTAAAATAAAAATGCATAATATTGATGTAATCTTACTTGCGATGCAGTGTTACACAAAAGTTTGTATGGATTTTGAAATAAATGAGTTTAATGAAACTAATTTTAAAATAATACCATTAGCAAAACCCAACAAAAAATTTAATCCTGAGTTTTTCTTCAATTCAATTAGTCTTATTCACAGAATTAATTGGGAAAGGGTAGTTAAAAATAAAAGAAAAATCCCAATTTTTCTTGATGAACTTCATCATTTATCCAAAATTAAAGTTATTGAAACTGTTGAAAAAAATTCAAAAAAAGTCATTTCAAAATTGCAAAAAAAAGCAAAAAAAAGAAAATTAAAAGTTTGCTTCACTCTGCACCAGCCATCAAGATGGAAATGTGAAACTGTTTATAAACTTTTTTGCAATAGCAAGCATTTTGAACCTTATGTAATTGTAACACTGCCTGAGGCAAAAGACTCAGATTACCCAAGTATGCAAAAAGAGCATTTTAATGAAGCGCTGAAGTTTTTTAAAGATAGAGGCTACAGAGTTCTTGAAGGTTATGACTGGAGCAAAAAAAGACACATTCCCTTTAAAAAATTTAAACCCGATATAATTATTTATCAACAGCCCTGGAGCGTAGAGAAAACTCAAGAACCTGCTATAGTATCAAAATTTGCACTAACTTATTATGTTCCATATTTTATTGCAAATGCAGGCAATGAAATTGAGTATGGTCTTGATTTTCATCTGCACTTACATCATCACTACATTTTAAACAAAGAAATATATGACTTTTACTCCTCAAAAATGTTAAACAAAGGTAAGAACTTGAAAATTGTCGGACACCCGCAGCTTGATTATTTTTATTTAAATAGAGATGAAATAGACAACTCGCAAAAAAAATATGTAATATACGCCCCGCATTGGTCTATAAATGTCCCCTGGGAGAATTACTCGACTTTTCTATGGAATGGCAAATATATTTTAGAATTTGCAAAAGCTCATCCTGAAATTAATTGGGTATTTAAACCTCATCCAATATTAAAATACAGATTGAAAAATCAAGGAATTATGTCTGATGATGAAATTGAAAACTATTGGAATGAATGGGAAAAAACAGCAACAGTATATGAAACGGGCGACTATATGGACTTTTTTAAGCATTCATATGCAATGATTACAGACTGCGGCTCATTTTTAACAGAGTTTCTCCTTACAAAACAACCTGTTATTCACCTTGTATCAAATAACGCAATACCATACAACCCATCAGCTAAAAAAATTGTAGAAACTTATTATCAAGCGCATAATATTGATGAACTCGAGAATTTTTTAAAAACTGTTATAATAGATAAAAATGATTATTTAAAAGAAAAAAGACTTTCTTTGCTAAAAGAAATGAAACTGGATAGCTGCTATGCTGCAAAAAATATCCTTGATGACATAGAAAAGGAATTAAAACTATGAAAAAAGTGCTTACATATGGAACATTTGACCTTTTACATGTGGGGCACATAAATATTTTAAAAAAAGCAAAAGAACTTGGCGACTACTTAATTGTAGGCTTGTCAACAGACGAGTTTAACGCTATAAAAGGCAAAAAATCATTTTATACATATGAACAAAGAAAAATTATTCTTGAATCAGTAAAATATGTTGATTTAGTAATTCCTGAAAAAACTTGGGAACAAAAAGTTGATGACGTCAAAAAACATAAAGTAGACATTTTTGTTATGGGGGACGATTGGGAAGGAAAATTTGACTTTTTAAAAGAATATTGCGAAGTTAAAATACTACCTCGCACCCCTGATGTTTCAAGCACATCGGCAAGAAACTATCTTGATGAAGCATACAAAACTCTCCTAAAATCTTAAACTTTTTCAAAATAAAGTTTTATTAAATATTTAAAAGTTGGCGACAACAAAGGCACTATGGGAACTTTTTTATTTTTTGACTCACTTAAAATATTTTTCTCTATAGATTTTGCAACAGATAAATCATTTAAAAGGGCAACTATTATAACATCACAATCAAAATCCTTCATATCATCAGGCTTAATCGCTTTAAAATCAGTAGTATTTAACGAAGTATCATTTGCAAATTTCATATCAGAAATTGCAACAATATTTAGTTTTGAAATGTCGTATTTTTTACAAATTAAATCAAAAAATGTTCCTGCGCCATAGATTAAAACCTTTTTACCTTTATATTTTTTTGCAATTTTATCTATTTGCTTTTGCGCATTAATTTCTTGTAAATATTTCTCTAAATCCATAACAATAACTACCCTTTAAAGTTACAAACAGCACTAAATTTATTTTTATTATATAATAAATATTATTTTTGTGGAGAAGAATTTTGTATTTTACAGGCGTGAGATTTAGCTTATATGAAAAGTTTCTACGGAAACTAAGGTTTATAATTACAAAAAGAAACGCCAAAAAAGAGTGTTTAAACTTCATCAAGAAAAACAACCCTAAAAAAATATTAATCATGAACTCATCTGCCTATGCAATAGGAATGTTTAAACAACGCTCGCACCATTTTGCAGAACTTTTAGCGCCATATTTTGATTTAGTTTTATATAGAAGTCTTGCAGATGCAAACATTCTAAACTGGCAAAAAAATATATGGCTTACAAAGTGGATTCCTGATGTTAAATTTAAAAACGCGCAAGTTTATTATTATATAACTTCAGTTAATTCTTACCCTTACAAAAAAATTAAAAAACTTGTAAAAAGTGGTTATAAGCTAATATATGACTATATGGATCAAATGAGCGAGGATTTAGTTTCTACAAAAAACACAAGACTTTTGTGGAAGAATTTAACAAAATTAAAACCACACCTGTGCATTGCTTCATCTGATAAATTATTCAACGACCTTAAAACCACACATCCAAAGGTAAATAAAATCCTTGCAAAAAATGGTGTTACAGCACAACATTTTGCAATAGAAAAAGACTACAACAAAATACCGCAAGATATAAAAAATATTGTAGATTTAAACAAACCAATTGTTGGCTATTGGGGATACTTTGGGACTTGGATTGATATTGAACTGCTAAACAAAGCAGCTAAGATGCGTCCTGATTATTCCTTTGTTTATATTGGTAAAAATTTTAATTCAAAAGTAGATAAACTTGAGCTTTTACCAAATGTCTATATTTTAGGCAGAAAAGACTATTCTATTTTGCCAAAATACGGCGCTTGTTTTGACTGCGCAGTTATTCCATTTAAGTTAGGAGAAATTGCAAAAGCTACCTCTCCTGTTAAATTATTCGAGTACATGGCACTTAAAAAACCTGTTGTATGCACAAAAGACCTAAAAGAGTGCTATAACTACACAGGAGTTTTAATTGCGCAAGACCATGACGATTTTATTAATAAACTTGATGAGGCAATTAAAATATCAAAAGATGAAAACATAAAAAATGAACTGCTAAGACAAGCACAAATGGAATCTTGGGACGAGAAAGTAAGCCCTATTGTTAAAAAATTAAATTTAGAGGAAATTTATGACAAATAAATACGGATTTAAGGCAAAACTTGCTAAAAATATTTTTTCAAAAATTCAACAAAACAAAAAACGAGAAAAGTATTTAAAATATTTTAAATTTAATGAAAAAATAGACTTGCTTTCAGTATATAAAAATGCTCGCAGGTGGATACTTGCAAACACAGTTGAAAATAAAGGAATAAGACCTACCGTAGATATGGAGGGCAAACTAAATAACATTGCTTACCCTGAAGTCAGCGGTTATTACATACCCTCGCTTTTAAAATTTGGTTTTAGAGATTTAGCAAAACAATACGCAAATTGGCTTTTATCTATTCAACATGAAAACGGCGCATGGCATGATTATCTTGATAAAGCTCCTTATGTTTTTGATACAGGACAAATTATAAAAGGTTTAATTGCAATATACCCGATTATGCCAGAAGTAAAAGGTGCTGTCATAAAAGCTTGCGATTATATAAGCTCTCAAATTCAAGACGATGGCAGATTGCCCACCCCATCTGATGATTTTTGGCCAGAAAATATATGCACTGAACTCATTCATTTGTATTGCTTAAGTGCGCTTGTGGATGCAGGAGAATTGTTTAACCGTCCGGAATATAAAACCGCTGCGCACAAGGTTCTTGAATATTACAAAAAAAATAACTTAGAGCAAATACTTGATTTTCACACGCTTTCACACTTTTACGCTTATATGGTTGAAGCACTTGTGGACTTAGGAGAAATCGAACTTGCAAAAACAGCAATGGAAAAAATTGCAAAAATACAAAAGAAGAACGGTTTTATTCCAGCCTACAAAAATGTTAATTGGACTTGCTCCACCGGCTTATTTCAATTTGCAGTTATATGGTATAAATTAGGTGAAAAAACAAAGGCTGATTTAACTTTTGATTATGCTTGCAGCTTGCAAACAAAAAACGGCGGCTGGCTTGGAAGTTATGGAAAAAATGCAAATTATGCACAATTTAAAGAAATTTCTTGGGCTGTAAAATATTTTCTTGATGCCCTAAATTTAAAAATATCATCACATTTCGCAAAAACAGTTGATAAAAACGTGCCACAAATGGGAGGAACTTACCCGCTTTCAGACTATATTAGCGACAACGATGGCAGGCTGAAGTTAATATTAGAAAAAATAAACTGCCTGCACTCAGGGGAAAAAATTGTAGATGTTGGCTGCGGACTGGGAAGAATTTTAAAAAAAATAGTCCAATCAAGGAATGACTTAGAAATTTATGGAATCGACATTGCTCAAGAAATTATTTCTAAGTTACCTGATAAAGTTGAGGGCAAAATCGGCTCACTCCTTCAAATACCATTTGATGATAACTTTAGCGATTTTACTATGACATCAGAAGCACTTGAACATGCACTTGATATTGAAAATGCAGTTAAAGAACTCGTTAGAATTACAAAAAAAGGCGGCAAGGTTTTAATTATCGACAAAGACATAAAAGCAAAAGGCGTGCTTGAGACACCACCATGGGAGCAGTGGTTTGATGTAGAAGAATTAAAAAAAATAATGACAAAGTGCGGCTTAAAAGTTGAAGTCATTGAAAATATTCCATACGGCAGCAAAAATTGTGCTAATGGTCTTTATGTTGCTTGGTTTGGAGAAAAATTATGATACCAAAGTCTTTTAAATACAGTATCACAAGACATTTAAAAGAAGCTATTGAGCGCAACAAAAAGGCAAAAATACGTACAGTAGTAAGTAAATACACAAATAAAACAGCTTTATATAGAGAAACTTTTATTTCACCTAAAAACAAACTGCTTGTAAAAAAAGCTCAAGAGAGTGATTGGGGTTATTTTATCTCACACCTTGCTCAACAGGACTATAAACATCAGGACTTATGGCATGACGAGTATTTTGAAAACCGCTATGGTATGCAAAAAATATATGAAATAATTAAGAGCAATTCCACTCAAAGCTTAAAAATCCTTGATATAGGCTGTGGAAACTGTCAAATGCTTGATAAATTAAAGGAATTGGGTCATCAGGTCTATGGTCTTGACTTATCACCGCTAAGAGTTCTTAAAAACAGAAAAAGATTGAAAAATATTGAATTTGGTTATGCTGAAGAAATTCCCTTTGAAGATGATTTTTTTGATATAGTAATTGCTCAAGAAGTTTTAGAGCATGTTTTTGATTTAAAAAAAGCATTGAGTGAAATAAAAAGAGTCTTAAAAACCAACGGCAAAACATACATTCAAGTGCCATACAAAAATTATGTCGAGTCGAACAATCACCTTAGACTCTTTAGCATAGAAACGCTCAATTTTTGGGTTAATAAATACTTTAAGGTTGAGAATATCCAAATTGTCCCATATAAAACCAATGGGGAAGAAAATAATATTTTTATAAGCGCAACAAAGGACGATAAAATTGATGTAGAATTTTACCTTATGGATTCTTTTGAAATTTACCAGTATTTGCCAATCTACAATGCTCTAATAAATGAAGGTTATGACGCTAAATTTGTTTGCGAACCGCCTGAGAAAAATATGGCAAAAAATTGGTTTGATTTTGAGAATTCAAAAAAAATTCTTGATGAACTAAATTTAAAATACACCCAAAAATCAAACCCTTATGCAAAATTTGCTATAACAACCCAAAGGGCTTATTATTTGAGTAAATATTTAAACTTTAAAATCAGCTTGCAATATGGAGTAGGGCTAAATAAAACAAATTTCTGCAGTACAAAGCGCGCTACTGAAGGATTTGACGCCAGATTTATCTATGGCGAATATACAAAAAATAAAATTAAAGATTATATAGATGAAAATAATATTTATAAAATCGGTTCACCAAAACATGATTCTTACTTTAAGAACCCGCCTCAAAAAGAACAAATTATAAATGAACTTGGCATAAATACCGATAAGAAAATATTAGTTTATTTTCCAACATGGGATGAAGACAGCTCGGTTATTCCATTTTATGACGAGTTAAAAAAATTAAAGGAAAGATATTTTGTAGTTACAAAAGCTCATCACTGCACCTTTAGAAGGCCAGAGAAAAAACAAGACTTGCAGGCTTTGTATGAAATTTCAGACATTGTTCTTGAGGGTAATTATAGCTTTTCAAATGCTGCAACACTTGCAGACATTGCCCTAATTGACGCCAAAAGTGGCGCAACCTGCGAAGTACCTTATCTTAAGAAAAATATTCCAATATTATACCTTTCAGTGCAAAAAAATTTAAAAGAGTACTTTTACGATGATATTTTTGAATTTGGTTATTTAATCAATCAAAAAGAAAAAATGCTTGAATACCTTGAAAAAGTCGAAAATTTTGATAAATTTATTGAAAAAAGAGCGCAAAAAATTGAATACTATATGGGCCCATCTGATGCAAATTCAACAAAAAGGGCAATTTGCGCCTTTGAAGATATTGTTGAAAAATACCAGACTGATTGTTAAATTGCTGGCAATTGCTGTGAGCCTGTATAAGGAAGCTCCCTATTAAAAAAGACCCCGTCGGGGGTCTAAAATGGTTGCGGGAGCTGGTGTAAAAAAGCATATGGTTTGATTATTGTGTACAGTTAGTATGATTATTTTAGCAACATTGTTATAAATCTTTGCAAACAATCAATTTATTGGCTCTTTTTGTTTTTATATACTTATAAAGGGGATAAAAATGCAAAATGTTAATTTAAGTCAAGTCAATCAAAAATATATCATAAATAAACAAAATACCACTTCAAACCCAATTGAAGCAAAACAAAGCACTGAGCAAATTAAAGATGGCAATAACAAAATGAAAAAAGCTCTTGCGGGTTTAGCAATAGCTGGAGCTGTTATTGCAGTAGGTGTTGGAATATACAAGGGTGTTATTAAGCCTAAAAATGCAATAGAACAAATTACTGATATTACTCAAGATGGAATTGGAAAATTATTAAAAGAAAATGATAAATTAACAGGTAAATTCCAAAAAACTATGGAAGATGGCTCTAAGGTTATTATTGAATACACAGATGGCATTATTCAAAAGTCAACCAAGACAGCATCTGATGGTACTCAAATTTTTGAAAAAGTATATTCTAAAGCATCTAATGGTGATTTATTAGTTAATAATAAAAATATTACTGAAATATCAAGACAAGCTCGCAAACATCAAGACGACTTTCTGGTTTTAATGAAAAAGAAAGATGTTTCTTTAGATGAACTTCAAGGGTTTGACAGAAGCAATTTATCGCAAAAACAAATTAATGAACTTGATTTAAAAATTAACACCAAGCAAGAAGCTATTAAATTAGAAGTCAAAAAAGCTAAAGAATTGGCAGAACAGCAAGCAAAAAAAGCTGAAGAATTAGCAAAAAAACAAGCTTGTGAAGCTCAAGAGCGTGCCACCAAAGAAGTGCAAAGAGGGGCTCAAAAGGAAGCGCAAGATAAAGCATTAGAAAAAATTGATGAATTTTCAAAGAGCTTAAATGGTAAAAGTGAGGAAGAATTATCGCAGCTACTTAAAAATATTAATGAAGAAATAGGCTCTATTAATAAAAGACGCGATATTCATACCAATAGCATACAAAAAGAAGATATTTCAAGATATAATGAACTACAAAAAAAAGACACTCTATGTAGACGTGAAATCAGAACAAGAAGAATAAAGTACAAAGAAAGACTTTTTAATGCAGAACCAAATAAAAAAGTTAAAACCAATCATTTTAGTGATTATACATCAAAAGATGAGCAACGTGCTATTGAAAGTTATTATGACGATTTTACATGTAATTTTGGTCTAAGAAGCGGCAATATTAAAGATTGCGACCTTGAGAAAATAAATTTAATGGATAGCGCCTTTAGAAAAGCCCCAGCATTAGAAAGTGATGCAGTAGTTTATAGATGCATTGGAAATATAAACGGACTTGATTCTATCACTCCAGGGTACATTATGCCACATAAAGGTTACGTATCTACATCCGCAAATTTAAGTAATATCCAGTTTGACCAATTTATTAACAATGCAAAAGCATCTAATGGCCTGTTGATGAAAATAAAAGTGCCAAAAGGAACAAAGGGGATATATGGTGGCATTGAAGAATTTATTTTACCAAGAGGTACTCAAATAAAAATAAATTCAATCAACATAGTTGATGGGTATAAAGTAGCAGATTGTGAGTACATTCTTCCGAACTAAATTTTGTTTAAGATTTATATTCATTTAATAAAAATACATCATTGCACTTAAATATGACTGCTTCAATAGTTGTACAAATGCCAAACTCATTGTTTTGGTCTTACTTTTGCTTGTGCTTTTTACTTCTGTCAAATTAGCCTTTGGCAAAAATTTGAAACATAGCCCTTCAATAGTTTCAGCCTAAAAATGTCAATACTCAATGCAACAGTATTTTCAACGACTTTCACTCTGGCTTACGGTTTCTTAATTCCTTGCACAACTGGACCATTGTTAATTAACATGAGAAAGCAGAAAAAGTAACACAAATTCCCAGAAAATTTACAATAGTGAAGATTTAGTATTATCATGATAAAATTGCCTTACAAGGGGTGATTAGGTGATTAATACAAAAGATCCAACTTCATTTATTCGCAATTTCTTAGTTAGTAGTGATATAGACTTTTTTCTTGGCTCTGGTGCATCTTTATTAGCGGGTATTCCGAGCGGACAAAATCTAGTTTGGCAATTTAAAAAAGAAATTTATTGTTCTGAAAATAATGTTTCCAGAGAACTATTTAAAGATCTACAATCTGAACGAAATAGAACTAAATTACAGGATTACTTTGACTCTTTAGATGGATTCCCCAAAAGGGGTTCAAAAGAAGAATATTCGTTTTATTTTGAAAAATGTTATGATAATACTTCTGCAAGAAATGCATATATTCAAAAGCTCGTTGCAAATGTTGAGCCCATAAGAGGACATCTTTGTCTTGCTAATTTGTTTATTAATAATCAAGTCAAAAACATCTGGACAACAAACTTTGATGAGTTAATTGAGGCAGGCATTAAAACATTATCACCTCAATATTCATTTAATGTTGTGTCTTCAATACAGAAAGAGAGTATCTCTCAAATAGCCAATAACAATTTTCAAAATGTCATAAAATTGCATGGTGATTATAGATATGATTCCCTACAAAATACAGAACAGGAATTGCAGAATTTAGAAAGCCAATTATCAGATTTATTTTGCAAGAATTTAATGAATAAAGGACTCATTGTTATAGGTTATGCAGGAAATGATGACTCTGTAATGAAAGTTCTTGAGGATAATATAGATAATAAAGATTTTCTAAGCAAAGGAATATATTGGTGTAAGCCACAAAATACAATATTATCTGAACGAGCAAATGCTTTTATGGAAAAGGCTTGCAAAAACAATGAACTGTCCTGTGTGATTAATATTGATGGTTTTGATGAATTTTTAAATTTGATATACCAAAATTATGAACATAAAAATCTTATAATTGACGAACGATGGAAAGATTTTGATAATAGAAAAAAAGAAATTAATTTTTCTTCAGATAAAATTGCACAAAGTTCATTAAAAATGAACACCTTTGTCTCGACAGAATTACCTTCTTGCAATGTATTTGAAACAGATATAAAAAATTGGAAAGAACTACGAACAATAATAGGTGGAAACAACTATATAATCGCAGGATTATTTAATGGAAAAATATATTCTTTTTCTAGTAGTGATAAACTAAAAGAAATATTTAAAGGGCATATAAAGTCAGAAATTACAACAGTATTTCCTGAAACCGAATTATTAAATAAAGAGAATTTCGTATATTTAGGACTGCTTTATGAATTAATAAAAATCTCATTATTGCAAAATTCAAATATAAAATCTTTTGGAAGAAATAAATACTACTTTGTAGATTCTATATCAGACCATCAAAATAAAGCTCGTTTCACATACAAAAAATACTCTGCTTTTGAAGTTCAATTGTCGTATTTAAATGAAAAAATTTACCTATCTATAATACCAACTATTTATTTAACTAATAAAAATGGCAGTGAAGTTAATAAATTATACAAACAAGTTGAAATAAACAGCATAATGTCAAGCATATATAATGCTGATTATGGTAAGAGCCTAAAAGATTTAAATGCATTTCTTAAGACAAAAGCTAGTAATGAAATTATATTCACAAATAGTGACTTTTCTATAAAATTTAACTTTGTGTGTTTTTCATACAAATTATTGTCAGATTCAAAATATCCACAGGTATCTTCTTTTAAATTTGACGAACCCGAAATGTTATTTGATGTTAATGATAAAAATCGTACAAGTATAAATCAATTAAAAGGTTTGCAAAGGTATGCACCTATTGATTATTCTTTTGAAACTACCGAAAAGTCGCCGATTAGAATTGCTATTTTATCTCCTATTCAACAAATAGATAATATTATAGGACATTTAAATAATCTTAATGCAAAAAATTCTGCAAAAAGTGGTGAAATGTTTTTGCCGAATTATGAAGGATTTTATGAAACCTATAAAAGAGCTTTAAATATACCTGATAAAAACAATACGCAATTATGCAGAATGTACGATGAAGCTGCAACTTCTAAAGCAAACACAGCATCTTTTGTCGATAGTATAAAATCTCAAATAGATTATTTTCAAACTCAATTATCAGATTTTGATGTTTTAGTTATATATATACCAAAATCATTTGCAAAATTCAGAGAAGATAGCGGGTATGACCCAGATTTTAATTTGCATGATGCTATAAAACTATACGGAACCAATAAAGGTATAAAAATTCAATTTATAGAGGAACGTTCTCTAACGGCTTATGATAAATGTAAAGTAATGTGGGCATTATCAACAAGTTTATATGCAAAAGCATCCGGTGTTTTGTGGCATCCTGTAGTTTTAGATGATGAGACTGCTTTTGTTGGAATTAGTTATGCAAAATCTAACACAAAAGGAATATGTATAGGTTGTAGCCAATTATTTGATTCAACAGGAACCGGAATAAGATTAATATTGAAAAAATTAGATGATCCTCAATATATTGGCAAAAATCCTTATATGAAGCGAGATGAAGCAAGAACAACAATAAGTAAATTAAGAGAAGAATACTATAAATGCGATCCGGTTGCAAAACTAAGACGAATTGTAATACATAAAACAACACCTTTTACACCTCAAGAAATTGCAGGATTTACTGAAGCATTAGAGGGAATTGAAGACATTGAATTGTTGCAAATTCAGGGTTATTCTCCTTACAGAGCGATAAAATATTTTATAAAAGAGGGAAAAGCTATTCCTAATAGTTTCCCTCTTGAACGTGGAACTACTATAAAATTATCCAATGACAGTTTCTTGCTATGGACACATGGTTGTGTTGTCGGAGATGATATAGGGAATTGCAGATATAATACATACTATAAAGGTGGGAGAGGAATTCCACTTCCGGTTTTAGTAAAAAGATTTTACGGAAAAGCTTCCGGAGACACATTAGTTAAAGAGATATTAATGCTAACCAAGATGAATTGGAACAGTGGTGATAATCTATATAAAAATATGCCGGTAACACTAGACTTTGCAAAAACACTTTCTAGGATGTCCAAGCAAAAAGAGGCTTTGTATAATAAATCTTACGATTTTAGATATTTTATGTAAATTCTCTGTCCGTTTTTGACATAGTCATGTGTTTTAATTGAATTATATCAGGATTGTTACACAACAGGCAGTTGTGTATTTTCATGATATGATTTTATTAGCAAAGAATGGCAATATAATTAGTGAAAGTAAAGAAAAATGAAGCCAATTGATGACATTGAAGAACAAGAAAAAAATGAAGAAACAACCAAATTAAACTATATTACACCGGCATTAAAGAAAAAATGGTGTAATGAAGGTGATAAAATTGTCATGGAATATTCAAGAAATGACTTTGGTTTAGATGTCAGCGG
>CALUWD010000021.1 GCA_944324385.1 Candidatus Gastranaerophilales bacterium | reverse complement strand
ATGATCTTCAAATTTATGATAGAATGCTGGATACTTTATCATATCGTGAATTAATATGTGGTTTTCTTTCTGGAAAAGGTGAACTGATGAATTGGGATGTTGCCGATCTTTTCCAATTTTATTATGATACTAAGCCGATAAAAGGTAGCCTTGATGATTTATTGGTATTGATTGATGATACTGCATTAAATAGAGCAATTAAAACAGGTGTATGCAATATTTATCATGGATGTGTACATAATATGTTGTATGATAAAAGTGAAGATATTTTAAAGGGGTTATATAAAGCAGCATCTTTTGTTGTTCAAGCAATTTATTTTAAACAAACAGGTCATTATATTAGACAGCAAAGTGAATTATTAGAAATTGTTTTATCTGAAGAACGTATTATTGTTGATACTTTTTTAACGATAAAAAATGGTGGAGTTATTGATTTTAAAGAAATGTCAAACATATTATTTACATGGAGCCAAAAATGGCTCATAAATATGAATAATTTATAATATTATATTAATGGGGTGAAATATGGAAAACGAAATTTTATATTCAACAAAATTCTTGCAATTAAAAGCTTATTCAAGACAAAACGGCGCAAAATGGGTGTATGCACACAGACCAAATGCAAAAGACATTGCTGTAATTGTACCTGTTGTAAAAAAAGATGACAAAGAATACGTACTATTTTTAATTACAAAAAGACCGCCTATATTTTGCGAAAACAAAGCGCAATATTGTTTAGAAATGCCCGCAGGGCTTGTTGGCGACATTAATGAGAATGAAGATATTTTAGCAGCAATTAAACGCGAATTAAAAGAAGAAAGCGGTTATGAGGCGCAAGAAATAAAAATTGTATCAAGAAAAATTTCAAGTTCTGCAGGCCTAACCTCTGAAACATCAACAATTGCAATAGCTTACATAGATGGCGATATAGAGCATGACAAACCAACAGACAACGACGGCGGAGTAATTATCGAGAAAAAGCTTGTTGAAAAAAATAAAGTTTTGAATTTCATACAAGATTTTGAAAAACAAGGAAATGCAATAGGTGCACAAACACTGTGTGGACTGTTTTTCGCTTTTTTTGGAAATTAATTTTGTTTGTGCAATAATAAATAAACTAGAGGATGTAAGGATAGCGCAATGAAATTATCAGATACCAATACTGACAGAGCTTTTGATTACGGATACTTACTTGGACGCATATGGCCATATATAAAACCTGTAATGTTTAGAATTATAATAGGTGTTGCTCTTGCAATACCCCTTGGCCTTTTAGACGGCGCTGTGGCATTTGCACTCAAACCATATATTGATATCGTAATAAACGGTAACACTTTTGTATACAAAGGCCTTACATTAACAAGAGATATTTTGGCAGCATTAATTCCTTGGGTGGTAATTTTACTTGCAGTTATTCAAGGTGTACTAAAATATTTAAATTCATATCTGACCGATTGGATTAGCTTAAAAATTTCAAATTCTGTTAAAGAAGATTTATTTAAAAAACTTGTCTACCTTGATTCAAAATTCTACGATGAAAACACATCAGGACTTGTAATCTCAAGATTTTTATCAGACCCAGACACTGCTTCAAGAAGTATTGTAGATTCCATTAAAACACTAATTACCGCCTTTACAGGTTCAATTGGTTTAATTGCAGTACTGTTGTACAACTCCTGGAAATTAGCTTTTGTCGGAGTAATTGTTCTTGTATGCGCATTCTTACCAATGACACTTATAAGAAAGAGGGTTAAAAGAGTTTCAAATGCCTCGATGGTTGTGGGTAGCGGCATGACAACAAATGTCAATGAAACATACCATGGTAATAAAATTATCAGCGGCTACTGCCTGCAAGAAGACATTTACTTGAAGTTCAAAGCACAAGTAAGAGAGCTTTTCGGGCTTTCAATGTCGCTTACAAAACGTACAGGCTGGCTATCCCCTATTATGTATTTTATTGCAAGCATAGGTATCGCAGTAGTTATGGTTGTTGGTAACCACCTAGTAATAACAGGTGAAATGTCAACAGGGTCTTTGGCAAGCTTTATAACCTCGCTGCTATTGCTTTACAAACCAATAAAAACACTGGGCAGCACACTCACCAACATGCAAACTATTTTTGTTGCTATGAGTAGGGTTTTTGAACTTTTTGACTTGCAACCCGAAATAAAAAATAAAGAAAACGCAAAAGAATTACAGGAAGTAAAAAACAATATTACATTTGAAAACGTTTGTTTTGAATACGAAGAAAACAAACCTGTTTTAAATAATGTTTCCTTTGAAGTCAAAAAAGGCGAAATAATAGCTCTTGTTGGTAATTCTGGAGGTGGCAAGTCTACAATAGTCAATCTAATACCAAGATTTTACGATGTTAAAAATGGAAGCATAAAAATTGACGACACAGACATTAGAGAATTTACACTAACCTCGCTCAGGAGCCATATTAGCGAAGTTTTTCAAGATAATTTCTTATTTTCAGGCACAATTCGTCAAAACATCCTAATGGGTAAAAAAGATGCAACAGAAGATGAACTACAACAAGCTATACACGCTGCACATCTTGACGATTTCATCAACACGCTTGAAAATGGAATTGACACAACCATAGGAGAAAGGGGTGCCAGCCTATCTGGCGGACAAAGGCAAAGGGTTGCAATTGCTCGTGCCATGATTAAAAACGCACCAATTTTAATACTTGATGAAGCAACCTCGGCACTAGATAATAAATCTGAAGCAATTGTGCAAAAAGCTCTTGAAAATTTAATAAAAGGTAGAACTGTTTTTGTTATAGCACATAGACTTTCAACAATTAAAAATGCCGATAAAATTGCAGTAATTAATGAAGGGCAACTTGTTGAAATGGGCTCACATGATGAACTAATGCAAATACCTAACGGGCAATACAAATATCTATATGAAATGCAATTTGCAAAAAGCGATTTAGAACATATACAATAAAAAACTTGACAGAAGTTTTTGAGCAAGTATTATAGATATACAAGCAGTAAGCTTGCTTGAAAACTGAATATATTAGGGCGTTTAGCTCACTTGGCGAAGCCAATGTGCTTTTGCACAATTTATACCAACTGAGCTAACAAAAACAAATTGAAAACTGAATATATTAGGGCGTTTAGCTCACTTGGCGAAGCCAATGTGCTTTTGCACAATTCATACCAACTGAGCTAACAAAAAAGATTGAAAATTGAATATTATTAGGGCGTTTAGCTCACTTGGCGAAGCCAATGTGCTTTTGCACAATTTATACCAACTGAGCTAACAAAAAAGATTGAAAATTGAATATTATTAGGGCGTTTAGCTCAGTTGGTAGAGCGCTTCCCTTACAAGGAAGATGTCGGGAGTTCGAGCCTCTCAACGCCCACCATAAAAAGACTTCTTAAAGGAAGTCTTTTTTTATTGCATTTCGAGGCTACGCCTCAGCTGGCTTTTCTAAATTCTACGCCGTAAAACGGCTTGAATTTTACGAAAATCTGCGCACACTTCACTTGTACGGCTCGAAAATCTCGCCTACAATTGAAGCGTCAACGCCCACCATAAAAAGACTTCTTAAAGGAAGTCTTTTTTTATTGCATTTCGAGGCTACGCCTCAGCTGGCTTACTTGAAAATTTACCACTTTTCAAAATGGATTTTGCTTTTATCAAACCTATTAGGAGTTGCTATTTCTTCATTTGGATACCCTAGTGCAATTGCGCAAAACGGCTTAGTATTTTCAGGCATATTAAATGTTTTTCTAAAATCCTCTTGTCTGTTTTTATCAGGATAAATTCCAAGCCAACAAGTACCTAACCCTAAAGATTTTGCAGCCAATAATAAATTCTCAACAGATGCAGCACAATCTTGAATATACGAGCCTTGCGCATATTCTATGTCGGTATCTCCGCAAACTATAATGCAACATGGGGCAGTCTTTAACATAGATGAATAAGGGTGAATTTTTTGAATTTCATCAAGCGTATTTCTTTCCTTACACACAATAAATCGCCATGGCTGCTTATTCATAGCAGATGGTGCATACATTGCAGCACGCAAAATTTCATTCAACTTTTCATCTTCTACAGGTTTTTGTTGGTACTTTCTAATACTTCTTCTGCTGTAAATAACATCTAACATAACTACCCCCTCATTTTATTAACAATCAACTCGCCCATTTGACTTGTACTTACAAGTTTATCACCATCTTTGTATATATCTTTTGTTCTAAAGCCATCTTTTAATACAGATTTCACAGAATCAAAAATTAACTCATAAGCTTCATTGTTTTTAAAGCTATATTTTAACATCATAGCAGCAGAAAGTATTGTTGCTATTGGATTTGCAACATTCAACCCTTTTAAATCAGGAGCGGAACCATGTATTGGTTCATAAAGTGCAACCTTGCCATCATAAGACATGCTTGCACTTGGCAATAAGCCTAAAGAGCCTGAAATCATTGAGGCTTCATCAGATAAAATATCGCCAAAAATATTTCCTGTAACTATTGTGTCGAACTGCAGAGGGTTTGCAATTAGCTGCATTGCAGCATTATCAACATACATGTGCGTTAATTCTACATCAGGATATTGTTTTGAAACATCGATCATAATCTCGCGCCACAATCTTGAAACATCAAGCACATTTGCTTTATCAACTGAGCAAAGTTTTTTATTCCTGCTTTGAGCTGTTTTAAAGGCAACATGTGCTATGCGCTCAATTTCTTTTTCACTATAAATCATATTATTATAGCCATAGCGAACACCGTTTCCACTCTCATCAACCCTTACTTCAATACCTTTTGGTGTGCCAAAGTACACATCACCCGTTAACTCTCTTACAATAACAATATCTGTCCCGCGTATAATTTCTGGTTTTAATGCAGATGAGGAAATGAGTTCATCAAAAATAATAACCGGCCTTAAATTTGCAAAAAGATTTAGCTCTTTTCTTATACCCAAAAGCGCACGCTCAGGACGAACTTCAGGGGGCAAAGTGTCGTATTTCCAATCACCAACAGCACCCAATAAAACCGCATCACTATTTTTTGCAATTTCAATCGTTTCATCGGGCAAGGGTTTTGAATATTTTTCATAAGCACAACCACCAATTAACGCTTGATGAAATTCAAATTTAATACCAAAAATTTCTCCTGCAGTTTTTATAACATTTACCGCTTGTGCTACAATTTCAGGCCCTATGCCATCGCCTGCCAGTACTGCTATTTTATTCATATTACTTAACTCCCATTTTTTGCTTTGTGTAGTTTACAAGCCCGCCTGCTTTAACAAGTTCTTGAATTTCTTTCGGATAAGGAGCAAAAGTATATTCCTTACCGGTTGTTAAATTTTTTACAATGCCATTATCTATATCAAGCTCAAGTTTGTCACCTTTTTTTGTTTCATCAGGCAATTTATCATTTTCAATAATTACAAGCCCAATATTTATAGCGTTTCTGTAAAATATTCTTGCAAAACTTTTAGCAATTACAGCACTTACTTTTGAAGTTTTTATTGCCAATGGAGCATGCTCACGAGATGATCCGCAACCAAAATTCTCGCCTGCTACAATAAAATCTCCTTCTCTAACTTCATGCGCAAAATTAATATCTATATCTTCCATACAATGCGTCGCAAGCTCTTGCGCCGATTGAGTATTCAAGTATCTTGCAGGAATAATGACATCAGTATCAACATCATCACCATATACAAAAGTATGACCAATCATTAAATTTCTCATCCATTTACCCCATTTACAAAATTTCAACTTATATATAATATAATATCAAAGAAATTTGTTAAGAACAAATTGTGATAGACACTAACGGAAGTATTTTAAAAAAGGAGAAAACAATGCAAGAATCTATCGTTGAAGCAGCAGGAAAAATCTGGAACTACTTAAATGAAAACGGCGAAGTTACAACTAAAAAACTTCAAAGAGACTTAGACCTTAACGACAATTTCATCAACATGGGTCTTGGCTGGTTATCACGTGAAGACAAAGTTAACTACTCTAAAAAAGGTTCTTACACAAAAGTTAGCTTAAGATAAGTAGTTTTTGGTTAAAGAATTTAAAGTTGCCCTTGCTCAAATATTGACAAGGGCAACTTTTTTTACGACAATTAAATTTGTTCATGTTAGAATAATGACATAAGACTACATTAATAAAGGAATAAATAAAATGGCAGTACCAAAGAAAAGAACAGGAAAAGCAAAACAAGCATCAAGAAGAGCTAACTGGAAGGGCGAAGTTCCAGCAACTACAACATGCCCAAATTGCAAAGAAACAGTTTTGGCTCACACTGTATGCTCTAATTGCGGTTATTACAAAAACGACTTTGCAAGCTTAAAAAATAAAAAAGCTCAAGAAGAAGTAAAAGAAGAAAAACCTAAAAAAACAAGAGCAAAAAAAGCAAAAGTTGAAGAAGCAAAAGAAGAAGTTAAGGCTGAAGAAGCTCAAGAAACTGTTGAAGAAACAACTGAACAATAGCAAAATATAATCAGGGGAAATTAGTATGACGAGAATAGCAATAGACGCAATGGGGGGAGACCATGCTCCAAGGGAAATAGTAAAAGGTGCCGTTTGGGCAGCACTTGACTACAATGTCCCAATAGAGCTTGTCGGAAAAGAAGACGCGATAAAAGCAGAGCTTGATAATATTGCGCGTTACGGCATAAGGTCAAACCGCGGCGGCTATTTTCGTCAAAACATAAAAGTCGATTTATCTAAACTCGACATAAAAATTACCCATGCTGAGGAAATTATCGAAATGGGAGAGGCTCCTGGGCAAGCTATTCGCAAAAAAAGAAAATCTTCAATAGTTCTAACCGTTGATGCTGTAGCAAAGGGAAGTTCTGATGCTGTTGTTGCCGCAGGCTCAACTGGGGCTGCAATGGCAAGCTCACTCTTTGGCTTAGGTAGATTACCTGGGATTGAAAGACCTGCAATTGCAGTAACACTTCCTTCAATGAAAGAGCCCTTCATGTTGCTTGATGCAGGGGCAAACAGTTCTTGCACTCCTGAAATGCTCTATCAATTTGCAGTTATGGGAACAACTTTTGTAAAAAACGTCTATGGCAGAAAAGAAGCAAAAGTTGGAGTTTTAAACATTGGTGAAGAAGCAGGCAAGGGTAATGAACTTGTTCAACAAACCTACAAAATGCTAGAAGAAAACCAAAACGGTTTGAACTTTGTTGGCAACATTGAAGGCAAAGAAATGTTCCAAGGAAGCTGTGACGTCATTATTTGCGACGGTTTTGTCGGCAACGTTGCGCTAAAAATAATAGAAGGTTCATCTTCTATGTTATTTAAAATGATTCAACAAGAATTCAACACTGATATTATTTCAAAAATAATCGGACTTTTGGCTAAACCTTTTATGAAAAGAATCTACAAAAGAATAAATTATGAAGAGTTTGGCGGTGCTTTACTTCTTGGCGTTAAAGGAATTACAGTAATAGCACATGGAAGAAGTACAGCTTATGCAATAAGAAACGCCGTAAGAGTTGCAAAAGAAGCAGTTGAATCAGGCGTAAACAAAAAAATTATGGAAATATATCAGTAAAATCCATTTTAGTGAGGAGAGAAAATGAGTAATATACCTGTAAGGATAGTGTCTTTAGGAAAAGCAGTACCAAAAACCATTA
This sequence comes from Candidatus Gastranaerophilales bacterium, assembly GCA_944324385.1. Taxonomy (GTDB): domain Bacteria; phylum Cyanobacteriota; class Vampirovibrionia; order Gastranaerophilales; family Gastranaerophilaceae; genus Galligastranaerophilus. The sequence continues at coordinate 24,057 of CALUWD010000021.1, read as the reverse complement.
TTACAAATGATGATTTAACAAAGATTTTAGACACGTCAGATGAATGGATTACAACAAGAACAGGAATTAAGCAACGTCATATATCGTCAGGCGACGAAAATTCTCTTACAATAGGCATAGAAGCAGCCAAAGAAGCTTTAAATAAAGCAAATTTAAAAGGTGAAGATATTGACCTTATAATAGCTGCAACATCAAATCCATACAATATTTATCCTTCAACAGGTTGTGCAATATCAGAAGCAATAGAAACCAAAATGGGAACAGTTGCCTTTGACATAACAGCAGCTTGCACAGGCATGATTTATGCTATGGAAATAGCACGTTCTATGATTTCATCGGGCAAATATAACCGCGCACTACTTGTTGCAACAGATACGGTTTCAAAATTTGTAAACTGGGAAGACAGAAGCAGTTGCGTACTTTTTGGCGATGGCGCAAGTGCTATGATTCTTGAAAAATCTCCTGATGGCATAGACGACATTATAGCAATAGATATAAATGCTGATGGTAAACAAGGCAAACACATTACAATGCATCTAAATGGTACAAATTGTCCTCTTGTAGAACCTGCAACACCTGCTAACGAGAGAGTACAAATGAACGGCAGAGAAGTATACAAATTTGTTGTAACTACAATGCCAGATTCAGTTAATAACTGCATTGAAAATTGTGGCTTAAAGCCAGAGGATATTGATTATTTAATACCTCATCAGGCAAACTTAAGAATAATCGATGCACTACAGCAAAGACTAAATTACACTGACGAAAAAGTAATAACAAATATTGATAAATACGGCAACACCTCTGCGGCGTCAGTTGGAATTGCCCTAAGTGAAGCAATTGAGGAAGGTAAAGTTAAAACACCGTCGACCGCTATACTTTGCGCATTCGGTGCAGGCATGACTTGGGGCAGCGTAATTGTAAGATTAAGAGAAGGAATTTACTAATGAAAAATATAGCATTCATTTTCCCCGGACAAGGTTCTCAAACAACCGGCATGGGGTTAGATTTATACAACAATTTCGAAAGCGCAAAAAAAGTTTACCAAACTGCCGATGAAATTTTAAACAAAAGTATTTCAAAAATTTGTTTTGAAGGTCCAGATGAAATCTTGAAACAAACAATAAACGCTCAAAGTGCGATTCTTGCAACATCTATTGCAGCACTTGAAGCACTAAAAGAAGCCTCAAAAGGCGAAATAAAAGCAAAAATGGCGGCAGGTCATTCTCTTGGCGAATACGGCGCAATGTATGCAGCAAATGTTATGAATTTAGAAACAACATTTATGGCAATTCAAAAAAGAGCTGACTTAATGGATGAAGCCACAAAATTAAGAACAGGTGCAATGAGCGCAGTTTTAGGGCTTGATACTGAAAAAATTAAACAATGTTTACAAGAAGTGCAAAATCTTGGAGTAGCGCAAATTGCAAACTACAACGACCCAACACAAACGGTTATAACAGGCGAGGCACAAGCAATTGAAAAAGCAAACGAACTAATAAAAGAATCAGGCGCAAAAAGGGTTGTGCCTCTTGCAGTATCTGGTGGTTTTCACAGTGCATTAATGCAAAGCGCAACGGATGGTTTTAGCGAGTTTGTTAAAGATTTAAATTTAAATAACGCAACAATTCCTGTTGTAACAAATGTGGACGCTAAAATTACAACAGATAAGGAAGATTTTAGACTAAAAATGCCAAAACAAATCTCATCAAGTGTTTATTGGGTTCAAACAATTCAATTAATGTTAAATGAAGGTATTGATACATTTATTGAACTTGGCAATGGAAAAGTCCTTGCAGGCCTAAATAGAAAAATTTGCCCGCCTGAAATAAAAACATACAATGTGTTTGACGCGCAATCTCTAAACGATACACTAAACAGTATTTTAAATTTAGTATAGGAGAAATATCACAATGGAAGATAAAAAAGTAGCACTTATAACAGGCGGCTCAAGGGGTATAGGTAAGGCTTGTGCTATAGAATTGGCTAAAGCAGGCTGTGATGTAATTATAAACTACGCAGGAAACGATGAAGCAGCTAACAAAACTGTTGAAGAATTAAAAGCTTTGGGCTCTAATGCAAAAGCAATGAAATTTGATGTTTCAAATCAGGAACTTGTGGAACATGCTATTAAGGAAATAATAGAACAGTATAAAAAAATAGATATTCTTGTAAATAACGCAGGCATAACTCGTGACGGGCTTTTTATGAGAATGAACGCTCAAAACTGGCTTGATGTTATAAATACAAACCTTAACAGTGCATATTATGTATCAAATCCTGTTGCAAAAATAATGATTAAACAACGCTCTGGCGCAATTATCAATATGGCAAGCATTTCAGGTATTTATGGCAATGCTGGTCAAGCGAACTATTCAACAGCAAAAGCTGGCTTAATAGGCATGACAAAAGCGCTTGCCAAAGAACTTGCATCAAGAAACATAAGGGTCAATGCAGTAGCTCCGGGCTTTATTCAAACTGATATGACAAAAGATTTGCCTCAGGAACAAATTGTTGATAGAATACCTCTTAAAAGATTAGGCGAACCTGAAGACATTGCAAAAACAGTTAAATTCTTAGCACTTGATACAACCTACATTACAGGGCAAGTTATAGGAGTAGATGGCGGTCTTGTTATCTAAATTCAAAAAAACATTTATCACTTTAAGCGTAGCTGTATTAATATTAAGCAGCTGCGCTTTAGCAGTAGAAAGTAATTTTAGCGACAGCTTTTTCAATATAATGAAAAAGCAACAAAAAAAAGAAATAACACCAAAAATGGCTGCAGCAAGGGAGGAATTAAACAAAAGAAAAATCCCCCTCAGCATAGATTCGTTTATAAAATATGTTAAAAAGAATGATATTGAAGTACTACAGATTTTTACAGACGCGGGTTTTGATGTCAATACAGATTTTTATACGGATTACCCAATTTACTATGCAACAAAACACAATTGTTACGAGGCAGCAAAATTTTTATTAAAACATAATGCAAATCCAAACCTAGGATTCAACCCTCCTTTAGTAGAGGCAATCAAAAGAAAAAACCCCCAAATTGCACATCTTTTAATGGAACATGGTGCAAGAGTCAATATTTATGATTTTATGAGTGGAAACACGATTTTATACACCGCACTAAAGCTTAAACAATATGAAATTGCACAAGATTTAATCAAACATGGCGCAAGAATAGATGCCCACTCTAAGCACTACATAGAAAACAAAAAGCTGCAAGAAGAATTAAAGGTAAATAAAAGTAATTTTTAAAATTGCTTTAAAAACCTTTCATCGTTGTTAAAAAACAACCTAATGTCATCTATTGCATACTTAAGCATAGCAAGTCTTTCTACACCCATGCCAAATGCAAAACCGCTGTATATTTCAGGGTCAATCCCTACACCTCTTAGGACATTAGGATCAACCATTCCTGAGCCTAAAATTTCAAGCCAGCCTGAACCTGAACATGTTGAGCACCCCTTACCTTGGCAAACTATACATTGCACATCAATTTCAGCTGATGGTTCTGTAAAAGGGAAAAAACTATTGCGAAATCTGGTAGGTCTAGCTGAACCAAAATAGAGCCTTATAAATTCGTTTAATATACCTTTTAAATGCGCAAAAGTTACCCCTTTGTCTACATACAAACCTTCAACCTGATGAAAAAGGTTGTTTTTGCGAGCGCTAACAGATTCATTTCTGTACACCCTACCAGGAGAAACTATTTTTATAGGTGGACGCGAATTTTCCATCTGTCTAATTTGTGCATTTGATGTATGACTTCTTAAAACAACATTTTCGCCAGCAAAAGAATAATAAGTATCTTGCACATCGCGTGCAGGGTGTTCTTTTGGGACATTTAATAAATCAAAATTGTATTTCTCAAGCTCAACTTCAGGAGAAAATTTATTTTCAATTAATGAAAATCCAAGATGTTCAAAAATTTCTACAATCTCCCTAACCGTAGCAGTTAAGGGGTGTGCTTTACCAAATGGCACAAATGTAGAATCAAGAGTGACATCAATTTTCTCACTTTTTAATTTAGCATTAAGCTCTTCTTTATAAAACTCGTTGTGTTTTTGGTTAATTTTTTCTTCCAAGCATTTTGACACTTCATTTGTTAATGAACCAATTTTTGGACGCAATTGGGGATCTATGTCCTTTAAACCTTTTTTTAAATTGTTAAGTTCAGACGAGCGTGACAAATATTTATTTTTTACTTCCTCTAGTTCTTTAGTATTTTGAGCTTTTTCAATATCTGCCAGTGCCAGTTGTTTTATTTTTAAAATTTGTTCTTCCATTACTTTTTCTCCTGTCATAATAATACCAAAAACAAAGTTTATGGTAAAATTTTTGTAGTATATAGAGGTGAAATTTTATGCTACAAATATTTTATGCAACACTTTTTATGTTTATTTTTGGTCTTGGGCTTTATATAAGAAATATAGATAATGATTTTTTTGCACGCTTGATAGTAGGCAAAACGTACTTTCAAACCGCGAGTGTTTTAAATTGGGATTTTTTATCCTTCACACCAACACACAGATTTATTGACCATGAATGGGGCTCTAGTTTAGTTTTTTATTTTTTGCAATCTAATTTTGGTGATAAAGGATTACTTATTTTTAAATCTTTAATTTATTTCGCAACATTCTACCTGCTAACAAAAACAATTCTTCTGCACAATAAAAACGCAAAAATGCACTTTTTGCCGTTTTTAATTATCATAAACATAATACCAACAATACTTTTTGCAACCTTAAGATGCCAAAGCTTTACTTTTTTCTTTTTTGCTCTATGGCTATATACGCTTGAGAAAGTAAGGATTGAAAACAAAACACGCTTATTATGGATTTTACCTGCAACTATGCTCGTCTGGGGCAATATGCATGGGGGTTGCGCCGCAGGACTTGGACTTTTATCAATGTACATTGCGGGCGAATTTTTAAACAAAAAACCGGTTAAAAAATATATTATTACACTTTTATTCAGCCTTGGAGTACTTTTTATAAACCCTTATGGCATCGAATACTTGAGATTTCTTTTTGACGCCATAACCCTAAAAAGAGACCTGATAACCGAATGGCAGAGCACTTTTAGCATAATAGGACGAAAATTTACACCCAGATTTATTATTTTTATCTTTATTCTACCAATACTATTTGCAATTTATGCTCTCAAATTTAAACCTAATTGGAAAAATATCGATAAAACGAAATTATTGGTGCTTATTGTAACCCTTTTACTATCAATAAAATCAATAAGATTTCAACCATTTTTTGCATTTAGTATACTTGCTTTTTGCTACAACGACTTTTACAAAATTTTTGACAAACAATTACCTCAAAAAATTGACGATATAAAAGAAATAGTTTTAATGGGGGTGATGTTTATCTTTGCAATAGGGGCAATCTACACTACAAAAATGCAGTGTTCAGCTTGGGACTACCCGATTCTTGAGGTTGAATTCCTAAAAACAAACAAAATCAAGGGAAATATATTGTGCGAATTTCACGATGGCAGTTACGTTGCATACAAATTATACCCTAATAATTTGATATTTATGGATGGAAAATATGAAGAAGTCTACCCGAACGACCTAATATATGTTTTACGAGATATTAATCTCGGGCTTCAAGGCTGGGAACAACACTTAAAAACTTACCCTATTGATATAATTATTGCAAGCAAAAAATACAGGGTATACCATGAAATGCGCAAAAACAAAGACTTTGTTTTAATGTCATACAGTCCTTACTACGCGTTATTTATAAAAAAAGAATTAATACGCAAAGACTTTAAAACACCTACAGCAATCGCAAGATACTATATAGACACTAAATTTGACACCAATATCAACTGGAGTACAAAATGAACATTAAAAAAACAATATTGATTATAATTATATTCGCATCGATTAACTGTTGTGCTTTAGCGCAAAAAACTCCAATGCAAAAAATCCAACGCGGTGCTGACATATATTTCAAAATAACAGAAAGATTAGAGCTGAATTTTAATCAGCAAAGAAAAGCTTTTGGTATCAAAATTGAAGAAATGGCTAAACTTGCACCCTTAATGGATGAAATTGCGCAAAATGAAGCAAAATTAAACCAGCTTTTAGCGCAAAATAAAAAAGAGGATGCCGAAGAAATAAAAAAACTTAACGATATTTTGCAATTACAAAAAGCCGTAGCAAGTCAAAAGAAAAGATACTATATATCGCGCTACAGAGGGATTTTAACAGAAGAACAAAATCACAAGCTTGATGAATTAATTTTTGACATAGCTAACGGATATTTAAAATTGTAATTAAAAAAGCCGCCATATTGGCGGCTTAATTTTTTATAGACATAGCTTACTTTGCAGCTTTTTTTGCTGTTTCAACAAGAACTTCAAAAGCTTCAGGATCATTAACAGCAAGCTCGGCTAACATTTTTCTGTTAACTTGGATATTGGCTTTTTTAAGCAAATTCATAAATTTAGAATAGCTCAAATCCATTGCTCTTACTGCAGCATTAATACGAACAATCCAAAGTGAGCGCATATTTCTTTTAAGAACGCGTCTATCTCTGTATTGATATTTTAAAGCCTTCATAACGGCACAATTTGCAACTTTAAAAATTCTTGAACGTGCGCCAATAAAGCCTTTAGCTAGTTTTAATATTTTTTTATGTCTTTTTCTAAGAACGTTTCCGCGTTTAACTCTCATTTTTCACCTTCCTTATCTTGAGTACTTAATGTATGGTAACTCTTTTGAAATTAAAGCAACATTACCTTCAAAAACTTCTACCATGCCTGATAGTCGTTTTTTTCTGGACATGCTTTTGTGAGCAAGAAGGTGACCTTTTCCTGCTTGACGTCTTAAAATTTTGCCCGATGCTGTAACTTTATACCTTTTAGCAGCAGAGCGGTGTGTTTTCATTTTAGGCATTTTTTACTCCATTTCTTTACAATGTGTAACAATATCTTTTGTGCTATACCTAAGAGCACTTCAAGACAAAATAATATTATAACAAAAGGTTATTTTTTGCAAACAAAAATCCGTGCCACAATATGCAACACGGATTTTTAATTAACAAAACTTAATATTAGTTATTATCAGCTTGATACATTGTTCTTTGAGCAACTGCACCATATGGTTGCACACTAACATCTGTAACCATGATTGGGAAGAAGTCTAACACTCTTGTATCGTTTGCAGTAGGATAATTGCTTGTTAAATCTGTTCTTTCAGTAGCTGATGTAGGACCTCTGTCACCATTTACGTCAACACCAATGATACAAGGAGTAGTTGTTGTACAATTTGCCATACCATTTGTAGGAATTTCATATCTGAAACCATCAGCTGTATAGAAAGCTTTGTTACCGCCTGTTACAGATATATTGCTTCTGATAACATTCATTCTTTTTGTTAGATATGCCATCATATCTGTTTGGTTTGCTACTTCCGCAGGTGATTCATTATCAATTGCAAGATTCATAGTAACCGCTTGGTTTAATACAGAAATTGCCTTTCTAAAACCAGTTTTAAATTCTTGTTGGTTTGTTCTTACGATAACTCCAGGGATTGTCATTGCAGCAACTACACCAATGATAGCCAGTGTAATCAAAACTTCTGCAAGGGTAAATGCCGAACTTCTTTTCATGTTTGCTAAACCTTTCTATTTATACTTTTCTATCCTATTTTACATGATTTTCCATTATTGTATTACATTTTTTTAATTAAGTCTACTACTTAATAAAACATTGCCCCAAAAGTATGATAAGATAACATATGTATTACAAAGATGAGGTGAAAATGGATAATTTTGAATTCAAATGTCCAACAAAAATAATTTTTGGGGCAGACACTATTTCTAAACTTAAAAACGAAATACCGCAGGATAGAAAAATTTTAATAACATATGGCGGTGGTTCAATAAGAAAAAACGGGGTTTTAAAACAAGTAAAAGAAGCTCTTGAAGGCTTTAATTACAGTGAATTTGGCGGAATAGAACCCAACCCTAAATTTGAAACTCTTATGGATGCGGTAAAAATGGTAAAAGATGGCGGATACAACTTTCTTTTGGCAGTCGGCGGCGGCTCTGTCCTTGATGGCACAAAATTTATTGCAGCAGCATCAAAATTTGAAGGCGACCCTTGGGATATACTTGCAAAAGGAGCACAAGTTAATGATGCACTTGAGTTAGCAGATGTCATAACACTTCCTGCAACAGGGTCTGAGATGAACTGTGGAGCAGTTATTTCAAGAATTTCCACAAAAGAAAAATTTGCCTTCATGTCTGAAAAAGTATACCCAAAATTTTCAATAATTGATCCAAAAACAACTTTCTCGCTTCCAGAAAAACAGACTGTAAACGGCATAGTTGATACATATACCCATGTTATGGAACAATATGCGACTTATGACGTTAATACACCACTTCAAGATCAATGGGCATTGGGAATTATCAAGACATTACTTGAAGAAGGCCCAAAAGTTTTAAAAGAGCCTGAAAATTATAACGCCAGGGCAAATATTTTCTGGTGCGCCACTTGCGGCCTTAACTACTGGATAAGTTTAGGCGCAGTTCAAGACTGGTCTACACATATGATAGGACATGAGCTAACAGCCTTGTACGGTCTTGATCATGGCGAAACCCTTGCAATAATTCTTCCAAGCCTATGGCGTGTAATGAAAAAGGACAAAATGGATAAACTTGCAAAAATGGCTATTGAGGTTTTTGGAGCAAACGAATTTTTGCCAAAAAGCTTGCTTGCAGATATTGCTATTAAAAAAACCGAGAAATTTTTCCATAAAATCGGCAGAAAAACAAAACTAAAAGAATACAACATAAACCCAAAAGAGGCAGCTACTGAAATTAAAAAACGCTTCAACCAAAGAGGAACTGTTTTGGGCGAAAGAGGTAATATAACAGCAGATGTTGCATATGAAATAGTTGCAAATGCTTAATATTTATTAGCAAGAAAATTAAAAAGCATAATAAAGCGTCCTAAAAGCTCTTGGGGCGCTTTATTTTCATCTATTTCAATTGTTATTGTCGGGATATTTCTTTCAATTCCACAGTATGTGCCAAAACTCCCAGGGGTCAAATAACCAATGTCAGATTCAACAGGGTAGCCTAGAATATTTGATATTTCATCTGCAAGCCCTTGTGCTGGCCCATCGTAATTTATAATTTTGTACGGAGCATGAATTGTAATTATTGCATCGAATTTATTTTCTTCAATTAAATTTACCAGAAATTTTGTTTCTTCTTCACTTGCAGGATAATTCCCACCAAAATAATCATCTTTATTAGATTTCACCCAATTTTTTGTAGGAAAATTCCTATTTAAATCAACTCCATTTTTATTTGTACGAGCATTATTCTGGTTAAGTCTTGGTATAAAATACAATGAATTTTTCAAATTTTCTTTTTGCAAATTCAAGTATTCATTTATAAAATATTCACCTTGAGGCTCATCACCATGAAAAACTCCGACTACAAGAATTTTCTTTAAGCCGGAGTTATTTAAAATTTTTAATTCTATACTCAAAATTTATTTCCTAGTTTATACGCTGAAACATATAACCAATACCACGAGCAGTAAGAATAAGCTCTGGATTAGCCGGATCTGCTTCTAATTTTGAGCGTAAACGAGAAATATGAACATCAACTACACGTGTGTCAATACGATGATCCGGAGGATAAGCCCATACATGTTGCAAAATTTCATTTCTTGAATAAGCTTGACCTGAATTATTTACCAACAATTCAAGCAGTGAAAATTCCATACCAGTAAGTCTTATTCTTTCATTCTTGCGATATACTTGACGACGCGCAGTATCAATTTTTATTTGACCTGTTGTAATAACGTTTTTGGCTGTTTTGCCTGTCGGAACACTTACTTCTTTTGTAGTTGTTCTTCTAAGAACCGCCTTAACACGAGCTTCAAGTTCTTTTGGACTAAAAGGTTTAATAACATAATCATCTGCACCAAGTTCAAGTCCTGTGATTCTTTCAGAAACATCACCAAGTGCGGTTAAGATAATAATTGGCACATCCGATGTACGTCTGATTTCACGAGTAACACCATATCCATCCATTTTTGGCATCATTACATCCAAAATAACTAAATCAGGTGCCGTTTTATTATAAACTTCAATAGCTTCTTCACCATCTTCAGCAGTTACAACATCGTATCCAACCATTTTAAGACGGGTTTCAAGAATTCTTCTGATACTTGCTTCATCATCTACAACAAGAATTCTTTGCTTTGAATCACTGCTTTCATTTTGGATTTCTTCGGTCATTTTGTCTTATCCTTTTCTTCCTTAATAGCTAAAACTTATTTTATTATATTACAAAATATTTATTTTCTTAAACATATATTAACATACATTATTTTTTTTGAAAACAAAAAATTGTTTTTTGCACAATAAAAAATCAGCCCCTTTTTTTTGGAGGCTGATTTTTAGGTTTTAGATTAAAGTTTAGGAAGTTTAAGATAATTTTATTGCATCATTTTGAATATTTTGACCTTCTTGTTCTTCTACGGTTTCATATTCAGCTTGAATTGCTTTAATTTGTGTTTCTAGTGTAAGTTTTTCTTGTTCCAAATCTTGTTCTTCTCGATTCAATGTTTGTGCATACTGATCAGCATAAGCCTTCAATTCTTCCTGATAAATTTCATTAAATATCAAGTATGGCTGTATTTGACCGTTTTGCATATAACTTGTCATTGATGTTGGGTCAAGCGCATATTGATACTGACCACCAGTATTTTGATTAATTGCTTGCATTTGTTGAAGGTAGGCGTTAGTTTTAATTTGAGCAGACTGATATGCAATATTTGATGATTGACCAAGAAAATTCAACTGAGTGCCAAACATCGATGAAGCACCTGATGTTGCCTCCTGATAAGTAATTTTACCATCTGCTACCGATGCCGCTAACTCCTGCATATCCATTAACTTTTGACTTATTTGAGTCAGTCTGTTCTGATAGACACTAAGCCTTTGTTTTAGCTGCATTTTTCTTAGTGACAAAAACACCCAAGACATGCGCTGCCTCCTAACCTTAAACTTTAACCTTTAACCTTTTTGTAATATCTAAAACTAACCTTACTCTTAAATAAAGTATTTTTGTCTTAAAAAATTGCTCAATTAAAAGAAATTTGTTAACAAAAGTTAATATTTAGCACAAATCCTTGATTCATGTGCATAAAACTCTATTTCATCATTTAATGGCATTAGTGGAATTTTGCAATCATACTTGTTGTTCAGAGCTAACTCAATTAAATAATCACAAAAATGAGGATTTTTAGGCAGTATAGGCCCATGTAAATATGTGCCAAAAACATTATTAAATCTTGCGCCCTCTGTTTTATCTACACCATTATTACCATTGCCAACTTTTATTTTAAACAAAGGTTCAGCCTTTTCGCCCAAATAGGTAAGACCGCTATGATTTTCAAATCCTACTATGGTTCTGATAGGCAAAAAGTCGCAAGTTGCTGTCACATTACCTATAAAACGCGTATCAGCGGCTTTTGTTGTCACATCTAAAATGGAAATGCCTCTTAATTTTTTACCATCTAAAGTAATATAATATTTCCCAAAAAGCTGATAAGATCCACATATAACAAGCATGGGTTTACCTGCGCGCGCAGCACGTATCAATTCTACCCCATTTTTTATTAACTCATTCGCAGCGAGAATTTGCTGATTATCCTGCCCACCACCTGCAAAAAACAAATCATAATCATCAGCTTTTATTGTCGTACCTGATGTAATTTTTGTTGTTTCAACTTCGATACCGCGCCACCTAAGACGTTTTTCAAGCGCAACAATGTTGCCCATATCCCCATAGATATTAAGCAAATCAGGGTACAAATGTGCTATTCTTAACTTAAGAGAATTTTTTTGCATTTTTCAATAACATCCTCAGGGCTTAATTTTTCAACTTCTCCGGTTTTTCTTTCCTTAAACTCAACAAGGCCTTCTTTAACTGTCTTGCCTACAGTAATTCTATATGGAAAACCAATCAGCTCGGAGTCTTTAAACTTAACTCCAGCTCTATCTGCTCTATCATCAAGCACAACTTCAACGCCAACATTCAAAAGTTCGTTATAAATTTTTAGAGCAACATCCATTTGCTCGCTGTCATCCGCGTTTACAGGCACAATGTCAACATGATATGGTGCGATTTCTTTAGGCCAAACTATTCCAAAATCATCATGATATCTTTCAATTGCAGCGGAAGCGGTACGTGTCACTCCAATGCCGTAACAGCCCATAATAAAAGGTTTTTCTACACCATTTTCATCAGTATATGTTGCGCCCATTGGTTTTGAATATTTTGTGCCAAGTTGGAAAATATTGCCCACTTCAATACCACGTGTAACTTTTAGAGGCTTTTTGCAATTTGGGCAAAGCTCACCCTCTTTTACTAAAGATACATCAACAAACTCAGGTGTTTTATCGAAATTACAACCCACATAGTGTTTGTGAGGCTCATTTGCACCGATTACAAAATTTTTCATGCCTTGTGCTGACTTATCAAAAATTATTTTAACTTTATTTGCATCAACATTTAAATAACTCAAATAACCAACTTCGCAACCAAGGTACTCAATGGCTTCATCATTTGTTGCAGGACGGATTTCAAGCGCGTTAAGTGCATTTAAAAGTTTTGTTTCTTCAACGTCCTTATCGCCTCTTATCATAACAAGGACAGGTTTTGAGTCTGCAATATAAAATACTGATTTTAAAATACAGTTAGAATCAATTTTTAAGAACTTGGCTAAATCCTCTATAGTTTTTACATTTGGAGTATCGACAAGTTTTTTCTCACTATAGCCGTATTTTGCACCATCTGTTTCATTAATATTTAAAATTGAAATTGCATGATTTGAGTTTGCGCTGTAATCGCAATTTTCGCAATAAAATACATCATTTTCGCCGGTTTGAGTTGATGTTAAAACCATAAATTCATGACTTACACTGCCGCCAATTGCACCTGAGTCAGACTGAACCATTTTTGTCTCAAGTCCGCAGCGTTCAAAAATTCTCTTATAAGCGCGCGCCATATTCTCGTATTCTTCATCTAATGACTCTTGAGAAGTATGAAAACTGTACGCATCTTTCATAATAAACTCGCGACCACGCAACAAACCAAAGCGTGGACGAATTTCGTCTCTAAATTTTGTTTGAATTTGATATAAGTTAATAGGCAACTGCTTGTATGAAGTAAAAGTACCGCTTACAACAGAAGTTATAACTTCTTCATGCGTTGGAGCAAGGCACATTTTATTGCCATGCCTGTCGTTAAATCTTGCAAGTTCTTTACCATATACTTCCCACCTGCCTGATTTTTCCCACACTTCAGAAGGCTGAACAAAAGGCATCAGAAGCTCTTGCGCTCCTGCAGCATTCATTTCTTCTCTAATTATTTGAGAAACTTTAGAAATAACTCTTTGCATTAAAGGTAAATAGCTGTAAATTCCTGATGTAAGCTTTTTAATGTAACCTGCTCTTACCAACAATTTATGGCTTATTGCCTCGGCGTCATTTGGAAATTCTCTCAGTGTTTGAACAAAAAGTTTTGACATTCTCATGATATTTAGTAGCCTCCAAAGTGGTCAATGGTAGTATTTTCGCAAATAAAATTATTTGATATAAGCATTATAGCAACAAAGTAGAAAAAGCTATATAAAAATAAAGTTTTTTAACAAAAAATAACTACTTCATTGCCACAAAGCAAGGTTTTATTTTATTATTATTCAAGGAGTTTTGTGTATATGGGAATTTTAGCAAATATTGTATTTTATCTGTTAGCAATTATTACAGTTGTTTCAATAGTTACAATTCTTTTTTCAAAAAATACAAAAGTTTATCTACCATGCGCAGTTATTGCTTTTAGTAGTGTTGCAGGATTATACATACTATTAAAATCCCCTGTAATGTTTGTGGCGCAAGTTATATTTTTTACACTTGGTGCAGGCGCAATTTTATTACTTGGGACAAAAGATTTTAGAATAGAGGACAAATTAACTTTTAATTTTAATTTAAAAACTATATTTTCGCTTATATTTTTAAGCATTGCAACGCTTTTGATGGCACCATTTTTTATTCAACAAATAAAAAATCAAGTCATAAGTACATTTTGCACAGAACAAACATTTGCATCTGCAAGTCCTTTTATGAACCTTATGTTTGTAATGTTTTCAATATTAATAATCACCCTACTTAGCGGTTTTTATACAATAGCATTTTGGAGAAAGAAATGACTTATCAGGTAATTTATGCAGCTTTTATAATATTTTGTCTGGGCTTGTTTTTAGCTGTTGCAACAAGAAATATTTTAAAAATATTTCTTGGAGTTTTAATTTCATACTGTGCTGCAACTATGCTTGTATATGCGTCGAGCAACCCCTTTAATACAAACTGCGCTATGGTTTTGCTTATGCTTGCGCCAATAGTAACTTTTATTGGAGTTTTTGTAATTTCAAAAATTTATAAAAAATTCAACACATTTGAAACAGATAAAATAGAAAAAATCATAAAGGAAGAAAAATGATAGATATTTTAAATCTTGTTTATATTATGATTTTTAGCCCTCTTGTATGTGCGGCAATTTTAATGTTTTTTAAATTAGTTCCTATTAAGCTACCTCAGTATGGCAATTTTGCAATAAGTTTAATTACATCAATTTTTACCTTTGCAATTTCTTTATTGCTTTTTGACTACAGCATAACATACAATGGTTACGCTCTTGAAAACAATTATCCGATTTGCATTATACAAAATATTCCTTTGTATTTTGGTGTTTATGCCGATAATTTAAGTTCAATTTTTACACTGTTAATTACATTTTTATTTATTATTACAAATATATTTTCATACAGATATCTTTTACAAAACAGGCAAGGGTTTGAAAGATTTTATATTTATCTTAATTTTATGCAATTTGCACTTTTTTGCTTTTTTATAAGCTCGAATTTAATCCAAAGCATTGTATTTTTAATGGTTTTGAGCCTTATTGAATATCTTTTTGCAAATTTTTACTTTCAAAAACCCATCTCGCAAACAAATTCCAAAAAAGTATTTGAAATAAATATATTAGCGGATTTTATTTTATTTATAGCCTCAATAGCGTTTTTATATTTTTCAACTCTAACCCCTGATACCACAAGTGTCCCAACTTTAGGCTTTAACAATATAAACTCTTTGGGGCTATACTCCTTTGCAAGTTTAAACCCGTTAATTTTTGCATTAATTTGCGCCTTATTTATAATTGGCGCAATTATAAAAAGCGCTCAGTTTCCTTTTTCACCAAAAACTTACCTTGCATCAAACGCGCCAAACCCTGTTTTTTCAATTATAATAAGTCCTCTAATGCTTGGATTAGGGATATATTTACTTTTTAGGCTATACCCTCTTTTAAATTTAACCCCTGTAGTTTTTGAAATTTTAAAAATTACAGGCATACTAACGGCTATTTTTGGCTCATTAATAGCACTAAAAGAAAACAGTATAAAAAATATATGCTCCTGGATGGCAGTTTCGCAAACCGGAGTAGTTGTTCTCACCCTTGGTTTTAAAATGTATGACATAAGTCTTTTTTACATACTTTGTGCAGGTTTTGGCATTATGCTAATTTCTTATACACTCAACACTGTTTGCTACTCGACAGGCTCACAAGAAAACATAAAATTTTTAGGAGGGCTAAGGGAAAAGTTGCCATTTGAAGCGATAGCTTTTCTTATTGGGGCAATTTCAATCTCTGGCTTTGTATTTAGCGGTTTTTACCCACGTGCAAATATTCTTGGAAATTTGTTTGCAGCAAAAAATTTGATTTATTTAACACTACTTTTAATATGTTCGTTTTTAACAGCATTTTATTTGTTTAGAGCATATTTTAGAATTTTTGAGGGAGACTATAGAGGTACAATAGAACCCAAAAGGGTAGGTAGAGCAATGATTTTTGCAATTGTTATTTTAATTTTGCCCACCGTATCTTTTGGATTTGTTTTTAACAACTATGCAAGCTCAATTTTTAGCTCTCTGCAATACAACAAACTTGGCGTATCAAATCCTTTTGTTAATGTCTTTGCATTTGTAACAAGTGCACTTGGCTACTACTTAGCATACAATATTTACTTTACAAAGAGAATAAGCTCACTTAGAAACAGATTTCTAAGAAGACTTGCCTCAGGGCATTTTTATATGGATATTTTTATAGATTTTATTTTTAAGGATTTTATTTTATTTATTGCAAAAATATTTGCGTTTTTTGAAAAATATATATTGGGCTTTTTATGCTCACTGCCAAACCTAATAACAAGAATCGTTTCATATTTAACTGTTAAATTTGAGGCGAAAAATATAAATTCACAATTCTTTATTGTAATAATATGGTTGACTTTGATTTTATTTTTAACGTCTGTGTTTTACTTTAAAACGGGGGTAATAAGATAATGGAAAATTTTTCAAGCACAATTGTTTTTACTCTTTTGCCTCTTATTGCAGGGCTATTGATTTTTATAGGAGCATTTAAAAATAACACGGTTATAATAAGACGTTTTGCAAAATATTTTAGCGCACTTTATTTTATTTTTGCAGCATTTGAGTTTTTTAACAGAAATACTGACTCAGAATTTGGCAACATATTAAATAGCCCATTTTACATATTTTCCAATACTACAGGTGGAACGAGTATTGCCTTTGACACCTTGGGAAGTATTTTTGCACTGCTTGTAAGCTTTTTAATTTTAATTTGTTTTGTCGTTGCAAAAAGTACTGTAAATACAGGGCAAAAGTTGTTTTACTCTTTTGTTTTATTCTTTGAATCAGCTTTTTTAACAATTCTTTCTACTCAAGACTTTTGCATATTTTGTGCGGCATTATTGTTTTTAGCGCTTTGCTCTTATGTTTTAATTTTTAATTTTTCGCCCTTGCGCGCTAAAAAAGCTGCAAATTCATATTTAATTTTAAACTCTTTTGCTGTCTTTGTTTTATCCGGAGCCTTTGCTCTTGTTTATGCAATATTAAAATACAACAATATTGAAGCAAATATTTTAAACTTTACATACAATTCTTCAGATTTATCTGGCACAATTTTACTATTGCTATTTTTTGCCTTTGCGCTCATAAGCGCAATAAAAATACCATTTTTTGGCTTTCATTTACCAATTCTCAATATTATTAAAAACTCAAATCCTGCACTAGCTTGCGTATTTTTAAGCGATTTTATTTTAGGATTTTTTATTTTTATAAAATTTAACCTGTACACACTAAAAGATATTTTTGAAATTTTTGCACCAATAATTGCAATATTGTCAATTTTTAACTTGTGTTACTTTGCAGTTCTTGCACTTGGCGAAAAGGATTTAAAAAAATCCTTTGGTTACTTTTGTTTTTCGCAAAGTTCAATAGCACTTTGTGCCCTATGCTCAATCAGTATAGAAGGCATTTGCGGAGCTATTTTACAATGTGTTTCACAAAGCCTTATTCTTCTTGGTTTATTTTTATGCTACTGTTTTGCATCACAAATTTTTAAAACAACAAAACTACCTTTCATGGGAGCTCTTGCACCACATGCACCAAAACTTGCAGCTTTTAGCTTTATTTTAACTCTCGCTGGAATTGGTATACCATTTACATCAGGTTTTAGCGCGAAGTTATTATGTCTTTTGGGCGGTTTTTCAACACAAATATACTCGCAAAATGTAATTTGGATTTGCAATTTGTTTATACTAATTGGTTTAACTTTGGGCGCAATATATCTCATAACAACATTTCAAAAAATATTTTTTGGAACAGACGAGTGCAACAATTGTAAAGTTTCAGACTTGCTAAGACATCGTACACTTGCCCTTTTTGTATTAACCATTTGTGTAATTACCCTTGGTATAGCACCATACATACTAACAAGTTCGATAACCAAATATGCAGACATGATTGTTTCATTATTTTT
Source organism: Candidatus Gastranaerophilales bacterium (assembly GCA_944324385.1). Taxonomy (GTDB): domain Bacteria; phylum Cyanobacteriota; class Vampirovibrionia; order Gastranaerophilales; family Gastranaerophilaceae; genus Galligastranaerophilus. The sequence continues at coordinate 6,097 of CALUWD010000021.1, read as the reverse complement.
AACGTAAGGAGAGAATATGTTTTTCTTTGACAATTTTATAATCACACAAAGAACATTTTATATGATTTCAGGATTTATAATTTTATTCCTTGGAACAATCATAAATTTTGCCATCTCGGGCTTGCTAAATAAAAACTCGCAAAAGTTTTCTAATTTCATAACAATTGCAACACTTTTAATTTCGTCTATTTCGTTTTTACCATTCTTATGCGGATTTTTAAGCCCGCACAGCTCAAAAGCTTTTTACTTTTTTAATCAAAATATAGCCTTTGGTGGACTTGAGGCACTTTTGTGTTTTATTGCACAAATAACAGTTCTTTTTGCTTTTTTAATTTCAAAAAAACATTTGTCAAAATTGCGTTTTAAACAGTATTATTTTAATTCACTTTATATGTGCAGTGCACTTTCAATTAGTATGTTAATAGTTTCAAAAGGTTTTATTCCTTTTATTCTATCTCTTGAAACATTAAGTATTTGCGCTATTTTTATGCTATTAGGATTTAAAAACAGAAATGTTTTTTATAATGCATACAAGTATTTAACAATGTCTTTTTTAGCTACAATACTTATGGTTTTTGCATACGCAATTTCAAGTGGCTTTAATGTTAACACAGGGGTTCTGGCTGTAAGCGCTAAAGTATTATTTACAATTGCACTTTTAACAAAAGGTGGTTTTGCACAAGTTTTTGCTTGGAATATGCAAAGCAAGAATGAAAAAAATTATCCATCTTTCATTTTTATAAATACGGTTGCATTTTTTACATACGCCATAGCACTACATAAAATGGTTCATAGCATCTTTGAAACAGGCAGTCTGGCTCAAATATTCTTCACATTATTTTTCTTGACATCTTGCGCAATTAGCGCTTTTAAAATTACAAGAGCTCAAAATTTTAAAGACTTTGTTTGCACTCTAAATACTTTAAACTACTGCATATTAGGTTTTTTATTTTTTATACAAAATGTACAAATTCACACTGTTGCAATAATATTATTATTTAATATCCTAATTGTAAATTTTGGATTGTTAAGTTCTGGCGCAATTTTAAATATAAACAAAAACTCCAATCTTGATTTTAAAGACTTTTACGGCATTTCATATTCAAATCCTGCCTATTGCAAACTTTTAAGTGTAATTATTTTTATTTCTGTTGCAGTAGTCCCTTCAGGCATTTTTTCAGCAAAATTTTTAACAAATATCGCGCTTGCACAAACTGGCCTTTGGAGCAGCATTGTGATGGGTTTATTTGCAGTTATCTACACCATTACAATAGCATCGGCAATAAATTTTATAGCAAATTTTTACAAAAAACCTAAAACTATTAGTGAACTTAAAACATTTAAAAAGAGGACGAATTTAAGTTATTCAATCCTCTTTATTTCAATTATCATATCTCTTAGCTTATTTGTTTTTAATGGCTACATTACAAACGTAATTACAAGTTTTCTATTGTAGTTCTGTTAGGATTTGTTTTTACTGAGCTGTCATGTAAGTCAAAAAACCATGCGTTTGAAAAGTCAGCTTCATGCTTTCCAAAGTAATCGTCCTCAGCAACAGGATCAAAATAAATTTTTGCCTTGTTGTAAAAAGCTGCAACACCATTTTGTGGTTTGTAATCCTGATAATATCGCACATAGTGTTCAGCACCTTGCGCACCTTGAACTTGAGATGTTTGTCTGTCAATCATTTTAAGAGTTGCTTGAGAATAACCCTTATTTTGCAACATTTCAACATCTGCCGTTTTACCTTCTTCAAGATATGCAAAACAAGACTGTGTAACAAACAATAAGCTTAAAGCAAATATAGTTTTCTTCATAATATACCTCATACTACATTAATAATTATTATATATTATATTTCATTTTTGACCAACTATTTAATGTAAATTTTATTTGAAAAATTTTAATTCCCCTAAATCTTCCCTTATGACTTTTTCAAATTCATCTAAAAGATTTTCTTGAGGAACTTTCTTTATCATCGCCCCTTTTTTGAAAATATACCCCTCACCAATGGCGCCAGCTATACCATAATCAGCATCTTTCGCTTCATTTGGACCATTTACAGGACAACCCATAGTTGCAATTGTAAGCGGCATATCAAGATTTTTAAATCTTTCCTCTACTTTTTTTGCAAGTCCAATTAAATCAATTTTCGTTCTTCCACAAGTAGGGCAAGAAACAAAATTAACCCCTCTTTGCCTTAATTTTAGAGCCTTTAAAATATCCCAGCCTGCAATCACTTCTTCTACTGGGTTTTCAGTTAAGGAAACTCTGATTGTATCTCCTATGCCTTCAGCCAAAAGCGTACCAATACCTATTGAAGATTTTACTATTCCGCCTCTAAGTGTTCCTGCTTCAGTTACTCCAACATGCAAGGGGTAGGGTATAATATCATTTATGAGTCTATAAGCTTTAATTGTTGTCATAACATCACTTGATTTTAGTGATACTTTTATAAGATTAAAGTCGCAATCCTCAAGCATTTTTATATGCGAAAGCGCACTTTTAACCATTTTTTCTTCAAGTTTTAGGGTTTTATCAACTTGCAGTTCTTTTTCTAAAGAGCCAGCATTAACACCTATCCTTATTGGAGTATTTGTCTTTTTTGCCATATCAGCAACAATCTTTACATGCTCCATGCCCCCAATATTACCGGGGTTGAGCCTTAGCGCGTCAACTCCAGAGTTCATGCACTCAAGCGCAAGACGATAATCAAAATGAATATCTGCAACAATAGGCAGCGGTGATTTATTTTTAATTTCTTTTATCTTCTGCGCACATTCTTTATTTAGCACTGCAAGACGAACTATTTCGCAGCCATTTTCTGCCATCTGTTTTATTTGTTCAAGAGTACCAATAACATCATCGGTTTTTGTATTTGTCATTGACTGAACACTTACAGGCGCACCTGCACCAATTTTTACATCCCCTATTTTAATTTGAATTTTTTCCATAACACAAATTCCTTTTTTATGCTAAAATCATAACATGAAAATAGCTATTATATCAGATATTCACGCAAATACTTTGGCTCTTGAGGCTGTTTTAAACCAAATTAATTCCTTTGGAGCTGATAAAATCTTTTGTCTTGGTGATATTTTAATGGCAGGCTACGACCCAAACGGCACTGCAAAAACCATTTTAGAACTTGATAATCTTGAAATAATTCAAGGCAACACAGATAAAATGGTAGCTTGTTTTAGTCAGGAATTACTTGAAAAGGCGAAGAACAAATTTCCTTGCATGGGTTATGCTCTTGAGGATGATTTAAAAATAATTGATGAAAAATATAAAGATTTTGTCAGAAATTTACCTGAAAACAGATATATTGAAATTAACGGGTTAAAAATACAGCTCGTCCATGGGTCACCTCGCCAACAAGATGAAAATATCTACCCTAATTTAGCACTTAACGATGTTGAAAAAATGGTTGAAAATTCAAATGCTGATTTAATTTTGTGCGGGCATACCCACATACCCTGCGGCTATTCCCTGAACTCGGGTAAAACTGTTGTAAACGTAGGCTCAGTAGGACGTTCCATGACGGAAGATAAAATGCCATACTGGGCATTGCTTGAAATAAACAATGATGGTACATTTCAAATTGAACACAAAAGTGTAAATTATGACAATGTAAAAGTAAGTGAAATAATTAAAAATCGCAATTTTAAACACTCGGACGACCTTGCAAAAATGTATATAAGGAGTAATTAAATGACAGTTGACGTTCACAATCTACATCAAGCTGCAAACGATGAACTTATAAAGGGCAACGAAGATAAAGCAATAGAGATTTATACAAAAATAGTGGAGCTTGAGCCGTCTGATGAAATAGCACTTTCTCAACTTATGGATTTATATTTAGAGCGCAATAAATTTATGTATTATATTATGCGCTCAAACGTTAATATAATTCAGCACAAATACGAACATGCTATAAACGATGTTAAAAAAGCACTAAATCTTGATTCAAATTCAGTTGAAGCCAGAAGAAAACTTGCAAGATTATACAAAGTCAGTGGCAAAAATCTGCGTGCAATTGATGAATTTTTAAAACTTTTAGATATAGACACAAACCAAAAAGATGCATATATTGAGCTTATTGACCTGTACACAAAAGAAAGCTGTTCTGAAAGTGCTGTTGCAATTGCAAAAAAAGCAATCTCAACATTTAAAGATGATGATAACCTCAAAAACATTCTGGCAAATCTATATTTTAAATTAAACGATTATAAAAACGCTCTTGAAGTTGTACAAGATGAATATTTAAAAGCAAAAATTCTTCTGCAAGATGAACAAAACGATAAAGCAAAAGAAATTTTAGACAAATTAAAAGAAGATAAAAACCTTTATAAAGAGCAAAATAAAGAACAGCTTGCAGCATACTACCTGCTTGAAGCTCAATATTTCTACAATAAAAAAGAATTTAGCGAAGCACTTAAATCTGTCGAAAAATACACAGACATCAGCTTGCCAAACCCACTTTCATTCCAAATGAAAGCACTTATATACGAGGGGATGGATGATGAATTCAAATCTTGCTACAATTGGGGCTATTGTTACAAATTCCAAAAAAGATTTGATGAAGCAATTGTTGAATTTACCCACGCTCACAATAAAAACCCAAATGATAAAAACACACTAATTGAGCTTGCAAATTTATATGCAAATAATGGAGAAAAATTTGCATCTATGGAATATTGGAAAAAAGTATACGAAATAGATAAAGACAAGCAAGCCGGAAACATTTTGGGCGAATTTTATTATCAACAGGGTGATTTAAGACTCGCTGAATATTATGGTAAAATAATCGAGAAAAAAGAACTAAAAGAAGCACAATACCAAGACGAAGGACTGCTTGAAAAAATTATCAGCTTCTTTTCAAAAAAATAATTAAAGCGCCTTATCGCAAGGCGCTTTTTATTTTATTTTAATAAAATCATTTAACTTTTCATAAAGAAAATCAATAATCTCCTTTTTTCTGGAAGAAAAGACACAAAAACGCTTTTTGTTTTTTGTTTTGCAAAACAACATCTTCTCCATACCGTATGAATCTACAAAAAGCCCAACTATATCTGCTAAATCGATATTGCGCTTTATTATTTTTACACCAAACCAATTGTAAACTTCGAAATACAATATATTATCTTCGTTTATTTGTATAGTCTGTTTTTTCTTAATTAAAAATATAATAACAATTAAAAAAAATACAATAGAAAAAACATAGGGGTTAATATATGGATTTACGTTATCAATAGATATTAATAAAACGTCGTTGTCACTTACAAGGAAATTATTAAACAAGTCGATAACATGTTGCGCATTCTTTTTGGTTAATTCACCCTGCACGGGGCCTAATAACCTTGAATTTATTCCATTTCCATAAAAGGCAACGTCATATCGACAAGAAGAACGATTGCAACCTATGCAGTGTAGTTTTGCACCCTTAGTCTCAGAGAGAGCAAATATTGTTGCATAGGGTGATTTAGACTTTGTTATTTTGCATAAGTTATCAGTTTTATTACAATCTAATTTAATTTCTTGGTTTGAACGAATTGAATCAAACACGAACAAGTAAATAATTGCACAAAAGAAAAGAATGAGAAGTAAAGATAAAAATGTATTTGATTTATAGCTATAGTTAAACTTCATAAAAAAATAATACAAGGTGTTTAAGCAAGAGTCAACTAAAATAGCAACTGAATCCTAACTACACTTTCAAACTAATGATATAAAAACTAAAAGCCCCCAATTTCTTGAGAGCTTTTTAAAATTAAGATCTGGCAGCAACTTATCTTCCCAAGGCAGGGTGGGAACTCCAACTATACTGTCAGATTGCACTAGTATTTAAATTGCAAAACTAAAAGCTACCAATTTCTTGAGAGCTTTTTTTAAAATTAAGATCTGGCAGCAACTTATCTTCCCAAGGCAGGGTGGGAACTCCAACTATACTGTCAGATTGCACTAGTATTTAAATTGCAAAACTAAAAGCTCCCAATTTCTTGAGAGCTTTTTTAAAATTAAGATCTGGCAGCAACTTATCTTCCCGGGAGGCTACCCTCCGAGTATTGTCAGCGCGAGTAGTCTTTACGACCGT
>CALUWD010000020.1 GCA_944324385.1 Candidatus Gastranaerophilales bacterium | reverse complement strand
CATCTGAACTACAAGAGTTATCGGATATTATCCCTGAAAAATATGGTGACAAGGTAGAAGTCGTAGCATCAACGTGTCTGGATTTTTGCTCATCCAGCGAAGAGTCACAGGCTCCCTATGTTATGGTAGATTACGACGTAATAAGCAAAGCAACTGTAGAAAAAGTTTTAGAAGCAATAGATGGAAAGTTAAACAATGGACAAGAATAATCAAGCAAATCATTTAAAAAAAGAGATTTTAATTAAAACAATAAAAGCATTTTTGTCGGACGATTTCGGCGAAAATACGAGGTTAATACCTTTTGAAATGCGACCAAAGGGTTCTGAAGTACCTTATCGTTGCTGTATATACAAAGAAAGAGAAATTCTAAGAAATCGAATCATTGCTACACTTGGGTTCCCAATTGAAGGTTGTGATGAGAGGATTTTGCTTTCTAACTATGCAAAATGGGCTCAAGAGCGCGAAAAACCGGACGAACACACACTAACTGTGCTAGAGTCTGCTTGCAAAGGTTGTGTTCCAAACAGAATTTTTGTTACAGACCTGTGCCAAGGCTGCGTTGCAAGACCTTGCATTGAAAACTGTAAATTTGGAGCTATATCAATTGTTAACGGCAAATCACAAATTGACAGCTCTAAATGCAAAAACTGTACTAAATGTATCCAAGTTTGCCCATACCATGCAATTGTAAAAATTGTTGTTCCTTGCGAAAGCGCATGTCCTGTTGATGCAATTTCGAAAGATGAACAAGGTCATGCAAGAATTGATTTTGATAAATGCATTACATGTGGCAAATGTGTTAGCGCATGTCCATTCGGTGCAATCCATGAAAAAAGTCAAATTATAGACATTTTAACTAAAATCAAGCAAGGCAAAAAAGTTGTTGCCCTTATTGCTCCATCAATTGCAGGTCAATTGCCTTGCAATATTTACCAACTAAAGACAGCAATGCTAAAATGCGGCTTTAGCGACGTTCTTGAGGTTGCTCAAGGTGCTGATGTTACTGCTAAAAATGAGGCAAAAGAATTTGCAGAGCGCATGAGCGAAGGTCAAAAATTCATGACAACATCCTGCTGTGCTGGTTACAACAATCTTGTGGATAAACATTTAAATGAAATTGCGCCATTTAGATCAGAAACAAAAACACCTATGTACTACATAGCTGAGATTTGCAAAGAAAAATATCCAGATGCTGTAACTGTTTTTGTTTCACCTTGTGTAGCTAAGAAAAGCGAAGCGCAAAAGAATCCAAATGTAGATTACGTTATGAACTACGAAGAATTAGGTGCCCTGTTCGTAGCTCATAAAATTGAGTTATCAGAATTAGAAGAAACACCATATGAAATTGAATCATCGCGCGAAGGCAGAAATTTTGGTATAACAGGTGGTGTTGCAAAATCTGTAGAAGTTGCTGATAACGGTAAAAGCGAAATAAAACCACACCTTGTAAACGGCATAAATAAAGAATCTATACGTGCTCTTAAAAACTTTGCCAAAAAAGGCGAATGCGATTGCGGAAACTTAATTGAAGTTATGTGCTGTGAAGGTGGTTGTGTGGGCGGAAATGACTGCTTGAACAACGTTAGAACAGCTACAAAAGCAATTAACGAGTTTACTAAAGATTCAAAGCCAATTGTGTAATTTAATATATTTGCCAGACATGCTATAACACTATAAAATATTAGTGTTAGGCGTGTTTGGAGTATATATGAGTAAATGTAAAAAAGTAAAAACAAGAAATATATTAACGTTTTTAGAAGATAAAACACAAAATTTTGAAAATAAAATTGCTCTAAGTACAAAAGTTCAGTATGGCTGGAAAGAGTTTACTTACAAGGGTATTGGACTTTTATCAAGAAAAATTGCCAACTGGATGATAAACGAAATAAAACTTTCAAAAGGCGACAGGGTGGCAATACTTTGCGAATCCAAACCTGAGTTCGGCGCATGTTTTTTTGCATCAGTTCTATGTGGCGCAATTTTTACCCCTCTTGATATAAAACTAACTTTACATGAGCTAAGGATAATACTTACTGACTGCAAACCAAAAGTACTTTTTGTAAGTAATCAGTATTTTGAGCAAGCGTTAATCTTAAGAAATGAGCTTGATTTTATTAAACATGTCATTTTAATTGATGAATCTCCATCTAAATCAGGCTTTGCTACTATTTATAGTCTTAATAACAATTATGAAGGTAAATTTAGACGTCCACACCTACGCTCAACCGCGATTTTAATATACACATCAGGTACAACAGGCGCACCAAAAGGTGTTGAAATAAGCTATTTAAACATGCTGACCCAGCTAGAATCGCTCGAGTGGGTACGCGATGTAGTTTTTCCTGAATATGATAAAACTGACATTGCAGTGCTATCAATTTTACCTATGAACCATTTATTTGAACTAACTGTGGGCTTTACACTCTTTATGAACTGGGGATTGAGCATTTATTACACGAATAGCCTAAGACCAAATGATATTTTAAACATGATGTGCGAGAAAAATATAAAATTTATGATTGTAGTTCCTGCATTTTTAAAACTGCTAAAAACAAGTATAGAAAGTAAAATCAATACAGCATCACCTATTACAAAACTTTCATTTAAAATCGCATATCGCATTGCAAAGTTTATACCTTTTACTTGTTTAAAAAGGCTGCTTTTTAAAAATATCCACAAAAGATTTGGTGGAAATTTCAAAGGCTGTATCACAGGTGGTGCGCCTTTGGATATTGAAGTTGGCAAGTTTTTTGAAAGAATTGGAATTGAAATATACAACGGCTACGGACTAACAGAAACAAGCCCTGTTGTGAGCGTTAATTGTGATGATAGAAAAAATTTAGCCTCGGTTGGTAGACCACTAAAATGTTTCGAAGCTAAAATTGATCCTCAGACAAGCGAACTACTACTTAGAGGACTTAGTGTCATGAAAGGTTACTATAACAGAGATGACCTGACAGGGCAAGTAATAGATAAAGATGGCTGGCTACACACCGGCGATATGGCAAAAATTGATAAACGTGGATTTTTATACATAACAGGCAGAATTAAAAATATGATTGTCTTATCAGGTGGAAAAAAGGTATTTCCAGAAGAAGTTGAGGCGATACTTGAAAAATCCGAGTTGTTTAAAGAACTTTGCGTATTTGGATATTCAAAAACTCAAGGCTCTAAAGAAGGATGCGAAGAAGTTGCCATTGCAATTTTACCAAATGACACAATTGCACAGAATGTTGATTGTGAAAAAATTATTAGAAATGAGCTTAAAGTTCTATCATCACGTCTTGCACCTTACAAAAGACCTACAAGCATTTTTGTTGTTAAAGACCCACTACCTAGAACTACAACAAGAAAGGTTAAGAGAAATAAACTTAAAGAAATGATTGCTACTTAATAAAAAACCCATCGCAAAGTGTGTGACAATTTTTACAACGTGCAAATTTGTCTAAATTATACTTTGTAACTTTAAACCAATCACGTTCAATTAAAAGTGTTCCACATTTTTTGCAGTAAGTGGATGAGGTTAAAATATCGCGAACATTTCCTAGATAGACATAGCTTATACCGCAATCTTTTGCTATGGTATATGCCCTTTTGAGTGTTTCAAATGATGTTCTTGGTTTATTTAGCATTTTATATGCAGGGTGAAATGCGCTAAAATGTAGCGGAGTGTTTTTGCCCAAATTATTAACAATCCACTCACACATCTCAAAAATCTCATCTTCAGAGTCATTTTCACCCTCAATTAAAAGTGTGGTAATCTCAAGCCATGCACTTGTTTCATGTTTAATATATTTTAGCGTATCAAGCACAACATCAAGTTTTGCTGCGCAGTTTTTTCTGTAAAAATCATCAGAAAAAGCTTTTAAATCAATATTTACAGCATCCATATTAGAGAAAAGTCTTTTGCGAATTTCGCTTTGAGCATAACCTGCGCTAACTGCTACTGTTTTGATACCCTCATTTTTAGCTAAGCGCGCTACATCCAAAGCATACTCGAAAAACACAACAGGGTCATTATAGGTAAATGCAATGCTTTTACAGTTATTATCTTTTGCGGCGCGAACTACTTCTTTTGGCGCAACAAAGGGCAAATCAAAAGGATTTAACTTTGTTTTAGTTGTAGTAAAGTTTTGGCAAAACTTACAGCCCATATTGCACCCATAAGTCCCTAATGACAGTATTTCTGTTGATGGGAAAAAATGAAAAAGAGGTTTCTTTTCAATAGGGTCAATTGCAAGACCTGTAATGTGACCATATGATAAAAATTCAATTTTACTGCCACTGTTAACTCTTATATGACAAAAACCACTTTGCCCCTTTTTTAGGTGACACCGACGTGGACAAACTTCACAAATTAAAACATTATCATCAAGTTTAGTAAAATATTCCATAAAATATATTATAATTTATTTTATGGATTTTAGTAATATATGGAGTAACTATTGAAAATTAAAAATATGGCTGTTTCAGGTATGTTCTACCCTAGCGATAAAAATGAAATAGTAAAATTAATAAATGAGTATGAATTAAATATAAAAAATGATACCAGCTACATTTCAAGGCTCGTTATTGCCCCGCATGCTGGTTACAAATACTCTGGTTTTGGCGCATACTATGCACTAAAACATTTGGGTGGTAAAAATATATTTATATTTGCTCCAGCACACAAAGTTTATGTTGAAGGTATTGCACTTTGCAGCTATAACTACTTTGAAACTCCTTTTGGTAAAGTTCAAGTAAATATTGAAATTATTCAAGAAATTGCAGATAAATTTTATGCAAATTACTGCGATGAGGCTTTTGAAACAGAGCATGCAATAGAAGTTCAATTGCCTTTTTTAAAATATTTAAAGGATGATTTTAATATCATACCAATTTTAGTTGGGAATTGCGACCCAAGAGTCATATACGAGATAATTAGCTACTATTATGAAAATTCTAACAATTCTTTTGTAATTTCAACTGATTTGACACACTTTTTAACAGATGAAAAAGCAAAAAAGATTGATAATATAACAGCGCAGATGATAGAATCCAACAAATCAGAAAATTTTAATCGAGAGCAGGCATGCAACGCAAGCGCGATTTGTGGTGCTGTTGAATTTTCAAAATCAAAAAATTTCTCTTTTATCAGGCTTGATATGCGAAATTCATGCCTTGTGACCAATGATAAAAACAATGTCGTAGGTTATGGCAGCTGGATGTTATACGAAGGTGAAAAGAATAATTTTATTAAAAAATACTACTCAAGCTTAGCTAAAGAAATTTGTCTTAACTCCATTAAAGCAAGGGGCAATTTGTCAAATATACATTGCCCTGCAGTTTTCAACGAGATTGGTGCAAGCTTTGTAACGCTAGAGAAAAATGACAATTTAAGAGGTTGTATTGGCTCAATTGTCGCTTATAGAGAGCTAATTGACGATTTAATCACCAACGCCTGTATGAGCGCATACAAAGACCCAAGATTTCAACCACTTAAAGAAAGTGAAATTGGTGAAATTGAAATAAAAATATCACTCTTAAGCGAGCCTGTAGAAATTGATTTTACAGATGAAGAAGATTTGCTTGAAAAAATTGTGCAAAACAAAGACGGAATAATTATTTCAGACTTAGGCAAAAGGGCAGTGTACTTGCCAAGTGTATGGGAACAATTGCCAGATAAAAGAATTTTTCTATATTCCTTAAAGCAAAAGGCAGGATTAAGCCCTGAGCATTTTTCAAATAGCTTTAAAGCGTACAGATTTTACACAGAGTATATTTAAAAATCTCTTGCCTTAACACCGTTTTTCCAATTTTCTTCAATTTTTTCAAGGGCAATGCCTTTTGTTTCAGGCACAAAGAAATAAACGAAAAACAAGCATATAATACAAATTACGACAAATAACCAGAAAGTATACGCTGCGCCTATGTTTTTGAGCATAACAGGAAAGCTAAATGTAATTATAAAATTAAACACAAAGTTTGAAACCATACAAATGCTCATTCCAACACCGCGAACTTGAAGCGGAAATACTTCAGAAATAAGAGTCATGCCAACAGGCCCTAAACTAAAGGCAAAGCAGACAATATAGAATAATAAACTACCCACTGCAAACCACTTAACAAGCGTACCTAAATATGGTGCAAATGCAAATACACATCCCATTATTATTAAACTCAGCATAACGCCTGTTAAACCAATGTATAATAATGGTTTTCTTCCAATTTTATCACTATAAGCTATAGCAACAAATGTCATTAAAAAGTTTACAATACCAATTAAACTTGTTGCATAAATTGCGCTTTGATTACTGTCAAAACCTGACAGTTTAAAAATAGTGGGCGCGTAATAAATTATTGTATTTACACCTGTGCAAATCTGCGCAAACATAATACCAATACCAACGACAAAAGGCATAATTAGCCATTTTTTAAATTCAAATTTGCCGCCTTTATCAGTATTTAGCGAATGTTTAATTTCATTAATTTCATAATCTGTATCAATATTGCCCTGAATTTTTATAAAAGCATTTTTGGCGTCATTATCTCTCCCTTTTAAAACAAGCCAACGAGGAGTATCGTTTAAGAATAACATTCCCAAAAAAAGTATCGCAGCAGGCGCAACACCAGCAAGCAACATCAATCTCCAAGTGTGTTCAAAGTGCGAGAAGAAAGAATTAACTAAATATGAAAAGAGAATTCCGGCTGTAATTGCCAATTGAAAAAGCGAAACAAACATGCCGCGCTTTTCTTTTGGAGAAACTTCTGACAAATAAAGTGGTGCAGCAAAGTTAACAGCACCAACTGCAAAGCCAGTAAACATTCTAGCTAAAATAAGTTGCATTGGACTTTGTGCTATAGCGCAAAATATTGAACCTACAAAAAACATTATTGCAGTTGCGATTATAATAGTTTTTCTACCAAAAATGTCTGCAAGTTTGCCATTCGATGCAGCGCCCAGTAGTGCGCCAATTAAAACAGAACTAACTAAAAAGCCTTGCTGAAAATCGCTCAAACTCCATGTTTGATTAATATACAACAATGCACCAGATATTACACCTGTGTCATAACCGGAAAGCAAACCGCCAAGAGCTGCCATAAGTGCTGTAAAAAATAGCCAAAATTCATGTTTTTTCATATTACAAGAATAACAGATTTGTAAAGAACATGCTATATCTTAATATTAATGATAAGATTATATTGTTAACTGGACAAATGGGTAGTAAGTGAAATTAAAAATTCTGCTAGCACTTTTAATTACATTAACAATAGGCGCAAATGCGCTTGCGATTGAAGATATAAAAAAAATTACAATTGAAGAAGCCCTCAAAATCGCTACTGATAACAGTATTGAGCTTGATACTCAAAAGCTTAATGTCGAAATAGCTAAAAACACAATTAAAGCTGCCAACAGACTGCAAAACCCATCTATAGATACATATTGGAACATGGGTGAAGCTGGTTCTGGCAATCCTCATACAATAGGTATAACCCAACTTGTAGAGTTATTCAAGAGAAAACACAGGAAAAAAAGTGCTATTGCAAGTTATGAAGTAAGCGAAGAGAGCGCAAGATATAAAAATTTTGATCTTAAAATGGATGTCAGAGAGGCGTATATAAATCTTGTTAACGCTAAATCTATTGCAGAATCCCTTGAAATTGAAGAAAAATCACTAAGCGAAATTAATAAACTTGTAAAACAAAGATATAAAAATGGTAATGCAACTGAAACTGATGTAATACAGGCTGATATTTCACTAAATCATGTTAGAACACAACTTAATACAGCAAGAACAAGCATTATGTCTGCTCGCTTTCAGTTTAACAGTATAATGGATACAGATCCTATATATGATTCGATAGTTATGACATTTGATGAAGATGTCAATTTTGATAAGCTTTTGACGCCATCCCCAAAGTCGGAATTACCATCCTTTAACGATATATTAGCTTTAGCTGAACAACACAGGTATGACTTAAAAATTGCACAAAAGGAAATAGAAGTAGCAAAAAATAATCTAAAAATAGCAACCAGCCAAAGAGTGCCCGATGTTGAAATAACTGCAGGTTATCTGTACCAGCCTATAGGCGTGTCTGGTGAAGGCAGATTTTTAAATGGTGCATATGCTGGCGCAAGCCTTGTTAACTTACCAATTTTATACAATTACTCCCCTGAAATAAAAAATGCAAAACTAGAGATAGAAAAAGCACAATTAAAATACGCAGCAGCGCAGAACAACGCTTTTGCAAATTTAAGTAGCGCGTATGAAAAACTAATAAATGCCAGAGTGAACCTAAACTACTACACTGATAGTCTTATAGAAGATTCAAAAACAATGATGAAAACATCTAAAAAGAATTACGAGGAAGGTAAAACCGACCTTACTTCACTAATAGTTATTGAACAATCATACAGGTCAATAATTCTTGGCTACACATATGCACTTTCTCAGTATTATTCTTGCTGGATAAACTTTTTGAGAGAAGTTGACGTAGAATCGCTAGAGCAAACTGCAAATCTTTAATTACTTTTTAGAAACGGATTTGTTATCCTTAATATAAAATCGCCAAGGAAGTTCTATAGCTTTTTTTATGCCAATCCTTGTTGTCTGCACAATATTGCTATCAGAAATATTTTTATATGCTTCTATCCAAACTAATGAATTATCAGCACATGTATCAATTTCATTAAATTCAGTGGTTATTCCAAGTGCCTTGCAAAGTTTAGCAGGGCCTGAGCATATTTTTATGTCATCGCCAAAGATTGGCTCAAGGGCTCTTATTAAAACAGCACTGCCAATGCCCTCACACTCAGTTACAATATTAACACAATAATGCATACCGTAAGTAAAATAGACATATAATGTCCCTTCTTTCATAAAAAGAGTTTTTGAGCGCTTTGTTACACCCCTAAAAGCATGGCAAGACTCCTCATCTTGCCTATACGCTTCAGTTTCTACAATCACACCTTTTTTAACACTCCCATCAGGCTGTTGAACGCACAGAACACAGCCCAAAAGGTTTCTTGCAACAATTGTTGGATGTGAGTTATAAAATTGTCTATTTAACTTTGTCATTTGGTAAAATCAACAGTAGGAACTGCTTTTTCTTGCTCATCCACTTCAAAATAATCGCGTGATTTTATATTTGCAAAGTTTGCTATTAAGGATGTAGGAAAGGTTCTGATTTTTGCATTTAATGACTTAACACTCTCGTTATAATCCATTCTTGCAACAGCAATTCTGTTTTCAGTTCCTGCCAGTTCATCTTGCAATGCTATAAAATTTTTATCAGCCTTTAAATCAGGATACCTTTCAACCACTAAAAGCAATCTTGAAAGCGCGCTATTCAACTCATTTGCGTTTTTTTGTACAGTCTTAATGTCATTAGCATTAAGTGAATTAGAAAGTTTTGTGCGTGCATTTGCAACATCTGTAAAAATTTTACTTTCATGTGCAGCATAACCCTTTATAGTGCCTACTAAATTTGGAATGAGGTCATTCCTTCTTTTTAATTGGTTATCAATTTGTGCCCATTTTGAGTTAACGTTTTCATCTAAAATTTGCAGCGAATTGTAAGAATTCAAAAATGCTAAGCAAATTACTACTATTACAATGACAACTATTCCGATTGCAGGAATTTTATTTCTATTCATATTCTCTCCTTACAGTGAATTAACATAACATAATAATATTTCTAGCTCTGAAATTAAATTATCGAGAATTTTGTGCGCTTGTGCACTTTTTATCTTCTGAACGCCTATTTTGTGGTCTAATAAAACTTGAAATACTTCTTCCGAAAAACCAGAAATTGTAGCGCAAGAATTAATTACTGCCTTATCATCCTTATTTATTGTCACATTATTTAGTCGCAAAATTCCTCTAAATATAGCCATAAACGTTGTACAACAAGGCACAAATATTCTTTTAAGCATAAATTTTGAATTAGAATTTAATATATAAAAAGCTCTCAACTTCATAAGCAAGCTCTTAATTTCCCTTTCACACTGCAAACGCAAGTCTTCGCGCTTAACAACTATTTGAGAAATGTAATCCTTACCGTAAATAATCCTATGAAAATCAACAATGTCTGAATACTCTAGCGCGTAAGTATCCGCTGAACATTTCCATTCATCATAAGTTATAAAAACAGGCTCAGGGTTCTTTAGCAACATCCATTTTTTTGTAGGAGTCGTACAAAGCCTGACACGCTCACCACTTAAATTATCTACAATTATCATTAAATTGATATTGTTTTTTGTTTCTTTTCTTGTAGCAGATCCATATATAAATACTGATTTTAAATCACCGCTAAAAATCGTACTCAAATCATTCAAATATTTTTCAATACTATACATTACCACCTTCCCGAAGCTCCACCGCCTCCAAATCCGCCTCCGCCACCGAAGCCACCAAAACCACTGAAGCCACCAAAGCTTGTGTGACTGCCATAGTAATGTACGCCAAAGGCAGAGTTCCATATGTAAGAAATCCTAAATATCATAAAGCAGATTAACAAAAACATAAGCAGGTTTGGATTGCTAAGTGGTGCCTTAAACGGGTTAATTTTAGGTGGGGCACTTGAAAGTTCAACACCATAACCTTTGGCAATATCGCTTGCAAGCATATAAGTGCCTTTTAAGATACCACTCTCGTAATCTTCATTTTTAAAATAAGGCAGCATTGCATCCCTAATTCTACCTGCGTGGGCATCTGTAATTATCCCTTCGAGGCCATAGCCAATTTCAATACGCATTACTCTATCTTTAACAACAACAAGAACTACTGCGCCATTGTTTAAACTTTTAGAACCTAATTTATACTTACGCCCAATCTCTAGCGCAGCATCTTCCACACTTTGGTTATAAATACGGTATAGAGTTACAACTGCAATATCAGTACCGGTTTTTTTCTGTAAATCATATAAAAAGGAATTAATATAATTAATCGAGTCATCAGAAATTACTGCCGCGTTATCAGAAACAAATCCATTAAAAAAGAGCTTTTTAACAGCAAAAACCGGTGAGGAAAAAAGTAACACAAGCAAAATTAATATAATTTTTTTCATAAAACTCCTCAGTACTTTATTACTATATCAAATTGTCACGCACGTTTCAATTGTATTTTTAATGTATTGACAAAAAAATATTCTTGTTCTATTGTTAGGCATGTCTAACAATTGTTAGGTGCAACTAACAGGGGAAAAATAATGAATATTTCAACGCTTGGAAAATTTTTAGATCAACCGTTATTATCAAACGCATTGAGTAGAAAAATGCCACATATACTAATAGGCAGTGCAATAGCGTATGGCATTAAGGACACATATTCACATGAAAAAAAAGATAGAAAAGAAACTGCAATTAAAAATGCAATTATACTAGGAAGCATAGTTGCTGCATCGATTTTTACTGCAAAAAAGGTAAAAATAAAAGGAGAAAACCTAATAGAGTTCACGCCCAAAAATCAAATACTAAAAAAACAAAACAAAGCTATTGACGAATTTTTAAAGGTAAATACTGATATTTTGCCAAGCTGTCTTAATATTTTAAATAAGGCAAGAAGTAAAATGCTAAGCCTAAGAGATACAAATACCTTGTTAAATGATATTAAAAATAATAAACAAGCCAAGGAGCTAGTAGCAACTCTATTTAGCGAAAAAGAAAATATAACAAGTGGCAAAATACTGCAGGAAATATCAAAACTCTCTATAATGGGATTTGTACCAGTTTTAAGTGGTGTTATGGGTGGATTGGTAGCAGATAAAATGTGTGGCAATTTAACAAAGGAAAAGGCTACAAATAAACTTAAAGAAGGCATCTATCAATTTTTTGCAAATATATTCTTATGCAATGTAGGTGCGGGTACTTTTTTATTTAGTGCTGAAAAATTAAATAAAGTAGGAGTGATTAAAAATTTATCACCAATGAAAAAAACACTGGCAATACTAAGTGGCATTCTAGTAGTAGGAGTCCTTGGAGGAAGCAAAATTGCAAATTTTCTTGGAAATAATTTTATAAATCCTGTTATTAATAAATGTACAAAAACAAAAAATCCTCAAAATAAAGAAGAAAGAAAACCAGAAGTCCTAGATGTTGCACTACATACAGATGATATAGCAACTGCAGGTGTATTATCTGGGGTGAAATGGATTGAACCACTGCTGCCTGTTATGTATCTTGTTTCTGGATATAGGGCAGCTATTGGATATCGCAACAATAATTCATATTCAAAACTTGACAAAGCGAACATTCATCAACATAATTAAAAAATGAATGAAAAGCTAACATCAAGCCTAGAAGACTATTTAGAAGCAATATACATAATTATCAAGCAGAACAATAGTGTAAAAGCAATTGATATTTCTCGCAAGCTAGGAGTAAGCCGCGCGTCAACTACTGAAGCTTTAAAAAAATTGGCGCAAAAAAAATTAATTAATTATGGCAGATATGATGCTATTTCAATAACTCCCTTGGGCGAAAGTCTTGCAAAGGAAGTCGCCAACAAGCACACTTCGCTTTTTGAATTTTTTAAATATGTCCTTGGTGCTTCTGATGAAGAATCCCAAAAAAATGCATGTGCAATTGAGCACATAATATCAGCCGATATTTTAGAGAGAATAATTAAATTTACGAAAAATTACATAAATAAATAAAGTTTTGCATGAAATTTTCTTTGTGTTATCATCATAACACAAGGTGATAATTCATGCCAAAGCAAACAACTACAAAGAAGAAGGTTAACCCTTACATAGTAGCAATTACAATACTTTTACCAGCTTTTATGTCGATGGTAGCATCTTCAGCTACAAACGTCTGCCAACCACATATTGCTGGATATTTTGGCGCAACACCATATGAAGCAAACAGTATAATTACAGCTTATATTATATCCGGCGGTATTATGTTGCCTGTTTTTGGCTGGTGGATGAATACAAGCGGGAAAAAAAGTGTTGCATACTGGAGTGTTAGCTTATTTTGCTTGGGTTGCATTCTTTGTCTTTTGTCAAAAGACTTACATATGCTTATTCTTTGCAGAGTGGTTCAAGGTGCAGCAGGTGGTGCATTGTTGCCGCTAGCACAAGCTGTTTTGCTTGAAACGTTTCCGCCTGAGAAAAAAGGTGTGGCAATGGGATTTTTTGGTTTTGCCGCGATGTTTTCACCACTATTTGGCCCATTTGTAGGAGGTTATTTAACGGATAATTACTCATGGAAATGGGTTTTTATTATGAATATTCCAATCTGTTTAATCAGCCTTATATTAATCAAATTTTTTATTTCAGGCGAAAAAAATGAAAATGCGCCAAAGCGAAAAATGGACTACGTTGGGCTTGTTGCGATAATTCTAGCCATGGCATGTATGCAAATAGTCTTGGACAAAGGCGAACAATTTAACTGGTTTGATACATATTGGATTTATTGGCTTACATTAACATCAATTGTTTCTTTTGTATTTTTCTACGTTTGGGAGCTTGAGACAAAAAAGCCAATTGTTGATGTTAGAGTATTCAAGGACAGGAATTTTTTAGTAGGGACATTTATTAGCTCGTTTATTAACATTATGTTATATGGCACTTTGCTTTTAATACCTATGTTTGGACAAAATATGCTTGGTTATTCTCCATTTTTTGCAGGGGTTTCAGTATTCCCACGGGCCATTTCATGTTTTATTGGACTTTTAATTATGGGCAAAATTGCAGACAAGGTTGAAAATAGGCTCTTAACAGTTATTGGTCTTTTAATTATGGCTACATCAGTATTTATGTTTTCAAGATTGAACACTACATCATCACTAGAAAATATAATTTTACCAAACATAATTTTAGGAATAGGTATAGCGGTAACATTTGTACCAGTAAGCGCACTTTCATTTATAACTCTTTCCAAAACAAAACTAGCTGATGCAGCAGGTCTTCATGCGCTCTTTAAAAATATTGTTACCGCTATCTCTACTTCTGCAGTTTCTACATTTGTAACAAGAGTTTCGCAAATACATCAAAATTATCTTGTGGCCTACCTTTCGCCAACAAATTTAAACTTTCAATACAAAATATTAGTTTTAAAAACTAAATTTATGACTTATTTTGCACCATACATAGCAGCAAAAAAAGCTAATGGTTATTTGTATAAACAAATGCTATTGCAGTCAAAGCTATGCGCATTTTATGATGTATTCCTACTCTTAGCTCTTATGTGCATTTTGGCTATACCTTTTATATTTTTATTTAAAATGCCAAAGCGCAGAAAAGTCATTTCGACTATCCGCGCTTATTACAGAATATTTAAACACAGAGGTGTTATATAAAAAAACGCCCCTTTCGGGGCGTTAATTATGAGCTACACTTCTTCAGGTTTTTCTTCTAGAATTAATTCTTTTTCAGCTTCAAGCGCATCTGCCAAGTCTGTTTCTGGTGTATCAACCGTAAATTCAGGATCAAGTGCAGGTTCTTCAAGAGTTTCATCAGCAACAGTTTCTTCTTCTGCGCCTTCGACATTTTCTTCTTCAGATTCAGCTTCTTCTTTTTCAATAGCTTCAAGTTGTTCTTTTTCTTTTGCTTCAAGTTCATCAGCTATTTTTTGGCCTTCAAGATCAGCTGTAGCTTGTGCTAAATCTTTGTAAATATCAATTGCATCTTGCGATAGACCTAATTGCATATAAACATCATTAATTTGTGTTTGCAATTGAGGCATTACTGTATCGCGGTACTCATTAACAAATTCTTCAAATTGTGTCATTTCAGTTGCTTGTGTTGCTTCAGTGCCTTCTTGAGCTTGAACGTTAGAAACATCAACGCCTTCTTCTTTTAAGCTTTCTAAGTCCATATTTCCTGAATAATTTTCAACTAGCCAGTTTTGATCATCCAATGTTTGATAACCAACTGTGTCAACGCTCTCATCGTTACTGAATCCTATATCAAATGTACCCAACATTTGGTTATTTGCATTATCATTAAATCCAAATGGACCAACAACATTGTTACTAATTTGATCATGTTTTTGAGCATTTATTTCTAAATCACCCTTGCCAACTTGTTCGGTGAATTCATCAATTGACATAGCACGTTGCGATTTTGTTCCATCTGCGTCAATTTCTGTTATCATTACTTTAGCATCCTTATCAGCCATTTCATCGCCAGTGATTGTACCATCGCCATCTGCGTCCATTGCCGTCATTTCGGACCAACCATCTTGACCTTGTGCATCAGATTTTGCACCAACAAAGTCATTTAGTGAGTTAATTTTGCCATCACCGTCTTCATCGTAGAAAAAGTCGATTTGGATTTGGCCAGCATCGCCATCACCATCAAGGTCTACGCCCAAGCTTTCGCCAAAGTTTGCGCCAATTGGGTCACAACATTTTGCAGCTTCTTCAGCTGCTTCAGCAGCTTGTTTTGCCTGTTCTTGTGTATCAATTTGTTCGTCAAATTGTTTATCAATTTCTACTTTTTGGCTTAATTGGTCAAGCAAATTGCCCATCAAAGCCATATCAGTATCTGCTGACATAATATGTGTCAA
Organism: Candidatus Gastranaerophilales bacterium; assembly: GCA_944324385.1. Taxonomy (GTDB): domain Bacteria; phylum Cyanobacteriota; class Vampirovibrionia; order Gastranaerophilales; family Gastranaerophilaceae; genus Galligastranaerophilus. Next base: position 16,581 of record CALUWD010000020.1, on the reverse strand, counting down.
TGCTTCACTCATTGATGGATTAATTTCAGCAAGAGCAGCTTTTACATTTGCACTAAACTGGTCTTGTGACATTTCACCATTTGAGTTTTGGTATTTTTTTAGCTCTTGCGCAACAATTTCTTCAGCTTTTTTCTTTTGCTCTTCTTCAATTTCTTCCATAGCTTCAAGTGCATCTGCTATAGATTGTTCAATTTTGCCGCGCAAATCTTCAATTTGCTGTTTCAAAGTTTCCATTGATTGCCTGTTAACTTCTCTTTGTTGCTCCAGCTTATCAATTTCTTTTTGAATAGCGTCAGCATCTTTTGTAGATTCTACATTTTGTGTTGCGCCAACTTCATCTGTTGCTTGTGTATTTTCTGCTTTATCAACATTTTGAGTTTTATCAGTTTCCTCAGTTTTAACTGATCCTAGCACAACTTCAGTCGCACTATTAGCAGCATTTTCATCTGCTACTTTGTTTGCGCCACCATTCATCAGCGCATTATATTCATCATCAGATAAATATCCTTGCAGACTTTGAGCTGAAATACTATAATTGTCACCGCTTGTATCTTTTAAAACAAGTGTATCTGCTTGATTGTTTCCACCAGAAACAAATAAAACTTCAAGAGTTTCACCTTGTGAGAATTTAGAGCCAGCTGAACCCAAAAAACCTGTGTCGCTTGCAATCTTTTTCAAGATGTCTGATAAATTAATGTTTGTACTCATTGTGCCATCCTTTACTAGTAATACTTAAATACGCTACTTTAGTGTATTCGGCACATGTTTTTAAAAGTTTAGCAAATGGCAACAATTTTGTTACATATTGTTACATTAGGCTTTTGAAATTGGCAAAATATAGGTATATCAACAACTAAATAAAAAATAATATAAAAAACGGAGAGGGGGGGATTCGAACCCCCGGTGGAGTTGCCCCCACACAAACGTTCCAGGTTTGCACCTTAAACCACTCGGACACCTCTCCTTAAGTGATGTAGTTATATTATCTAAAGCAAATTAAAATGTAAATAATACATCTATATCAGAATTTAAATTCATAAATTTTGTTTTGAATTTTTAAAATTGCCTGCAATTTATTTTTAACGCCTAATTTTCTGTAAATACTTGTTAAATGCATTTTAACTGTGTGCTTTGATATGTGCAATGTGCGAGCAATATCCTCGTAATCATCACATGTTGCAGCAACAGATATTACCTCGAGCTCTCTATCAGTCAAATTTATTTGCTCCTCTATGGGTTTATCAATTGGAAGCTGGCGCATTTGGTTCATATGACTTATTAATCTGTATATAAAATTACTCATGCTATTGTCATAGTATGCCCCGCCTCTTGACACTATTTCAATAGCTTTAATTAATTCGCTAATTTCAGTATCTATTGAACAATAGCCCTTTATTCCAGCAACAACAGTGCTGCAAAACTCTGATTCGTCAACATTTTTAGATAAAACAAGTTTTTTAATTAAAGGAAGTTCACAATGAACTTTTTTAATTTGCATGTATTGCTCGTCAGAGCCTGTGAATGAAGAAAATATAACTATATTTGGAGACACTTGCGCAAGCTCATCAGTTATACTATCAATATATGGCATCTCACCTGCCAATCTAAACTTATTGACACGTTTTATATGTTCGCGTAAATTTGAGCGTACAATTTTATCGCTCTCAACAATAAATACGGCACTTTTCTTGCTGTTATCAACAGATTGTTTTAGGGATGGCTGGCAATACATGTAAATACTTTCTAATATAAAATTAATTTACATTAACACAAAATTGGTAAATAAAATTTGTTGTCATATTTTAATTAATATCTTTTATATTTTTTTAAACAAAAATGCCCAAACTAGCTTATAGTGGGCATTTTGAAATTAAAATTTTACAAAAATTAACAATTATGCTTTAACTTTTTTTTCAATAACGATTTTTTCATCTCGCACGTCCATAACTAACTGGTCATTTGGCTGGTAATTTCCTGTTAAAATTTCCTCAGCTAGCACGTCTTCAACATTCTTTTGAATTACTCTGCGCAAAGGACGAGCACCATAAGTTTCGCTATAACCTTCCTTAGCAAGGTAATCCTTCGCTTCATCAGTTACTTCGATAGTTAATTCACGTTCACCTAAACGTTTGAATAAGTCATTCAACATTAAATCGACAATTTCGCGTATTTCTTCTTTGTTTAAGTGAGCAAATACAATGATGTCATCAATTCTGTTTAAGAACTCAGGCCTAAACGCCTTTTTAAGTTCCTCCATAACAGTTTCTTTAAGTTTTTCATACTTATCCTTTTTCTCATCGTTTGTTACAGAAAATCCTAATTTAGCAGTATTTTGAATCATATGAGCACCAACGTTTGATGTCATTATGATGATTGTATTTTTAAAGCTTACATGACGACCTTTAGAATCAGTCAAACGACCATCATCGAGTATTTGCAACATTATGTTGAATACATCCGGATGAGCTTTTTCAATTTCGTCAAATAGAATTACAGAATATGGTTTTTTTCTGACAAGCTCAGTCATATGACCGCCGTCATCATAACCAACATACCCTGGAGGAGAACCAATTAGTTTTGCAGTTGTATGTTTTTCCATAAACTCTGACATATCTATTCTTATCATGTTATCTTCAGAGCCAAATACAGCCTCTGCTAGAGCTTTTGCAAGTTCGGTTTTACCAACACCTGTAGGACCTGAGAATATAAAGCTACCGATAGGTCGATTTGGACTTTTTAAGCCAACACGCGCACGCCTTATTGCTTTTGAAATAGAAACTACTGCCTCATGTTGACCAATTACACGTGCATGCAATGTTTCTTCAAGCCTTAATAAACGCTGTGACTCGCCTTCTGTTATTTTTGTAACAGGTATACCAGTTATTGTAGAAATTACTTGTGCAACTTCTTCAACACCGACAGTAGGCTTATTTTCGTCTTGTTCATTTCTCCATTTATCTTGAATTTCTCTAATTTTATCTTTTAAATTTGCCTCGTCATCACGCAGATCAGATGCCTTTTCAAATTCCTGATTTCTGATTGCATCTTCTTTTTCTTTAATGATTGCTTTTAATTGCTTTTCAAGTTCTCTGCCTTCAGGTGGCAATGCTGATACGTTTAAACGAACCTTTGAGCTGGCTTCATCAATTATATCTATTGCTTTATCAGGCAAAAATCTCTCAGTTATAAATTTGCTTGAAAGCTCAGTAGCAGCAACAATTGCTTCATCTGAAATGTGTAGCTTATGGTGTTCTTCATACTTTGGCTTTAAGCCTCTGATTATCTCAATCGTTTCTTCAATTGAAGGTTGATCGACGATAACAGATTGAAAACGTCTTTCAAGCGCTGAATCTTTTTCAATATGCTTTCTGTACTCATCAAGCGTTGTGGCACCTATAACCTGAATTTCACCACGTGATAAAGCAGGTTTTAAGATGTTTGCAGCATCAATAGCACCTTCTGCAGCACCAGCACCGATTAAAGTGTGCATTTCATCAATTACAAGGATAATATTACCTGCTTGACGAATTTCATCCATAATTTTTTTCAAACGTTCTTCAAATTCACCACGATATTTTGTACCTGCAACTAATAATCCCATATCAAGCTGAATAATTTTTTTATTTTCCAAAATATCAGGAACTTCACAGTCAACAATTTTTTGTGCTAAACCTTGTGCTATAGCTGTTTTACCCACACCAGGCTCACCAATTAAAATTGGGTTATTTTTAGTACGCCTTGCAAGAATTTGAATAACTCGTTCAATCTCTTTTTCGCGTCCAACAACAGGGTCAAGTCGCTGCTCCTGAGCTGCAAGGGTCAAATCTGTACCAAACTCATCTAGACTTGGAGTTTTAGCTTTACTTTGCGATGCACCAGGAGTAGCAGTTTGAGCACCTGAAGAAGAACTTTTTGTTTCACCAAGAAGTTTAATAACATTACTCCTGCATTTATTCAAGTCAACTCCAAGGTTTTCAAGCACCTTAGCAGCAACACCTTCGCCCTCGCGTATCAAACCCAAAAGCAAGTGCTCTGTTCCAATGTAATTATGCCCTAATTGTCTTGCCTCATCCCAAGAGAGTTCCAAGACTTTTTTAGCGCGTGGAGTGAAAGGAATTTCAACTGCAACAAAACCGCTACCACGACCGATTATTTTTTCAACTTGAGCGCGAGCATCTTTTATTGTCACACCCATAGACTTAAGGGTTTTAGCTGCAATTCCTGTGCCTTCGCCAATTAGACCAAGCAAAACTTGCTCTGTGCCTACAAAGTTATGACCCAGACGTCTTGCTTCCTCTTGAGCCAACATAATTACACGTATTGCTTTTTCGGTAAATCTTTCAAACATTGTTATAAACTTCCTAATGGTTAACTAATTCTATAGTCATATATTACAACAAAAAATTTGAGTTTCAATTATTATTTTACTACTCAATCATATCAATTCTACGTTTATGTCTGCCGCCTTCAAAGCCTGTTTTTAACCAGACATCAACTATGTCAAGCGCAAGGTTTTGACCAATGACACGTTCACCCAAGCACAAAATATTTGCATTATTATGTGCGCGAGAAACACGTGCAGAGTATGTATTTTCAAGACAAACGGCACGAATTCCTTTTGTTTTATTTGCAGTAATAGACATGCCAATACCAGTACCACAAACTAAAATACCTCTATCAAAATTGCCTTGCGCTACTTCATTTGCAACTTCTTTTGCAACAATGGGATAATCACTTTGTTCAAGATTGTAAATACCAAAATCTTTGTATTCTATGTGATGAACTTCTAAATACTCAAGAATTTTTTCTTTTAAATGAAATCCGCCATGGTCACAACCGATTGCAATTTTTAAATTTTCCATAATAACACTCCAAATAAACTGTATTTCTTAATTATACAGTTTTTTTTGGAGTGTGTAAATATATTTAAGTTAATCTTTTTTGATGTCTTCGTATCTTTCCATTAATTGCGCAACGCGTGAGAGATAAATACTTTGTTGAACATTTGACATATCGGAAGAAGAATCTGTCATAGTGTCAATCATGGCATCAAAAGAACCAAAAGCTGAAGTTAATTTGCTAACGGCTGATTCAACGTCATTTTCAGTGCAATGTTGAATATCAAGGTTGTAAAGCACATCCTTAACAAGCGAAGCACTTGCCTTGGAGTTATCAGAACTTTTCTGGTACTGGGGACGATGTACCTATCATTGAAAAACTCCTTGAGCTTATCATTTTTATCACTGTCAGAAGAATTTTCAATAATATTGTTTACTTCATAACTTGCATCTACATCTTCTTTGTTAACTGCAGACATTTCTACGCCGTATTTTGAGTTATACATGTCGATTTGAGCAGGAGTTAATTGTCCGTCCTTAACATTTACTTCATAGGTATCTTCACCGTCTTCATCTTTTGTTTTTACTATTTCAACTTGAACATCTGATGAGGGGTATTCATAAGTTGTTTCTGAAATTAAATTATCTTTATCTATACTAGTGCCATATTCGTTAGGATTGTTTTTATATTCATCTTCAGAAATAATTATTTCATTGCCATCTTCATCATAGGTATACCTTCTTGCAATAACAGTGTCATTATCTTCGTCTTCTATAATTTTGCCATATAATTGCTTAATTTCAAAGTAATTAGGATTTTCTTCTTCATCAGAAACCTCGACACCATCAGCCTTTGCAATTTTTTGATCAGTATTTGACGTACTCAATGCCTTTTTAGCGTTTTTGTCAATAGTATCCCAGTTTTCACCTTCATCTCTGTCGCCTGATTTCATTTGTTCAAGCTCTTGTTTCATCTTGTCTAATTCTTCTTGAGCTTGCGTAAGTTCATCTTCAAGACCTTCTATATTTCCTGCGATTTCTTTTAGTTGATCATCTATTTCTTTTCTTTTTGGTCTTTTCTATCAGTATACTCATCCAGCTCTTTTTTTAAATTTTCAATTTTTTCTTTTGTTTCTTTTGCTTTTTCCTGAGCTTCTTTTAGTGCCTCTTGAGCTTCCTTTTGTTCTTGAACAGCTTTTGTATACTCTTCCTTTTTAGCATCAAGTGTAGCCTTTAGTGAGTCAATAGCACTTGAATTTTGATTACTATCCCCACTGTTTGAAGCAGCACTTTTTGCTTTATTATACTCAGTTAATGTCTGATCATAGCTTGCTTTTGTATTTGACACATTAGAATTTGCAGATGTTAACTTATCAGTACAGTCAGCAATTTCTTGTTGCTGTTCATCATACTCACTTGTTGTAGTTTCAAAATCGTTTTTGATGCCTTCTATTGCATCTTCAATCGGAATGAGTATTTCTTGCCCTTCATACACAACATCAGCATTTTCAATTTTGTGACCTTCAATTTTATTATTATATTCTTGAATTTTGTCTTGCTGTTCCTTTATTTTAGCCCATTGGGCGGCATCTTCTGTTTTACCTGCATTATTTAAAGATGTCTGTGCAACTCTTGACAAACAGTCGTTTTCACCAGTTCCCCATTTTTGTACATTAATTTTAAAGAAATTGTCAAAACTAAAGTCTTTGCTCATCTTGTCCACACCTTTTCACTTGTACAATAAATTTATCAGCAAATTTTCCTACAAACTTAATTAAATATTAAGAAAAGTAAAATAATTTTTCTTGTATTCAAATAAATTTTGTTATAAAATTTAGCTGTATTCGGTACATTAATGAGGATAATTTTATGACAGAAAGAAAACTCGTTGGAACAGGCGAAATGTTCAAAAAAGCACTTGCTGGCAAATATGCTATTGGTGCTTACAATGTTAACAACATGGAAATTTTACAAGGTATAGCAGAAGCAGCTGAAGAAACTCGCTCACCAATTATATTGCAAGTTTCTGCCGGTGCCAGAAAATATGCTAACCAAACTTACTTAATTAAACTTGTTGAAGCTGCTCTTGCAACTACAACAGTTCCAATTGCACTTCACTTAGACCATGGTGCAGACTTTGAAATTTGCAAAGCTTGTATCGACGGTGGTTTTTCTTCTGTAATGATAGACGGTAGCAGATTTCCACTTGAAGAAAACATTGCTCTTACAAAACAAGTTGTTGAATACGCTCATGCAAGAGGTGTTTCAGTTGAGGCTGAACTTGGCAAACTTGCTGGTGTTGAAGATGATGTTAAAGTTGATGCAAAACATGCAACATACACAGATCCAGAGGAAGCTGCTAGATTTGTAAAAGAAACAGGCTGCGATTCTTTAGCAATTGCTATAGGTACTTCACACGGTGCATACAAGTTCAAAGGTGAAGCAAAACTTGACTTTGAAAGACTTGCAGAATGCAAAAAAGCAATATTTGATGTGGTAGGATATGATTACCCAATCGTTCTTCATGGTTCATCTTCTGTTCCAAAAGAATTCGTTGCTAAATGTAATAAATTTGGTGGCAACCTTCCTGATGCTCACGGCGTTCCTGAAGAAATGCTTGCATACGCTTCAAAACATGGTGTTGCAAAAATCAACATTGATACAGACTTAAGACTTGCAATGACATCTACAATTCGCGAATTCTTTGTTGAGCACCCTGAAAAATTTGACCCAAGAGAATATATGGGCCCAGGTAGAACAGCTGTTAAAGAAATGGTAATGCATAAAATGAAAGATGTATTAGGCACAGCAGGCCACGCTGATGACTAATATATAAGAAGTTGAAATGAGCTCTGCAATATGCAGGGCTCATTTTTTATTGTCAAGTCTTTTTTGATAAATTTTAAATATTTAAAAAAAAATTTACTTTATGAAATATTTGCAGATTTTTGGGCATGTTGTGTGCTATAAAGAATAAGGAACGGACATTAAACACATAAAGAGGAACAGTTTAAATGAGTGAATACTTAAGCAAAGAAGAAATAAAGCAATGGAGAAGTTCTCTAGAAAAAATCACTTTAGAGGAATATGCAAAGCGCTTGGGTAAAACGCTAAAAGAAGAAAAACAAACACGTGATATCGTTGATATTGTTCTAAAAAATGAAAAGTTTGCAGCTTCAGTTTCAGAAATTAAAAACGAAAAGCCAAAAGAGCAAATTTTAAAAATCGCAAAAAAATCAGTTGATTTACAAGAATCAAAGGTAAAAAAAGAAGAAAAAACTAAAGATTTAACACAATCCTTAAAGATTACATTTAAAAAACCTCTAACGCAAAGAGAACAGGCTGTTTTAGAGCATTTCATAAAAAATAAAAATCAGATAGTTTTTGCAAAGGATTTAGCAACAGTACTAGAATTACCAACTGATTATGTATATAAATATATTAAAAATCTAAGAACAAAAATTAATGAAGACATATTGCAAAATGCTACAAAGGGCGGTTATCGCTTAAATGCATAACATATAATAATAATTTGCCCGATTATAAAAAAAGTCTTATAATTAATTAATGAACAAGAATTTAAATGAAATTTTAGCCCTAATCACTTCGCTAATTAACAATAACGAAATTAATAGGATTGACTTTTACAAAAATATATTAAAAGAAATCAATAACGTTATTCAAGCAAAGTCATTAGGGGTTTATTTTATCAATTCCGACAAATTTGAACCAAAAGGATTGTACCCAGACACAAGTGTTGATTTATCCCATGACAAAACACTTTATGACACAATTTCAAATAGTAATAATTGTACTGTATTATTCAAGAAACAAGGGTTTTGGGCTTGCAGCAAGCTCTTAATCAGAAATTCACTATTTGGAATTTTTGTAGTTGAAAATGAAGAAGAATTCACCCCTGATGAGCTCAGCGCAATTGAAACAATAGCAAGCGTAATTTCTTATTTAATTAAAGATTACGAGCTTAATGATGTATTTAAAATGCAGCTAAAAGCACTGCAAGACAATATAATCGAAAAAAATAATGCATACGAAATTATAGAAAAACAACATAAAAAATTACAAGAACTAGATAAAACAAAAAATTCATTTCTTGCAAACATCTCGCACGAGTTAAGGACACCGCTTAACGCTATTATAGGTTTTTCTCAAGCGCTTGGTTGCAAAATTTTTGGAGACTTAAACCAAAAACAAGAGGAATACATTAAAGACATACAAATTTCAAGTTTGCACCTGCTTGGTATGATAAATGAAATTTTAGACTTATCAAAAATAGAGTCAAAGGCTATGAAAGTGTCACTTTGCGAACTTAGTCCACAAAACGTGATACAAGAGGCAATAAATATACTTACACCGTTATTTGAACAAAAGTCAATAGAGGTGAAATTTATAAACACTTGTGAAAATAACATAATGGCAGATTATCAAAAATTACAACAAATTTTATATAACCTATTAAGTAATGCAATAAAATTTACTCCTGAAAATGGCAAAGTTGAGATTAGAGCATCAAATCAGGACAAAGATTTTATACTTGAAGTACAAGATAACGGCATAGGTATTGATAAAAAATATCATAATAAGATTTTTACCAAATTTGTCCACCTTAATAATTTATACACAAAAGGTCAAAGTTCGACAGGGCTTGGGCTTACAATTACAAAAGAACTTGTAAAACTACACAAGGGCAAAATCACTCTTGAAAGCGCACCCAACAAAGGCACAACTTTTAAAGTGCAACTCAAGGGGGCTCTGGCATGAAAAAAATTCTCATTGTGGAAGACAATCCAACAAATATGAAGCTTTTTGCAGATATATTAGAAGCAAAAAGTTACTCTGTAACTAAGGCGTACGATGGGCTTGAAGCGTACAATGAAATTAAAAAAAATTTCTTTGACTTAATGATTTTAGACATACAATTGCCCATACTTGACGGGTTTTCCCTGTTAAAAAAACTCAAAGATGAAAAAATTGACTGCCCTCAAACACTTATTGTATCAGCTTTTGCCATGGATAAAGATAAACAAACAGCAAAAGCACTTGGTTGCGATAACTATATAACAAAACCAATCGACATTATGAATTTTTTAGCAACAGTGGAAAGGCTCACTAAATAATAGTTTTATCATAAATTTTATGTGTTTTTAGGTTGCTACACACTCCACAGTTTGAGCATTTTACTTCGCAAGGAATAGTGTTTTTAGCTTGTTTTGCAAGATTATATTCATTAATTAACCATTGCTTATTTAGACCACAATCTATAATATCCCAAGGCAGATCTTCACTTGTGTCAAATGTTTTTGTGGCTTCTTGTGCATAATCAATATTTAACTTTTGTGCAACTTGCTTGTAAAGTTCAAAATCAATATTTTCTTCCCAAGAATCAAGGTATGAGCCATTTTTATAAAGCTCATAAATAAATTTACCAACATTTTTATCACCTCGAGTCAAAAAAGCTTCCAACTGAGAAACCCGTGGTGAGTGAAAATTCAGCTTTGCATTTTTAATTTCTGGCTTTCTTGATAGCAGCAACTGCTTCTTGCGCTCAATTTCTTCAATTGAATTTTGACCATGCCAGCAAAATGGAGTGTGAGGCTTTGGAACAAAAACCGAAATAGAACAAGTGATGGAAGGCAGTCTTAGCCCTTCTTTTTTGCAATTATAGTTAATGTTTTTAATTAAATCGGCAATCGCAAGAACATCTTCATCTTCTTCAAAAGGCAGTCCAATAATAAAATAAAATTTAATTTTACCCCAGCCACTTCTGACACAAGATAAAACAGCATTTATAATTTGTTCTTGAGTTAAATTTTTATTTATAACATCGCGCATTCTTTGACTGCCAGCTTCGGGAGCAATTGTAATAGTAGACTTTTTCTCTTGCTGCATTAATTGCGCAAGTTTTATTGAAAACTTATCAGCACGCTGGCTAGGCAAGGAAACATTTACACCTGTACCTTTAAAATGTTCGTTTAGCCTTTCTATAATCTGTTCAATGTTTGTGTGATCATTAGAAGAAAGCGAAAGCAAAGAATACTCATCATATCCAGTATTTTTGACATAATCACAAGTAAGTGAAATTATGTCATCAGAATTTCTCTCACGAACTGGCAAATTAGTATGCGCACTTTGGCAAAAACGACACAACCTGCCACAGCCCCTTCTAATTTCTACAGTGGCTCTATCATGTACACTCACAAAATGTGAAATAGGCGACTTTACAGGGTGCGATTTTTTATCAGGAATAAATATCCTTTTTGTTGTCTTTTTGGGAAATTTTGGACAATACACACCTTGGATTTTAGATAATTCTTCTAAAATTTCATAGCGTGATTTTGTTTTAATTTTGTCGTACTTGTCTAAAATTTCTATAACAACTTCTTCGCCATCACCTATTAAAAACAAGTCAATAAAATCGCACATTGGTGCAGGGTTAAAAGCACAAGGCCCACCGGCAAAAATAATTGGGTCATCATCATTTCTCTCTACTGAAAGCACTGGGACATTTGAGAATTCCAGCATTTTCAATATTGTAGTGTAAGACATCTCATATTGCAGTGCAAATCCTAAAAAGTCAAATGAATTAAGCGGCACTTTAGACTCTAGCCCATATAGCGATTTATTATATTTCTTTAATAAATCTAGAAAATCTTTGTCAGGCGCATAGGCTCTATCCGCCATATAAGATGGATGGGAATTTACAATATGGTACAAAATTTTATGACCAAAATTACTAATCCCTATTTCATATTTGTCAGGGAAAACAAATGCTACTTTTACATTAGCTGTATTAAAGTCTTTATTTGCACTTAGAAATTCATCACCTATGTAGCGCGAAGGTCTTTCGCAAGAAGACAAAATTAAGGCATATTCATCTAAAAATTTACTCATGCAAGATTTTCCGGTTTTAATTTGTCGATATCAATTATTTCGCCTTCTATCTTACCATTAAAATAAGCATCAAAGAATAAATTTAATTTTGAACCTTCCACAAAGAAATTGTAAACAAAAGTGCTGTTTTCAAGCTTTCTGGCTATAGAAATATTGTACCTGTTCTTATTTGAATACTCCAGCAGGTGCTCAATGTTAAATTCAAGTCCATTTACGTCTTTTTTTAGTTTTATATACTCAAAACCTAGGTAAGACTTTAATTGTGCAATTTTTTTGTTGTTATTTTTAGCGTCAAATCTAGTTATTTTACTCATATTACTATTTAATAATAACTACTGCAAAATTACAAAGATTTAATATTTTTTAATAAAAATCCGCATTTAAAAAACTCATAAATGCGGATTTGAATATAGTTAACTATTTTGTGCTTATTATAGAATTACTCAGTTAATTATGCTGCTTTAGCTTCTTGAGCTTGTTCTTCTTTTGGTTGTTCTGCTACTTGAGCCTCAGGTGCTTGCTGTTCAGGCTGAGCAGTCTGTTCTTGTTGTGGTTGTTCAGCTTGTTGCGGTGCAGCGTTTTGTTGAGCAGCGTCAGCAGGAGCAACACTCAAGTTGTTGAGCGCATTTTCAGCTACACTTTTAACCATTGGGTCTTGGTCGTTTAAAGCTGGCTGTAATATTTGCTCTACTTCAGCTTTTTCTTCTGGTTTTGCCATGTATTGAAGAGCTTCAATTGCTGCTGATTTTATTTGAGGGTTTTGGTCATTTTTAATAACATTTGCAATGTCGTTATAACCCATCATATCTTTCAGTGCGAGCTGGGTTGGAGCTTGTTTGCCTTGTTCTTGTTGGAATTGAGCATATTGAGCTTCATTATCTCTTGATAGTTTTTGCAACATTGCAAGAGTAAATAATGCTATCATTCTGTTTGTATCTGCATCAATTTTTTGAGAACCGTTTTTCAATTCAGTTTCTTCTTCTGGAGTTAATTGCTCGCCTTTGTCTTTTTTAGCTTTTAGAGCCATTTGTGCTTCTGTGGGTTGTGGCAAAGAGCTTGTATCAGTATTAATGATATCAATCAAACCTTGTTTAATTGGATCAACAGAAGCTTGTAGAGCTAATTCTGGATTTGTATTTACAAAATTAGCTATTGTTGATATCGCATCTTTTTGTGCTGCGTAATCATTGCTTTTTAAGTCTTGCAATAGTGCATCAACATTAACTTGTGGAACATTTTCACCTTCTTTTACTTCTGGCATTGGTGTTTGTTGTGCTTGTTCAGCTTGTTGAGGTTGTTGTGCTTGTGGCTCAATTGCACTCTGTGGCATTTCTTGAGGTGCTACAGGAGTGGTATCTTGCATGTTTGGCATTGGCATATTATTTTGTTGTTCAGCTTCCACAGGAGTACTTGCAATTTGTTGAGGAACAACAGGATTCATTGCGTATTGTTGATACGGGGAAACCGCAAAGTTTTGAGGTTGTTGAGCCCATGCAGATGCTTGAGGCATTGAATAAAGTTGATTTGTATAACCATAAGGTGCGCAATTATTTGGAGCAGAACCGTAACTTTTTGGTTCATAAATATTTATGCTTACAGCAGATGGTGATTGAGGATATTGCTGCTGAAAATACTGCGGTTGTATCATTATACGTTTCTCCTTTTCTAATAAAATTCTTATTATCTGATATTATAAATCTTGTGATTAAAAATTATTGCTAAATATTTGCTAAATTTTAAGTTTTGTAACAAATGTCTTAAAAAGCCCGATTTTGCTACTTCAAATAGTCTTTCCTTTCAAATATATTGGTGCTGTTTTTAATAAAATCCCATGCTACAGACAAACCAAGACCAATAATGCCTGCTTTTCTTGTTCCGTCTTTTTTAGCAAAGAATGCTAAAGCAGAAAAACCAAGGGTAGCTATATTATAACCAATTCCTTTTGCTACGCCCTTGAGGTAGCCTGTTGCAGTATTCCATATTTCAGAAACTTGCAATGGATATTTAAAATTCATTAACCATTTTTTCATGGCATTGTGTTTTTCGCTTGGGTAATTAAGCTTAGATGAACCGATTTGATCAGCAATAAAGTCATCCGCGTAATTTTTTTCACGTTTAATGTTAGCTTCTCTTACGCCAAGTTTATGAATGTCATATAAAGAAGCACCTGTTGCAAGTAATGCTGATGATTTAGAGGCAATATTTAAAATATTCATTATTTAGCCTCCTTTGTTGTCGTGGCTGTGTCATCTTTTTTTGACTCAACCACTTGTCCTTCTTCTGGCTTAAACTTAACTTTATCACCAGCACTTAGTTTTAACAATATTTGCGATGCAAGTGATGAATCTTCACCATATTCTTTTTGACCATCAGCTTGTATTGCCTTTAAAAGTTGCAGAGTTAGCTCATTTCCTTTTGCATAACCTGCATCAAGAATTGTCAAACCTAAAAAACGAACTGCAGAATTTGGATCTTGAAGAATTTTATTCAATAATGCAGTTAACGCTACATCATTTTTTCTATTTAAATCTTCTTTAAATCTTTCAAGCAAATCCTTTGCTGCCATTAGCCTAACTTTAGCATCTTGTGAATTTAAATAATTTTCTAAGGTTTTTATGTAGTCATCCGTCAAAGGAATTTTTTCTTTTAATTCTTCTTTTTTTTCGTCTGTTTTGTTTTCCTCTTTATTTTCAGCAGGAGCAGCAGCTACAGCAGGTGCAGGGGGAGTAGGTGTTTCATTTTGCTGATTAGGCAATGTATTCAGTGAGTTAGAATTTACATTATTGTTATAATTCATAGGGTATTGCATTTGCATTGGTTGAGCAGAATAATAACTTGCAGTTGGATATTGATATACACCATTTTGATAAGGTTGACACATTGGATTTGTCATACCAACAGTTGGGTTCATAATGTTTATTGAAACAGCACCGCATGACGCAGTTGGAACTGCCTGCGGCATATATGCTTGTTGATTATATAAAGGATAACTCATATTAAGACTCCACTTCCTTATATTAATAAACTCAACGGCTCCATATAAAATGCCTAAATTTGAAAAAATATTAAGAATTATTAACATTTGAATAATTATTTTTGTGATATATTTGAATAAACAGCTTGAAGCAAGGAGAGAACATGTCACTTGAGGATATGAAAGAAAAATATGAAATGGTGATTGGGCTTGAAGTCCATGCGCAACTTAAAACAAATACAAAAATATTCGCCCCTGATGGTGCGGAATTTGGCAAAGAACCAAATACACAAACATCAGCCATTACACTTGGCATGCCGGGTGTCTTGCCTGTATTAAATAAAGAAGCTGTAAGGATGGGTATTTTAACAGGGCTTGCATTAAACTCTCAAATTCCTAAAAGATGTAAATTTGACAGAAAACAATACTTTTATCCTGATTTGCCTAAAGGATACCAAATTTCGCAATTTGACGAACCTATTTGCCTTGGTGGTTGGGTACAAATTTCAAATAAAAAAATCGGTATAACTCGCGCACACTTAGAGGAAGACGCAGGAAAGCTTGTCCACGCCGGCGCTGCTGGTCTTTACGGGTCATCATACTCACTTGTCGACCTTAACCGCGCAGGAACTCCACTTTTAGAAATAGTTTCAGAACCTGATATGCGCTCATCAGAAGAAGCCAGAGAGTACGTTGAGCAGTTAAGAAATATTTTAAGATACATTGGCGTATGCGATGGCAACTTAGAAGAAGGCTCAATGAGAGCTGATGCAAATATTTCAGTACGACCAAGAGGCCAGAAAGAATTTGGCACAAGGGCTGAAATTAAAAATGTGAATAGCTTTAGAGCTTTACAAAGGGCAATTGAATACGAATTTGAAAGACAAACAGACCTAATTGAAAGTGGCGGCGAAGTTATTCAAGAAACAAGGTTATGGGATGATAACAGCGGCACAACTTCATCCATGAGAGGGAAAGAAGATGCGCATGACTATAGATATTTCCCTGAACCGGATTTAATGCCACTTGAAATCAGCTCGGATTGGATTGAAGAAATCAAAAAATCGATGCCAGAATTACCTCAGCAAAAGCTTGAAAGGTATATTTCGTTAGGCTTGAGCGAATATGATGCAAATGTACTTGTAAATCAAATGGATATTGCATTATTTTATGACGAAGCGCTAAAAGGCGGCGTAAATCCAAAAACAGCCTCTAACTTCTTAACTGGCGAAATTGCTGCATATTTAAAAGAAGAAAAAGTTTCAATTGGTGAAACAAAACTTAGTGTTGAAAATTTCGTAAAATTGCTTTCACTCCTTGAAAAAGGTACAATTTCAAATAACATTGCGAAGCAACTTGTAGTTGAAATTTTAAAATCAGGCGAAGATGCACAACAATTAGTTGAGAAAAAAGGCTTGAGTGTGCTTTCTGATGCTAGCCAACTTGAAGAACTTGCAAGAAAAGTTGTTGAAGCAAATCCTGAACAGGTCGCAGCATACAAAGGCGGAAGGGATAAGCTTTTTGGTTTCTTTGTGGGCCAAATTATGAAAGAAACAAAAGGTAGAGCAAATCCGCAAATGCTTAATGAAATTTTGAAAAAAGAATTGGAAAAATAATCTTTTTTTGGTATTATTGTTTTGTGAGTTGCTAAAAGCAAATTGACAACTTAATAGACTGATTTATACCTGCCGGTGTGATGCAAAACATGCGTAGCATGTTTTAGAGAATATGTAGACCAATTTCATCACATCTTGGCAAATTGACAATTTAATAGACTAATTTATACCTGCCGGTGTGATGAAATTGGTAGACGTGCCAGACTCAAAATCTGGTGTGGTTCACCCCACGTGCCGGTTCGAC
>CALUWD010000019.1 GCA_944324385.1 Candidatus Gastranaerophilales bacterium | reverse complement strand
TCCACTTTTTTATCCCCCCTTATTTTTTTCATTGAGAGTAATACTTTGTCTTTTGTTATTGAAAATTTATTGAAAATCCTTACTATATCAGAGTTTGCACTGTTTTGAGCGTTTTGTGCAAAATCGCAAAGTGCAAGGAGCAAATGCTCAGGCGAGATGAATTTGTCTTTTAAATTTTTAGCCTCAGTGTTTGCAAGTTCAAATACTTGAGCAGTTTCTTTTGAAAAATAAATTTCGCCTTGATTGCTTACTTTTGCTAAATTATTTATTGCAGCTTTAATGTCGTCTTTAAAAAGCATTGTGTTGAGTTTTAAGTCGCTCATCAAATCAGCAGCTGAGCTTTCAGAGCTTAGCGAAATTGCATATAAAATGTGCAAAGGCTCAATAAAAGAATTTGAATATTCTTTTGCAATTTCTTGAGCGTTAATTACAATACTTTGTGATGATTGAGTTAAATTATCTAACATAATAAAAATCCTTATCAATATATATACATATTAATAAGGATTTTTACAAAACTTACAAAAATTAATCTTAATTTAATTTTTTATTCTTCAGGGATGAATTGGTTGTCTAAGATTTTAATTCTTATTGGTTCTTGAAGAATGAAATCAACCCTTTGAGATTTGTGTATCCACATTTTTTGAGTTCTTGTGCCATAGTAGCGGACTTTTGTTAAATGCGGACAATTTCTGATTAATCTTATTTCAGGTTCTTTTTCACCCAAAGTTGCAAGTGCAGGGCCTACAACACGGCCGTCTTTATCAAGTACAGACTCTGTTTGTAGTGCAATGTAAGCATTTCTAAAGAATCTAAGAGGTTTTTTAGTTTTAACGACTTTACCGCTGAATTGAGTACCAATAGGTATTAAAAGCAGTCTGTCTTTATTTACAAAGTTAACCAAAGCGCGCGCTACAAAAGGATCACCAGGTTTTGCCTTTTGTACGTTAATACATTCCATAACACCAAGAGGTAAAATAGTACCAGCTGGTATTACAATTTCATCGCCGTCAAAATAAGCATTTTCAACAACATAGCCATCTTTAATAATTGGGCGTTGCTTGTCTGCAAGTTTTTCGCTGGGGCGAATTTGAACTTGCGCCATCATTTTATATAAGAACATTGCAATTTCGCCACGAGTTGCAGGGCGATTTGGTTCAAGTGTGTGTTCATGTCCTGGAGTATTGTACATTAAGCCGTTTTGAACAGCTTTTGCAGTTTTAACTAAAGCCCATAGCGGAACTTCTTTTGCGTCAGGGTATTTTGAAAGAATTTCAAGAGCTTCTTCATGAGTCATATCATTTGTTGATAGAGAATTAAGTACAACAGATAGTGCTTCTGCACGTGTTACAGTGTTTTTAGGGTAAAAATAACCATCAGGTGTACCAACTACTAAGTCAAAAAATGATGCCAGTTGAATATCATTATAAGCCCAGTACCAGTCTTCAACGTCTTTGAAGTTTCTTATTGAATCAATACTTTTTTCACGCAACCTTAGCGCACTTACAACCATAGAGCAAAATTCCGCTCTAATTACGTTGTTGTCTGCCTTGTAGCTGCCATCAGGATAACCAACTACAACGCCGTTTTCGTATAAATACTCAACAGCTTCATAAGCCCAGTGTGAGCTTGGCAAATCATTGAAAGTTTGTGCCATAGCACCTGAAATGCCCATTGTCACTGCGCAAATCAGAACTGCAAAAAATTTAAAAATCTTTTTCATTTTATTCTCCAAACGGTTATAGCAATATTCTAGCTTTATTTTTTTGTGGTAGCAAGAAATTTACATCACTTATGCGATGTCTTCCTGTACTTTTTCCAAGTTATTTTTCGTCGGGAGCTGAATCAACTCCGCTACGTTCTTTTTTTTTCTCACCATGTCAGCGCTGACTGTAAAAGTCTTGATTTCAGGGTTAGTTGGCACTTCATACATAACATCAAGCATGATTTCTTCAACAATTGAGCGAAGTGCTCTAGCGCCTGTCTTTCTTTTTATTGCTTCTTTAGCAATTAGGTCAATTGCCTCATCGTCGAATTTTAACTCAACGCCATCCATTTGCATTAAGCATTGATATTGCTTAACAATAGCATTTTTGGGTTTTGTTAAAATCATTTTAAGTGTTTCTTCATCTAATGGGTCTAAAACTGTATAAACAGGGATTCTGCCGACAAATTCAGGAATTAAGCCGAATTTTAGCAGATCATCTGGTTGTAATTTTTTAAGCATTTTTGCTGCTTGAAGTTCTTTTTCAGCGGCTGAAACAGGTTTTGAGCCAAAACCAACGGTTGATGATTCTCCTGCACGACGTTCTACGATTTTATCCAAACCGACAAAAGCACCGCCAACAATAAACAAGATATTTGACGTATCAATTTGAATAAATTCTTGGTGCGGGTGTTTTCTGCCGCCTTGCGGGGGAACGTTTGCAACAGTGCCTTCTATCATTTTTAAAAGCGCTTGTTGCACGCCTTCACCTGATACATCGCGTGTAATAGATGGGTTTTCAGATTTTCTTGCGATTTTATCAATTTCATCGATATAAATTATGCCACGTTCGGCTTTTTGTGCGTTATAATCAGCACTTTGGTATAACCTTAGCAAAATATTTTCAACGTCGTCGCCTACATAACCTGCTTCAGTTAAAGTTGTAGCATCAGCTACCGCAAAAGGCACATTTAAAAGTTTTGCAAGTGTTTGAGCAAGCAAAGTTTTACCTGAACCTGTTGGGCCTACTAAAAGAATGTTGCTTTTTTGGATTTCAACATCGGATTTTTCATTTTCCATGTTGTGCGCAATTCTTTTGTAGTGGTTGTAAACAGCTACAGAAAGGACTTTTTTGGCATCATCCTGACCCACGATGTGCTCATCAAGGTAAGCTTTAATTTCGTGGGGCTTAGGTATTCCCTCGTAGAGAAGCTCAGATTCTTGCGCTTTTTCTTCTCCCTTAAGGTTGAATAATTCCTCATCTAAAATTTCATTGCACAACTCGATGCACTCATCGCAAATGCACACATCAGGTCCTGCAATAAGCTTTTTAACCTGATCTTGCGTTTTACCGCAAAATGAACATTTTAAATTAGGTTCATCAATTTTTGCCATTTAATTTTCTCCAAATTAATTTTCTTTATTTTCGGTATCAAGAGTTATTACTCTATCTATCATACCATATTCAACCGCTTCTTCAGGTGTCATAATGTAGTCGCGGTCTGTATCTTTTTCGATTTTTTTCAGCGGTTGACCTGTGTTGTTTGCAAGGATATTGTTCAAGGATTTTTTAATTCTTAAGATTTCATTAGCTTGAATTTCAATATCTGTTGCCTGACCTTGCGCACCGCCTAAGGGTTGGTGGATAAGTATTCTTGAGTGAGGCAGTGCAAGGCGTTTGCCTTTTGTACCTGATGAGAGCAAAAATGCACCCATAGAAGCTGCTTGACCCAAGCAAATTGTTGATACATCTGATCTTATATGTTGCATTGTATCATAGATTGCAAAACCTGCTGTTACAGAACCTCCCGGGGAGTTAATGTATAGCATAATGTCTTTTTCAGGGTTTTCACTGTCTAATAATAGCATTTGTGCTACAACAAGGTTTGCGACCATATCATCAATAGGTGTTCCAAGGAAGATAATTCTCTCCCTTAAAAGTCTTGAGAAAATGTCAAAAGACCTTTCGCCGCGTGATGATTGTTCGATTACTACAGGTACAAAACTCATATAATACTTATCCTTTCACTATTTTGCGTTGAATTTATTAGCGCTGAGCAATAGCTCGTTTACTTTTCTTGTTGCAATTTGTTGTGATAAAAGCGCAAAAGAAGATGGGTTTTTCTTCATTTCTTCAAATATTGAAGTTGCGTTTGAACCATACATTCTTGCAATTTCTTGAATTTGTGCCAATAAATCACTTTGTTCGATTTTAATGTTTTCATTTTTTGAAATTTGTTCGATAATTAAAGAATTTTTAATTCTTTTAATTGCTTCGTCGCGCAATTTTTGGTTAACAGAATCTTTTCCTTCTGCTTCAACGATTTTTTCCCAATCTTGACCTTGGCGAAGTGCGTTTTGTTTTGTTTCTTCCCTTACCGCTTCAACTTCGCGCTCAATCATAGTGTCTTGAATGTCGATTTTTGTTTCATCGTAAATTTTATTGAAAATTGCGTCAGATTTTCTTCTTTCGTTTTCAAAGTTTTTAGCGTCTTCAAGATATTTTTTAATGTCTTCTTTAAGAGCGTCAAGAGTTTCGAATTTGCCTGCTTTTTTAGCCAATTCATCGTTTAATTCAGGCAATTTGCGCTCTTTTACTTCATGAAGATTAATTTTAAACTGAGCAGGTGCGCCTTTTAGCTTTGGTTCATGGTAATTTTCAGGGAATGTAACATCAATTGTGAATTCTTCCCCTGCACTGTGCCCTACAAGGCCTTCTGCAAAGCCTGGGATAAAGTTTGAATGGCCTAAATCTAAAGTGTAGTTTTTAGCGCTGCCATGTTCGATTAACTCACCATTTGCACTGCCTTCAAAGTCAAAAACTACAACGTCAGTGTTATTTGAAGCTCTGTCAACTTTTTCTAGAGTTGCAAATCTGCTCTGTAGCGCTTCAAGTTCTTTATCCATTGCGTTTTCTTCGCCTTTGAATTCTTCATATTCAACCTCAACATCTTTATAAGGTGCAAGATTTACTTCAGGCTTCAATTCTGCCTTCACTGTGATTGTTAAATCTTTGCCTTTTTCAAATTCAAAATGTTCAATTTGCGGTTGAGTTGCAAGGTCAAGTTTTTCTTCTTGAGCAACTTTTGAAAATTCCATTGGGAAAATGCTTTCAAGTGCTTCGATTTTAATTCTTTCAGCACCTACATATTTTTCAATAACATTAACAGGGGCTTTGCCTTTTCTAAAGCCTGCAATGTTAATGTTTGAACCGATTCTTTTTAAAGTTTTGTTGTAAGCGTCATTTGCTGTTTTTTCATCTACTGTGATGGTAATTTTTACAAGATTGTTTTCTTGTTTTTCAATACTGTGTTTAGTCATAGTTCCTCTTATTTTAAATTAAGTGTGTCTGTATAATAGTATAAATCAAAAATAAAAATCATGGTCAATTTGGTGTATAATTTGTTTAAAAGGTAGTTCATATATGTTACAAAACTTGAAAAGAAAAATTGTTGTCTCAGTTCAGGCTATGACCGATGAGCCCTTGTATCAAGAGCTTGCGCTAAATGCCATGATTCAAAGTGTAGTAAATGGCGGAGCATGTGCTCTAAGGCTTGCAGGAAAAAGGGATATTAAAAATGCTAAAAAAATGTATCCGAATTTGCCTGTAATAGGCATTACAAAGCCATCTAAAATTCCTGATAATTTTTTAGATGTGGTCTATATTACACCTACGCTTAACGATGCTAAAGAAATAATTGAGGCAGGGGCGGATATTGTAGCTTTTGATGCTACTATGCGTGAGCGTCCAAATGGTGAAAAATTAAGCGATATTATAAACTTTATAAAATCACAAAATAAGCTTGCTATGGCAGATATTGCAACATACGATGAGGCAAAAAACGCAATAGAGCTGGGTGTAGACATTGTTTCAACCACTCTAAGCGGCTATACAAGGGAAACTCAAAATAAACCTAATGAGCCTGATTATGAATTATGTCAGGCTTTGAGCAGGGATTTTAATGTACCTGTGATAGTAGAGGGTAAAATTTGGACACCTGAACAAGTTAAAAAGGCATTTGATTTTGGCGCATTTTGTGTTGTAATAGGTTCGGCGATTACCCGCCCGCAGTTAATAACAAAAAGATTTACGGAGATTTTAAAATGAAAAAAGCACTTGGCATTGATATTGGCGGTACAAAAATTTATGCTGCATACGTAAATGAAGCGGGCGAGATTGTTTCAGACATTGAAAAGCACTCTACCCCAAAGAGTTCTGAAGAAATTATTGAAAAATTAAAAGAAATAATTGCTCAACATGAAAGTGAAGTTGAATTTAGCGCAATTTCAACGGCTGGCGGGGTGAATAAGGAAAATACAAAAGTTATTTGTTCAACTGCAAACTTGCCTTTCGGTTATCCTAAAACTGATTTTAGTGCGCTTTCAAATAAACCTGTATTTGTCGAAAATGATGCCAATTGCGCTGCATGGGCAGAGTATAAAATAGGCAGCGCAAAAGGTATGGACAATAACATTACGCTTACACTGGGCACAGGTGTAGGTGGCGGTATAATCATTGACGGTAAGCTTTTAAAGGGTAAATCAGGCGTTGCAGGTGAAATGCATTTTAAAATGTCTATGGATAAAAAAAGGCAATGTTCATGCGGAGCTTTTGATTGCTATGAAATTTACGCGTCTGGTAACGGTTTAAGAATTACAGGAATTGAACTTACAGGAAACAAAGATATAACAACTTATGATATTATTGAAGGTGTTAATAAGGGCGACGCTACTATGCTTAGAGCCTATAACATCTGGCAAAATTACATTATAGCAGGGCTTGTAGGTCTTGCAGATATTTTTGACCCTGATTGTATTGTTTTATCGGGCTCTATGGGTAATTTTTGCGATGTAGAGTATATGCAAGAAATGGTAAATGATGAGATTGTAACACTGCCAACAAAAATTTTGCATGCGACATCGGGTAATTACGCAGGTATGATTGGTGCAGCACTTTTAGGGTTTGAAAAGTTTAATCAGGCTGGCAATATGTAAATTTAAAGCTGTCAGGGAAAATTTCATCCAGTCCCCAAGCGACACTTTCGCCTTTACAGCCTTCAAGTATAACTTTTAAATTATGAGTGTTATCAGGTGCAAATTCAGCTAACCACTGGCGACAAGCACCACATGGCAGGCAGTTTTTTTGATTTGGAGAATAAACAGCTATTGCTTTAATTTTTGTTTTTTCTCCTGATGAAATAGCGCTTGAAATTGCACTTCTTTCAGCGCAAAGTGTGATTCCATAGCTTACATTTTCAACATTTACGCCACAGTATATTTTGCCACTTTCAAACATAACTGCAGCGCCAACTTTAAATTTTGAATATGGTGAGTATGAATTTTTACTTACTTCTTTTGCTTTTTCTAAAAGTTCGTCGTAATTTATTTCCATTTAATACCTCGAATTTTCTCCAAAATATGCATTATATTTAATTTCATGCCCTATAGTTGAGTCTTGCCCGTGCCCCGGGTGCACTGCAATATTTTTATCAAGCGTAAAAATTTTATTTCTTATGCTTTTTTCAATTTCACTGAAACTACCGCCGAATAAGTCACAACGACCAATTTCTTCAAAAAATAAAGTGTCACCCGAGAATAAATCATCCCCCAAAAGGTAGCAAACAGAGCCTTTTGAGTGTCCCGGGGTATGAATTACTTTTATTTCAATATCGCCTATGGAAAGTTTTGTATTTTCATCAATATACTCGTCAATTTCAGGTTTTTCGACTCCATCAATACCAAAATGAGCGCATTGCAGGGCAATATTTTCTGTCAGAACTTCATCTTCCTTGTGAATAAAGACTTTTGCATCAGGGTAGAGCTTTTTAACATCATTTACCCCAAAAACGTGGTCAAAATGCCCATGGGTCAGCAAAATATATTTTAAATTTGCGCCAAGCGCGTCCAGTTCTTGTTTTATAGCGTTAGCATCTCCTGAGGCTTCTATTATAAGTGCTTCTTTAGATTTTTCATCAAAAAGCACGTAAGTATTTGCCTCAATTGGGCCCAAGGGTAATTTTTTAATAATCATTTTTAATTCCTGTTATTTACGTAAAAATGATTTTACCACACAGAGCCATTTTTGGACAATACTTCCTTTGTGTAATTCAAAATAAGTTTTTCTTAAAACTTTAATGACATCCTCATCATTTAGATTAAAGTGCAGTTTAAGCTCGCTAAGATAGTGCAAAAGATATTCTTTTGCCCTTTGTTTTTTCTCTATATGTGTGTCTTTTTGCGCAATAAACTGTTCCATACAGTTTAATGATAAATAAATAATTTTCTAACTTCATTAGACAAAAAGAGTAGTCTTACTTTTTTTTAGGTATCACATTGTTTGATAAAAATTTATCAAGGTTAAAAATAGCAGGTTTTTGTTCTTCAACTTCTTCTTCGTAGCCTAAAATTCTTGATAAATCTGTTTTTAATTTGCCTAAATCTTCATATTTTTTAAGTTCGCCATCAATTGCGATTGAAACATCTCCGGTTTCTTCAGACACTACAATGCAAGCACAGTCTGAACTTTCAGTAATTCCAATAGCTGCCCTGTGGCGTGTCCCATATCTCCAGCTTAATTTTGGGTCTTCTGTAAGTGGTAAAAGTACGCCTGCAGAGAGGATTTTCTCCCCTTCGATAATTACTGCACCATCATGCAGCGGTGTTGAGGGGTAAAAAATTGTTAGCAAAAGCTCTTGAGATACATCAGCGTCAAGCTTTGTACCAACGTCAGAGTGGTTTATGGGAGAGTTTGCTCGCTGCAATACAATTAAACCGCCTGTTTTAGACTTTGAAAGATATTTAATTGTTTCTATAAGCTCTTTTACAACGTCAATTTTAGTTTCTTTTACACTAAAATGTTTTTTATTTAAAATAACGTTTTCAAAGAAATTTGACTGTCCTATATAGCCCAAAAAACGCCTCAATTCAGGTTGGAAAATCACAATAAGACCGAAAATTACAACGCTGACAAGGGTTTTTATGAACATGCCGAAAATTTGCAGATTTATCTTGATTAAAAGTTCTGAAAAAATCCACATAAAAATAAGTACAAACATCCCTCTTACAAGGTTTTCGCTGGGTGTACCTTTTATGTATTTTCGATAAAAATATAATAAAACAAAAATTAAAACAACTATTTCAATGATGTTTATGCTTGGTTTAACCATGCTTAGCGACTTTAGCAACAGGTGAAATTGAGATAATATAAAACTGTAAAAGCTGCCAAAATCCACTCTTGAAATCCTTAAATTCTATCAGGTATTACATCATTTTGAACTAATTGTTCATAAGTTTGTCTTTTAACTATAATATCAGATTGCGAAGAATTTACAAGTACCATGGCAGGTTTTAGCACACAGTTATAGTTTGATGACATAGAGTATCCATACGCACCTGTGTTGTAAATGCATAATAAATCACCCTCTTGCGGATTATTTAATTCTATGTCTTTTATTAAAATGTCGCCTGATTCACAAAATCTGCCTGCAACAGTTACTTTTTCAGGGGTATTTTCTTCTTTATAATTTGCAATTTGTGCAAAATATTTTGCCCCATACATTGATGGGCGCGGGTTGTCAGCCATACCGCCGTCAACTGCTACGTATTTTCTACCATTCGGCACTTGTTTAGATGAACCTACAGTATAGAGTGTAACGCCTGCTGTTGCGACAATTGAGCGCCCAGGTTCAATGTATAAAACAGGTTTTTTAAGGTCGTATTGTTTGCAATGTTTTTCAATTGAATCAATTATAACATTTGCTATTGTTTCAACAGATGGCGGGCAGTCTTCATCAGTGTATGTCACCCCTAAGCCGCCGCCTGCATTGATTTCGTATAGTTCAATGCCAAATTTATCCTTAATCCTTTTAATTTCTTTTAAAATTACGCCGATTTCATCAAAATAAACTTGTGTTTCAAAAATTTGCGAACCAATATGCGCGTGCAGCCCTGTTAATTCAAGGTTTTTGTACTCATCTAAAATAAGCTCTATCGCCTCATCAATTTGAGTTAAATCAAATCCAAATTTTGAGTCTAAATGCCCTGTTTGAATATATTCATGTGTATGACATTCAATTCCAGGGGTAATTCTTAAAAGAATTTTCTGCACTTTATTTTTTGATTTTGCAATTTCATTTAGCAGTGCAAGTTCTAAAAAATTATCTACACTAATGCGTCCAACGCCATAATCCAGAGCCATATTCAGCTCATCTGCACTTTTGTTGTTGCCATTAAAGGTAATTTTTTGCATATCAACATTAGCGTTTTTAATTGTATAAAGTTCGCCCCCTGAAACAGCATCAAAACCAAAACCCTCATCAGAGAGGATTTTTGCCACAGCGCTAACCATAAGTGCTTTTGAGGCAAACATCATATTTACATTTTCAAGGCGCGAAAAAGCTTTTTTATACTCACGTGCAATACCTCTTAAAGTCGCCTCATCCATAACATAAAGCGGTGTAGAATACTTATCCGCAAGTTCAACAAGGTCGCAGCCGCCTATTTCTAAATTTCCTCTGTCATTTACTTTTGTAGTTATTGGTTTAATGTTTTGGTTAATGCTCATAAATCTTATCCTATTTTATCTTGCTAAATTGCAATAATGATTGTAACATAAAAAAAGCTTATAATGGGAGAAAAAATTAATGCCATATTTAGAAAGATATTTAACCCTTAAAAATACTCTTGTATTCTTTATTTTAATACTTTTAGCATTTTTAGCAGGTAATATTGCAGACATCCTTTTAATGCTTTTTGCAGCTTATGTTTTAACTTGCGCAATTGATCCTCTTGTTTCAAAATTGCAAAAATATATGCCAAGAGTGCTTGCAGTAAGTCTTATTTTGCTTTTGTTTTTAGTCGGAGTTCTAGGGTTTTTTATACCCCTTTTGGTAGTGAGCATAAAACAAGTTTTGTATGTTGTTCAAAATTTCCCAAATTACCTTGATGAAATTCAGCAAGTTTTAAATTTTAATATTTTTGGTTTTTCACTTGCAAAAATTATTAACGCAGAGGCACTAAAGGTAGATATGGCGCCTATTGTGCAGAATGTTTTTGCACACTCGATTGAGGCAGGTAAAATAGTTGCAAATTCTTTTACAACAGTGCTTGCGGTTACAATTATGATATTTTACCTTGCTTATGATGAGGACCATATTAAAAAAGTCTTTATTTCCTTTTTCCCTCAAAAATATAAAGAACGCGCAGGGGAAATTATCGACACTATTTCAAATCGCGTCGGTGGTTATGTTTTCGGGCAAATTCTTTCAATGGCTTTTGTAGGTATTTTAACCATGCTGGGGCTTTTGTTGATTGGTCATAAACACGCGCTAATATTAGGTTTTATGACTTTTATACTTGATTTAGTTCCTGTAATCGGGCCTACAATAGCTGTTGCGGCAGGTCTTATAAGCGCAGCAGGCCATGGTTTTGTTTTTGTGCTTTTAACTTTTATAATTTTTATGGTTGCTCAATGGCTTGAAAATCAGGTTTTGCGCCCTGTGATATTTGGTAAATTAATGGATATGCATCCTTTGACAATCATTATCTCTTTGCTTGTCGGTGCAAGATTTTTAGGTTTTTGGGGCGTTATTTTAGGCCCTGCAATCGCAAGCGTAATATGTGTTTTGGTGGATGAACTTTATTTAAAAAGAATAAGAGAGCAGGAAAGTTAATGGAGAGATTTTTATATCAGCAAAAAATTGATAAACACCCTGAAATCAACGTATGGTTTGCATTTCCTGCCATAGAGAGTTTTGCTATGGCGTCTTTAGGGTATTTGTCGATTTTTAAAATGCTTGATTTAACTGATGAAATTTATGTAGAGCGTATTTATGCTGATACAAAAACCACTCGCTGTGCGGTTAAAGACGTTAAAGTTATGGGTTTTTCAACAAGTTTTGAAATAGATATTTTAACCGTCATAAAAATGTTAAAAAAATATGATATTCCGCTAAAGTCGTCTGAGCGCAGTGACGACGACCCGATTATTTTTGCAGGCGGGCCTGCAGTGAATGCTAACCCCTTGCCTTATCAGGAATTTTACGATTTTATAAGCATTGGCGAAGGACAGCTTTTGCAAAAAGTTTTAAAATTTATCGCTAAAAATAAGGACTTAAAAAGGGATGAAATTCTTGAGAAATTAAAGGATTTTGACGGTATTTGGGTGCCTAAATTTGGCAGATATGATGTAAATCTTGTGCGCGATGAGCTTGATGAGCCTGTAGCGACGCCAATTTTGAGCGATAAAAGCTTTTTTCAAGATACTTATGTAATTGAAATTGAGCGCGGTTGCCCAAAGATGTGTAATTTTTGCCTTGCAAGCTGGATGAACCTGCCTGTGCGCTTTTTGGAAACTGAAAAAATTATAAATTCTATTTCAAATGCGCTTGAATATACTAATAAAATCGCACTTTTAGGGGCTTATGTTGCAGGACATCCCGAGTTTGATAAAATTATTGATTTTATTGCGGAAAAAAATAAAATTTCGCCTATTGAACTTTCTATTTCCTCTCTCAGAGCGGATTTAGCGGATGAAAAACTGTTTAAAACCCTTGTGGAGTGCGGGCAAAAGCATGCGACAATAGCAATTGAGGCCGGCAGCGAGCGTTTGAGAAAGATAATTAAAAAAGATTTAACCGACGAGCAAATTTTTGCAACGGTTAAGGCTGCTCGCGAGGCAGGATTAAAAGGGCTTAAAATATACACTATGATTGGCTTACCGCATGAAACTATGGACGATATTAAGGCGTTGATTGACCTTGCGGTTAATTTAAAAAAGGAAAATCGCGGATTTGAATTTACGTTTTCTATTGCAAATTTTATTCCAAAGGCTCATACACCCTTTGAAAATGTTGAAATGGAAGGCTTTAAGACATTAGAGAAAAAAATGCTCTATGTAATGAAAAATTTAAGAAAGAAAAAAATAGGTTTTCGTGCCTCAAGCATTGAGTGGGATTTAATTCAGGCTGTTTTGTCACGCAGCGAAAAATCCCTTGCTGCTTACATTATAGAGGTTTGCGAACGTGGCGGAAATTTAGGCGCATTCAAACACGTTTGGGCGGAATTCCACAAATTAAGACGGCTGAAAGACCTAAAAGAGGCGGCTATGATACCTTATACAAAAACGCGCAAAAAAATGCCATGGTCATTTATAAAAGCAGTACCTGAGGGGCTTATAGAGAACAGGCAAAGGGAATATTTATCGCTTATATAAGTACATGACGTTTCTTTTCTGTTGTGTTATTATTGTCTGGCAGTAATTTGAGGAAAAAATGACTGAAGAATTAAAAATTGAACAAAGATTTATTGATGAAGCAAAGACCTTGTCCAGAGGGGCTGAAATCCTGCCTGACGGCTTTATGGGGCTTGCATATAAACTTCAAAAAGCACATAAGGAAAATCGTCCTTTGCGTGTTAAATTAGGGCTTGACCCGACTCGTCCTGATTTGCACTTGGGTCATAGCGTTGTAATGCGCAAACTTAGACAATTTCAAGATTTAGGCCATCAGGTTGTGCTAATAGTAGGCGGCGCAACAGCTATGGTTGGCGACCCTTCAGGCAAATCCGAAACTCGCCCTGCGCTTTCTAAAGAACAGGTTGAAGAAAATGCAAAAAGCTATTTTGAACAAATGTCTAATGTTGTGGATATTGAGCGTGCAGAGGTTACAAATAACGCTGATTGGCTGCATTCAATGAGTTTTGTTGAAATGTTAAAACTTGCAACTTCAACAACCGTTGCAAAAATGTTAACACGTGATGATTTTGCAAAAAGGTATGCAGACGGGCGTCCAATAAGTGTTGTAGAGTTCTTTTACCCTCTTATGCAAGCTTATGACTCTGTTGCAGTTAAAGCTGACATAGAACTTGGCGGAACAGACCAGCGTTTCAACCTTTTAATGGGTCGAGATGTTCAGGCGCACTATGGTTTTGAGGATTTTCAACTTGCAATGCTTTTGCCTTTAATTGAGGGTACGGACGGGCAGGTTAAAATGTCTAAAACCTACCCTGAACACTGTATTTCGTTTACTGATAGCTCAAAAGATATGTATGGCAAGCTTATGAGCATTCCAGATGAGCTTATGCCAAAGTATTACTTGCTTTTGACTGATTTGGATTTTAACAAAGACAATAACCCGCGCGATGAAAAAATGCGCCTTGCTTATGAAATAGTTAGGATGTACAAGGGTGAAGATGAGGCAAAAGCCGCTCAGGACGAGTTTATTAACGTTGTTCAGAAAAAAGGCGTGCCTGATGACATCGAGGAAATTAAACTTGACGGGTCAAAAAATATTATAGATTTGCTTTTGAGCTTAGGCTTTGTACAAAGTAAAGGCGAGGCAAAAAGGCTTATAGCAGGCGGCGGCGTTAAATTTGAAGGGCAAAAGGTTGCCTCAATTGACTTTATGGTTGATAAATCAGGCGTTTTGCAAGGGGGCAAAAGAAAATATGCCAAAATTGTATTCTAATCTTTTAGAATTAATCGGAAATACACCTATAGTCAAGGTTAACGGGACTTATGAGGGGTACAAGCCTAAAAATTTATATGCAAAACTTGAATATTTTAACCCCGCAGGCTCAATAAAAGACCGCGTGGCTTATAATATGCTAAAAACCGCTTATGACAAGGGTCTTATAACTCCAGATACGGTTATAGTTGAGCCTACATCAGGCAACACAGGCGTCGGACTTGCCCTTTGCGCAAGTATTATGGGGATTGAATTTATTGCGGTAATGCCCGAGAATATGAGCGAGGAGAGGAAAAAACTAATTTCAGCTTACGGCGCAAAAATTGTTTTAACTCCTAAAAACCTTGGTATGAAAGGCTCTTTGGATAAAGCTGCTCAAATTGTTGGTGAGCTTGAAAAAGAGGGCAAGAATGTTTTTCAAACAAAACAGTTTGAAAACCCTGACAATCCGCTCTCTCATATAAAAACAGCCGATGAAATCTGGTCTGATACTGATGGCAAAGTGAGCTTTTTGGTGGCAGGAATAGGCACCGGTGGTACAATTTCAGGTACTGCAAAAAGACTCAAGGAGCTAAATCCTAAAATTAAAGTTTTGGGGATTGAGCCTGCAGAAAGTCCGCTTTTGACTCAGGGAATTGCAGCGGCGCACAAAATTCAAGGTATTGGGGCGAATTTTGTACCAAAAACCCTTGATAAGGATTTGATAGATAAAATTGTTGATGTAAAGGGCGACGATGCCATTAAGACAACGCGCGAGGCAGCTCAAAAAGACGGCCTTTTGATTGGAATTTCATCGGGTGCAGTGTTAAAAGCTGCCCTTGAGCTTGATAAAAAATTGTTCTTTGAAGGTCGAGATGAAATGATAGTCTGCATTTTTGCCGATAATGGCGAAAGGTATCTTTCAGGGGGTGTTTTTTAAATGGAAGAAAAAAAGCGCGGATTGTCCATTGTGCGCGGAATTAAGACTGTTTGCAACGACATAAAAACAATTTATGACAAAGACCCTGCTGCAAGGAATTTAGCTGAGATAATTCTTTTATACCCCGGGTTCCACGCGCTTTTAGCCTATCGCTGCGCTCATAAGCTTACAAAATGGCATATTCCGTTTATCCCAAGGCTAATTTCTCAAGTGGCACGCTTTTTTACGGGGATTGAAATTCACCCGAGGGCAAAAATTGGTAAAAATTTTTTCATTGACCATGGGATGGGTGTTGTAATTGGTGAAACAACAATAATTGGCGATGATGTGCTTATTTATCAGGGTGTAACGCTTGGCGGTACGGGCAAAGACAGTGGAAAACGCCACCCGACGGTAGGTAATAGCGTTACTATCGGTGCCGGTGCAAAGGTTTTAGGTAATATTACAATCGGAGATTATACAAACATCGGCGCAGGCAGTGTTGTAGTGGATGATGTTCCTGAGCACTCTACAGTTGTGGGCATCCCGGGGCGCATAGTAAGACAAAGGGTGTTCATTCAAGGGCAACTTTTGCACAACAGAATTCCTGACCCGATTAAGTGCGAACTAAACAGGCTTAAATACGAAGTTCAAGAGCTGCGCGCGAAATTAGATGACTAATCTAACAGTTGCAGCGCATTTTGCAAGAGTTGTTTATAGCTTGAAATAAGCTTGTTAGAAAGCTCCATTTGCATTTTTGCTTCCTGATAATATGTTGCATTGGCTTTAAAATCTATGTTAGATAATTCAATCATACCGCTTGTGATTTCTGCTTTACCTATAACAGGCCTTCCTGACTCTGCAGTTTCAACAAAGTAGCCGTCTTTGTATTGATATAATTCTTGCGGGTTGTGAAAATTCATAACAGCGATTTTATACAGCGGTGTTGCGTCTTTGCCGTTGTTTGATTTCCCGTATAAAATACCATCGCCTTTTATTTCATATTCGTCATATTTACCTAAGAATTTACCGTTGTCAGGGTCAATCCAGAGCTTGATTTCAGTTGTAGGAACGCTCAGCGCGCCACCGTTAGCTGTAGTTTCGTCAAACTCTGCACTTGTAAGGGTTTTTGTACCTGCCATAATCTCGCCATGGTCGTTTAGTATATAGCCTTGAACTTTTGAACCGTCAGAGGCTTTATACACCCCTTCGCCGTCAAATTTAAATTCGCCAAGACGGGTGTAAGCAATTCTTCCTTCGTCATTTCTTACAACAAAATAGCCATTGCCCTCTAAAAATACGTTTTCAGTAGATGTCCCGGGGATTGCCTTACCTTGTCCTGTGTTTTTTAAATAACCGTCAAGTTGCACCGCATCCAAAAAAGTTTTAAAGGTAACTTGATTTTCACGATACCCGGGGGTATACATGTTAACCATATTTTCTGATACCGCATCCATCCAGTGCCTTGTCGCCGCTTGAATATTTATAGCGTTAACGTATGCGTCTTTCATTGGTTATTCTCCTTTTTATTTTTTTGGTTTTGGTCTTTATGCTGCCTGTAGCTTATGTTTGAATAGGAAATATTTTGTTCGTCAAATCTTTGCCTTAAATAGGGGATGTTGTTTTTAAGGTATTCTTCAACAGCTTTGTCTCCAGGGATAAAATGTGCGTTAACTTTTCCTTTGTCATCAAGTTTTAAAATGACTGTTACATTGTTGTCAAAGTCCATTCTTATTGGTTTTTTTGTATCATAAGATGTCTGCAACATTGAAATAAGGCTTTTTGAAACTTGCATTTGCTGGTCATTTTTTGTTGTAACTTGCAATCCGTCGTCTTCAACTTGATAATTAATAAGCCCGTTTTGATTAAGCATATTAATAAAAAACATAGCATCAGCCTGCCCTATTTTTGTGCTTTCAATGTCATATTGCGCACCAAAATCAAGATCTAAAAATAGTTTATTAATTTCATCATCTTTGTTTAGAACTTTTTCTTTTGAAAAATTAGACAAAAGTTTTTCGAATTCACTTTTAAATACTCCAACAGCGCCTTTTTTAGTGTAGGCGTCGTTTGAGATTGTATTTTGTATATTTGTTTCAAAATTTTGCTCAGTTGCGGTTGTGTTTTCGATAATCATTTTGCTCCCTAAGCTCGTCAAGCATTTCTTCTTCCTGTTTTTCTCGTGTTTTTGCAAAATGCTTTTGCGCGCCTATTTCATTTAGTTGTTTTAACTCCAGTGCCTTTTGCTCTTGCAGGTATTCTTCACGTTTGTGTTCTTTGTGTTTTTCAAGGACGTTTACTTCTTTTTCGCGCTCGCGTAGTTTTTCTTTTTCTTCTTCGAGTTTTTTTATAGCCTCTTGCTTTTCAAGTTCCAACTGTTCGCCTATTTCATACAAGTGTTTTAAAAAATTATCAAAGCCCTCGTACATCATAGGGTCTGACTTTCGCATATTTACTCTCGTGTCTTGAATGTCTTTATTGTTTTTAATAATAAGTAATTCAATCCTGTCGACTTCACTTTGCGCTTTAATTACTTCTTGCAGTTGCTCTTCTTTTTTTCTTATTCTAATTTCAAGGAACTTTTGGAGTCTGTAGCGAAAAGGCATTTTATTACTCGATTATAGTTTTACCGTTTTTTTATCGGCATATTTCAAAATAAATTTAATAATTTTTTGAAAAATGTCAAAATTTCATACTAATATATGATTTTCACTAAAATAAAATGAATGATAATTTAATTACTATGACAAGGGGTATAATAAGGTTTTTATTATCTGCACTTATAATGTGCGTATTTTCACTAAATGCTAACGCTTATGAGCGAATAGGCATAGTCTCGGATGCTATTTTAACCCAAATTAACCCTTATAATGCTTACTTTAAAACCCCTGAGTTCTTTTTACAGGATGTTCGCGCTAGCCTTGTAAAATCAGGGATTAGCGTGGTTAGCGTTGCTACAACACAGCGCCTTTTAACAAATATGGGTGTTTCTCAGTATGACCTTGAAACACTAAGTTCCTTGCAGCAAGGTTATGACCTTGATTATGCACTGTTAAGGAAAATTTGTCGCGCAATTGGAGTTAAAAAACTTATTGTGATGACAAGTTCAGTTGATATTCAAAGGGATTTTTTGAAAAATACAATTTGGAATATTGCAAATATTCAAAGTATGGATGTTGTAAACCCTACTCACAGGCTGAGTGTTTATGTGGCTTTTGTGGATGTTGAGCATGAAATTGCCATTTGGGAGCAGATTTATGCCAAAAATATAAGAAATAATAAATTTAAAAACCTTGATACAACAATTTCAAACAACTATGAAGGCATGTTGAGATTAAAAGAGTATTCAAAATACATTAGCCCTGAAATTTCAAAACAGGTTAGAATGCGCTTAATTGACCCCTCTTATACAACTCCTCCTGTCGAGATTAACAGAGGTAATGTTGTTAAGTACTTTAAAGACATGAAAAATGTCGGCACTAAAAAACGCTTGACTGATATTGACGCTAAAAGATGGGATACTGAAAAACTAAAAGAAGACACTTTAGAAAACATTGAAACAAAGAAAAATAAATTTGTAGATTGGGTAAAAAGCCTAAAGAGGAGTGACAGGTATGAATACCTCTAAAAAAGGATTAGAGCTGATTTTTATACTGCTTGCAGGCATGATTGCACTTTTTGCGCCTGTTATATTAAAAACAAAATCGCTAAGTTATATTATAGCTCCTCATGCTTTTTTAATTGTTATAGGTGGGACAATTTGCGCTATTTGCATAAGTTTTTCAATAAAAGAGTTAATGAGCGCTTTTTGCTCGCTAAAATCATTTTTTGTTACAGAGCGTAAAGACCTAACTTTACTTGCTGATGACATTTTAGAACTTGCAAAACTAGCTCGTGCTAGAGGGGTTTTTGCCCTTGGTGAACTTATTGACTATGTTCAAAATCCTTTTTTGAAAAAAGCTGCAAGCGCTCTTATGGAGGATGATGATACTAAGACTCTTGAGGAAAATCTCAGATTAATGTGTTTTTATGAAAATAAAGATGACTTTAAAAACGTCGAAATTTTTGAGGAAATGGGCGGTTATGCGCCCACTTTTGGGATGATTGGTGCGGTTATGGGCTTAATTCAAATCTCAGCCGTAAGTTCTGACCCTAAGGCGCTGTTGGGCGGTATTGCAACTGCTTTTATAGCAACGGTTTATGGGGTTGGAAGCGCAAATTTAATATTTTTTCCTATTGCAAAGAAGTTAAAAAATAATTTAAATGAAAAGCTTTTAGAGCAAGAGATAATAATATCAAGCATTTTAGATATAGCAAAACTGCAAAGTTCAGTTATTATAAGTGAAAAACTGAATAAAATTATAAATAGAAATACGATTAACAAGGGTAAAATAATTCCTTTTGCTGCATAAAATGAATAATTTATACGAAAAATACAAAAACATATATAAAAATACAGTTGAAAAAGATAATAAAAACCATCTTAATCGCTGGGTGGTGTCTTATGCTGATTTTGTAACCGTTTTACTTGCAATATTTATGGTTTTGTGGATTGGTTCAAATTTTGAAATTTCCGACAAAGTTTTAGCGCATGCTCAAAAAAAAGAGCAGCAAGAGCAAAAGCAAAACTCTCTTGGCCCTAATCATTTGATAGATGGAGTTAAAAACCCGTCTGATTCAAAAGAAATTAAAGTCATAGAGTTTGAAAAAACGCTAAATGATTTGAATATCGCCCTTAAAGATAAAAAGGATGTTCAGGTAATCAAGCAGGATGCAAAAATTACAATCCGTTTGGGTGAAGGAGTGCTTTTTGATGAAGGTTCTGCTATAATAAAAGCTGACTCGAAAAAGTCGCTTGATATTCTGGTTGCCCAATTAAAGAAAAATGACAAGCAAATAAGAGTTGAAGGTCATAGTGATAATATACCTGTTAAGGGTGGTAAATATTCTTCAAACTGGGAATTATCAAGTGCAAGAGCAGTTAATATTTTGAGCTATATGATATCTTGCGGTATAAATAAAAATAGGCTAAGTGCTGCAGGGTATGCTGATAATATGCCTGTTGCAACAAATGATACTAAAGAAGGCAGAGCAAAAAACAGACGAGTTGATATAATAATTATAAATTAACGGAGTGAAAATATGTCAAAACCATTACAGACAAAAGATGCTAAACCAAAAGAGGACGCAAATAATAAAAAGCCCTTAGGTAATGTTAATACAAACGTTATGATTGTGGCAAATACTGTTGTTACAATTGTTATAGTGGGCATTTTTATGGTTATTATGTACTCTTTATTTGACTCTATGATAACAAATAAAATTTCAGCTTTTCACAATCCTGATGAACAAATCGAGGAAACAGAGCCAGCGCAAGATGAGCGTGGAATTTTGCTTGATTTAGGCGATTTTATCTTAAACCTTGCAGATATTAACCCAAGAAGATATTTAAAAGTTAATGTTGCAATGGAATTATCTAAAACGCCTGAAGAAATTGAAATGTTAAATGCTCCTCAAGGTAAGTCAGGGGGTCACGGTGCTGCTCCTGCAAACCCAATGGAGTCAATTGCAGCTGAAATGGAACAGTATAAACCTGCAATCAGAGACGCGATAATCTCTGTTATGTCAAACAAAACATCAGATGAATTATCAACTGCAACAGGTAAAGAGCTTGCTAAAGAAGAAATTAAAGAAATAGTAAATACAGTATTTAATGGTCAAAGAGTAGTTTTAAGGGTAAGTTTTGGCCAGTTCATAATTCAATAGGTTTTTATGGAAGAAAAAAATATACAAGACGAATTATTTCAGCAACAAGCTCATCAAGATGCCCCAATGGAGCAAGTAGGCGAGCTTATGCAAACAGTGCAAAATTCTGATATGGGTTTTGAGCCTGTTGTTGCCCCTAAAAAACCTAAGGAAACAAAAAAAGCAGATTTAGATATTGTAAGCGTTGCGCCTGTGGAGTTTGTTTCTTTTAAAGACGAAAAGGGTCATTTGAGTGATGATCCTAAGGCTAATCTTGATATTATGCAAGATGTTAAAATGCACATTACTGTTGAATTAGGCAGAGCAAAAAGCTCTGTGAAAAAAATTCTTGATTTGTCTAAAGGTTCTATTGTAGAGCTAAACAAGGTTGCAGGAGAGCAAGTTGAGCTCTATGCTAACGGAAGATTTATAGCATATGGTGAAGTTATCGTAATAGAAGATAAGTTTGGGCTTCGGGTGACAAATGTTTCTCAGCAAAATATTCATAATTTATAATAAAAATGCCGCCAAATCAGGCGGCATTAAAAATTAGGGTTGTATTTATTATGAAAAATATCTTTTTAATAAACCGTCAAAGCCCTTGCCATGGCGAGCTTCGTCTTTTGCCATTTCATGAACTGTATCATGGATAGCGTCATAACCTAGTTCTTTTGCTCTTTTTGCAATGTCTAATTTACCTTGGCATGCGCCATGTTCAGCTTCTGCTCTCATTTCAAGATTCTTTTTAGTTGAAGATGTCACAACTTCACCTAGAAGTTCTGCAAATTTAGCAGCGTGTTCAGCTTCTTCATAAGCATATCTTTTAAAAGCTTCTGCAACTTCAGGATAACCTTCGCGCTCAGCTTGTCTGCTCATCGCAAGGTACATACCAACTTCTGTACATTCGCCTGCAAAGTTAGCTTTTAGGCCTTCAACTACCATAGGGTCAAGTCCTTCGGTTGTTGCAATTGTGTGTTCGCAAGCGTATACTTTGCCTTTTGATTCATCCACAATATTAAATGTTGTCGCGCCGCAAAGTGGGCATTTTTCAGGTTGTTTATCCGCTTCAGTTGACCAGCCGCATACTGTACATACAAATTTTGTCATCTTTTTCTACCTTTCTTCTTTCTTACATTCAAGGCAAATGCCGTGAAAAACTATATCATGACTATTTATTGTAAAGCCTGTTTTATCTTGAGTTTTTTTAATTATATCAGGTGCTACTTCCTTTGCTATATCATAAATTTTACCGCATTTTTCACAAATAAAGTGGTAATGTTCAAAAGTATTGTGATCAAAATGCGCCCTATCCTCAAGCCCTTCAATTTTTTTGATGTGTCCGCATGATGCCATTTTATTTAAATTTCGATAAACTGTAGCAAGAGAAATTTTACTGTCCGCTTTTTTTAAAATTTCATAAATATATTCAGCACTAGGGTGCACAACGTTATCTGCTAAAGTTTTATAAATTATTTCTCTTTGCTTAGAATAGTTCATATAATTTAATCTTAGACAAAACTGATAACAATTATCACTTTACATTAATTTTATATTTTTGTCAATATTAACATTGAAAAAAATTTTAAAAATATGCTATATTATTACATGTAGCAAGTATGAGGTATGAATTTGTTAGAGGATATTAAGCACTATATTGAGCATTCAATCGATGTAAAGGTTGCTATTTTAAATAACGAAAGACTTTTGATGAAAATTTATCAGGCTAGCCAGCTTGTAATTTCATCTATCAGGAGAAAAGGTAAAATTTTAATAGCTGGAAATGGTGGTTCTGCTGCTGATTCTATGCATATGGCAACTGAGTTTGTGGCAAAGTTCTATGCTGCACGCCAGCCACTGCCTGCTGTTGCCTTGTGTGCTGATCCTTGTATTATGAGTGCCATAGCTAATGATTTTAATTTTGAATACACTTATTCAAGGCAAATTGAAGCTATGGGACGCGAAAACGATGTTTTTATAGCGATTTCAACAAGTGGTACTTCAAAAAATATTCTAAACGCAATTGACGCTGCTAAAAAAAAGAATATGCAAGTAATATTCATAACAAGTGAAATGCTTGGTGCAACATATTTGCAAAGGGCTGATATTTCTATTTGTGCTCCTTGTAATGATGTACCATTGATACAAGAGGCGCATAAAATGATAGAGCATCTTATTTCGCTTGAAGTTGAAAAAGAATTTAATTATTAAAAAAGCCCGCGCTCGCGGGCTTTTAATTTATTTTGCCATTGCGGCTTTTACTTCTTTCTTATATTTTTCAACGTTTGGTTGAAGTACCTCTGCCATAGCCTCATCTTGAGGTGTAATGTTATCATCCATACGTCTTAAGATGTTACCAGTGTATAGTGTTTCAAAGTGTTTTAGTTCAATAAATCTACCTAAAGTTTTGTAAGACAGATCAGCTAAAACAATTTGTGATACAGGGTGTTGCGCGCTGTAAGCATTAACTACGCCCTCAATTACTGCGTTAAATACTTTGTCGTCAGATTTTACATAAACGAAAGTAAAGAAAGAATCTTTGTTGTTTTCGTCCAAATCAGCTTCTGCGTTGTAGTGTAAATACCCTGGGCCAACGTTTGTATCTGTTGAAATTCTTGCCTTTAGAGATTCATTTTTAAGCTGTTTTTCCCATAAAGTTGTACCCATAAACGCATCGCCAAAGTATTCTACAAAGTGTTTTACTTTATTGTTTTGTCTTGCTTCAACGTTGAAAATAGCAAGTCTTAGAGCGTCATTTTCTTCAATATTTTTACCTAAAAATTCTTTTTGAGCTTCTAATGACGCATTTAACATGTCAATTACGTTTTGTTTTTCAACACCTAAAAATGCAAGTGTAAAAATTGTTGCATCATCAAAAATTGAAAATCTTCCGCCTACATCATCATGAACAAAACCGCCTGCTGTTAATTCACCTTTGTCAACAAGGCGTCTTAGAGCGCTTTTTTCGCTTGAAGCATCGGTCATTGCAATAAATCTGTCTGAAACATCTTCTTTGCCTAAATGTTTTTGCATTAATTTTCTAGCACTTTCGTATGCTACGGTTGTTTCAAGCGTTCCGCCTGACTTTGAAACTACTAAAAATTGAGTTTTGTCTAAATCAAGAGTTTTTGAAAAGCGTTCAAAACTTAGAGGGTCAACTGATGAATAAAAATGCGCATGCGCGTCAATTCCAAGCATTTTTACTAATGATTCAGTTGTATGACGAGAACCGCCAATGCCCAAAATTGCTATGTCTGTGTATTTTTCATTGCGTGCTTTTTTTGCTAAATCAAATAAATTATCAATGTTTTTTAGTTGGTTGTTTGGCAAAAAGTCAATCCAGTTTAAAAATTGCCCTTTTTTGCCTGCACGAGATTTAATATCGCAAACAGCGTCTGCTGCAAGTGCTGAGTATTTTGAAAAACCTGCGTCATTGAGTTTAACAGTTGTGTTTTTGAAAGTTGTTTCTGACATAATTTATCCCTTCCGTAATTGTTTAAAATAATTATACCCTAAGCATGGCAATTTTATAATTTAATTTGTTTTATAGTTAATATGAATTTAAATCTATCAACAATAAAATATGCTCAAAAACTCCCATTTTGTGCTAATGACAGGGAAGTTTTGGATTCTGATAATAAAGTCGTGCATAGAAATTCTACAAAATTTTTTAGAGATGACATTATCTGGGATGATTTCACCCTTTTTCTGGATGAAAATTTTAAAGACTCAAAAAAAGTAAACTCATATTGCATAGCTTGTTCTGATGGGTCTGAGCCTTATTCTTTAGCTATAGCCCTAAAAACAAATCTTAAAAATGCGGATAAATTTTTCCCGATAAATGCCTCAGATTATGATGAATACATTGTAAATGAGGCTAAAAACGGCGTATATACAACAACATATGATGAAAAAAATGCAATTCGCCGTTTTACAAGGGACAATAAGCATAAGTACTTTGACTGCGATGGGCCTGATATTATAAAGCCTAAAGATAGCATTAAAAAAGAGGTTAACTTTACTATAAATGATGCGCTAAGTGAAATTGACAACATACCTTATGGCGACAATTTAATTATGTGCAGAAATTTTTGGCCATATCTTAGCTCTGATGATAAAAATAAACTTATTGAAAAGCTAAAAGAAAAAATGAACCATAACTCCCTGCTTGTAATAGGCTCATTTGATCAAGGTGGAATAATGCTCGACAGACTTTTGGATGTTAGCGGTTTTGAAAATGTCGAATACACCAGAAATGATAGAGGCTCTGAAATGGTTCATTATAATGTCTGGAAAAAACATAGTTAAAAAATATACACAGCAATAACAGCAGCCAGTATTAGTGCAATATTAAAGTGCAAAAACGTTGGTATGCAAGTGTCTTGAATGTGATTATGCTGTCCGTCGGCATTTAAACCGGCTGTTGGTCCAAGAGTTGTGTCTGATGCGGGAGAACCGGCGTCGCCTAAGGCTGCAGCGGCTGCAAGTACTATTATTGAGGCAGATGTGCTTAGTCCTAATTTTTCGCAAAGAGGCACAAACAAAACTGCCAAAATTGGTATCGTACCAAAGGATGTGCCAATCCCCATAGTAATTAAAAGTCCGATTAAAAGCATAAGTGTAACAGAAATTATTTTAGAATTTTGCATATAGGGTAAAATCCAATTAAGGAGGCTTTCGACCCCGCCTGTTTCTTTTAAAACAAGCGCAAACCCTGCTGCTATAAGCATTACGAAAGCAACATAGCCCATAAGCCCTATACCTTCGTTGATTAGTTTATCCATGTGTCTTTTTCTAACTGCTTTTGCGCCAAAAATTATTCCTAACCCTACAAGCGCACCAAGGGGCAAAGAACCGCTCCAGAGTTGAACGGCAAGGGTTGCAAATGCACCTAATAAAGTTATGTAATGTTTTCGACGCAAACGCAGAGATTTTTCAGAAAAACTTTTTTCATCATAAATTGGGTCTAAATCCCTGTATTTACGGGGTTTTCTGTAAGTTATAAATATTGAAATCAAAAGCCCTATAAACATGGCAAAACCCAAGAACCAGCTGCTTTTCCAGACATCTGTTTTTAACACTTCAACCCCGCTTTGTGTCATATTTTCCGCAATCAAGCCCTGAAAAATTAAACCAAAACCCGCAGGAATTGCAATGTAGGGTGCTTTTAAACCAAAGGCAAGAGTTGTCGCAACAGCTCTCCTGTCAAGCTCCAATTTGTTCATCACGCCTAAAAGCGGAGGGATTAAAATAGGTATAAAGGCAATGTGTATAGGAATTAAATTTTGCGACATAACCGCAATTGTGCCTATAATAAGCAAAAGCAAGTATTTATTGTCTTTAATTACAAGAGCAATGCGCTTTGCAAGAATTTGTGCCAGTCCTGTGTGCGTCATTGCTGCGGCAAATGCTCCTAAAAGTATGTAACTAAGTGCCGTTTCAGAGTTTGCTCCCATC
Source organism: Candidatus Gastranaerophilales bacterium (assembly GCA_944324385.1). GTDB lineage: Bacteria > Cyanobacteriota > Vampirovibrionia > Gastranaerophilales > Gastranaerophilaceae > Galligastranaerophilus. The sequence continues at coordinate 8,681 of CALUWD010000019.1, read as the reverse complement.
CCTGAAATAAAAGTGTTCATGATTTTATCAATGCTCATGTGCGCACACAAACCTGCCGCAATGGCTGAAATAATAAGCGAAAGCAGCACATTTACCCGCATTAGGCATAAAATGCAGAGCAAAATAACTGAAACTATTACAGGGTTTAATTCCATAACTTTTGAATTTTAACACAAAATATTGTAAATATCCTTTTTTTGACTTAAAATAAAGCCGTTAGAAATATTATAGGGGACTATAAAATGAAAAAATCAATTAAAGATTTAGAAAACATCCAAGGTAAACGCGCCCTAGTTAGGGTTGATGTTAACGTTCCTTTGGATGAAAACAAAAATGTAACCGATGACACAAGAATTAAAGCAATTTTACCTACAGTTAAAATGCTTAAAGATAAAGGCGCAAAAATTATCCTTATGGCTCACTTGGGGCGTCCCAAGGGTGAATGGAAAGAAGAATTTTCTCTTGCTCCTGTTGCAAAATACATGTCAAAAGTTTTGGGTGAAGATGTTTTATTTGTATCAAAACCTGTAGGCAAAGGTGCAGAGGAAGAATTAAAAGACTTAAAAGACGGTCAGGTTGCACTTTTGGAAAATATCCGTTTTTATAAAGAAGAAGAAGCAAAAGATGACGATATGACTTTTGCTAATGAGCTTGCAAAATTGGGCGATTTTTATGTAAATGACGCTTTTGGCGCAGCTCACAGAAAACACACATCAACAGCTAAACTTGCTCATGTTTTAAAACCCGCTGTTGCAGGGCTTTTGATGGAAAAAGAATTAAACGCTTTGGGCGGTCTTTTAAACAATCCTCAAAGACCTTTTACAGCTGTTGTAGGCGGTGCAAAAATTTCATCTAAAATAGGCGTTTTGGAAAATCTTTTGGATAAAGTTGACAACCTAATTGTTGGCGGCGGTATGGCATACACTTTTGTAAAAGCTAACGGCGGCAAAATCGGCAATTCTATCCATGAAGACGATCAAATGGAAGTTGCGCGTGCTATCGAAAAGAAAGCTAAAGACAAAGGCGTAAATCTTATTATGGCAACAGATGTCCTTGTTACAGATGATTTTTCAGGCAACGGCACAAATAAAGTTGTTCCGGTAAATGAAATTCCTGACGGTTTTGAAGGAGTTGACGCTGGTCCAAACACTCAAAAAGCTTTTGAAGAAGTTATTAAAAAATCAAAAACAATCCTTATGAACGGCCCTGTAGGCGCATTTGAAAATCCTAAATTCGCTGAGGGCACAAAAGCAGTTCTAAAAGCTATTGTTGAAGCAACAAAAGCAGGTGCTGTATCTGTTGTAGGTGGCGGCGACTCAGTTAGTGCCGCTAAAAAATTCTGCAACGGCGATGACTTTACACACATCTCAACTGGTGGCGGTGCGTCTTTGGAATTTATCGAAGGCAAAGTTCTCCCCGGCGTTGACGCACTTGACTAATAAAATTAACTATATAAAAAAGGGCGGTGAATTTTTCCCGTCCTTTTTTTTGTGCCTTTTAAATTTTTTTAAAAAAACGGGGTGCAAATATTCCTGGAGTGCACCCCTTAAATTAAGATACGAAACCTTTAATTATACTCTGTCCAATACAAATACACATATCCGTTTTGCCCATTACCACCGTATCCTGGGTTGTTGGTAGGGTACATCGTAGTATTATACGCATATCCTCCACCGCCTCCACCGGCTCCTGCTTTACCATAATCAGCAGCGTCAAATATATTAGATGGTGAAACAAATAATGGACTTAAACCATATGCACCGGTTGCAGAGCAGCTTCCGCCATTATCAAATAATGCTCCACATCCTCCTTCGCTTTCAACTCCACTTTTTCCACCATTTCCACCAATTGCACCAATATCTCCTGCACTTCCATCACTACCCTTAGTCCCTGCAACAGATGTTCCGGTACTTAATTTACTAGCTCCTAATCCACCTACACCATGGACAACAGAAGTAGAAGAACTTGCACTAGTTCCAGCAGTACCACCTTTACCACCACTTAAACTATAACTTATACTACCAAAAGTAACTTTACTTTCTCCACCATTTGAGCCATTATTAGACACAGCTCCGCCATTACCACCACCACCTACTCTAACAGTGTACACAGTAGATGGTGTAACAGTTATATTTTCAACCTTTAACATGGCACCGCCGCCGCCACCTCCACCTGCAGCAGGGTCATATGTTATATCATATGTAATCTCAGCCACTCCATTTGCCCCATAACCACCTTTACCGGCAGTAGAAGTCACATCTGTACCAGATGTAGTAAACTTAGTTGTTCCTCCTCCACCACCTGAGCCATAAAGTGACCCGTTACCACCATTTTCAGAGCTAGCACTACCACCATTACCACCACCTGATAGTGTTGTTGTATTATACAAAGATCCTCCACCAACACCACCATTAGCTGCACCATTTCCACCAGTATCTAAACTAGCTCCATTATTCCCTGCGCCACCAACACCAGAACAACTTGTATTTGTCCAGCTTCCATTTTGAAATATCTTACAACTGTTTGTCGCAACAGAGCTTCCACCATTACCAGCATTGGTACTTGTTGCACCCCTGCCACCGTTGCCACCAGAAGCCTCCAGCCCCCATATTAACTTATTTGTCTTATCATACAGAGCAATATATGAAGCAGTACCGCTGTAACCATTACTTGCATTAGAGTTAGAGGAGCTTGCCCCATTACCGCCTTTTGCCCCCGGGGCTGCGTAAAATACAATTCTTCCTCCAATGTTATTTGAAATTACACTTTCAGGAATTTGATAGTTCTTAAAATACCCTCCAGCGCTACCACCACCACCTGAGATTGAAACGCTTGAGGGGCCTGCGGCTTCAAGGACGCAGCGAACCGAATCGGCGTAGCGAGGAGTCTGATTGTCCGGACCGTAGAGTGTACCGCTATTCAGGCTGAAATAGTAGTAATTGCTGCCAGTGGGTGTAGAAGACCACACCTCTCTCGGGTAGCAGCTACCATTGTCAGCCCCGTCGCAAACACCGTAGTAGAAGCAGTTGCATTGCGCTGCGCCGTAACCGCTGTCGTCGTCACAGAGCCTCAAGCCGTTATCGCCTTGGTTTTTGTTAATAGTGTTAATATTTGATTTCCATTTTGACATCTCATTTTTAGTTGGCAATCTCCAATCACCGGCTTTTGTACCGTTGTAAGCTAATGCTTGACAAGAAGCGTTGCCGGCATACCATGTGCATACAGTTCTGCTGCATCCACTGTAGCTTGTTCCTGAGCTGTCACACGAATTTGGGTGAGCAGTTTGCCCTTGCCAGCAGCATGCGTTTGCGCTGCAATTTGTATTTACAGATACTGTAGTTACACTACTTGCAATCCCTCCATTAGGCGCATCTGGAATATCTCCAATATTCCATTTTGTTACACATACTGCCTTGCCACCATTTTGAGAAGCTGTTAAAAATTTAGCATCATACTTATCGCAATCCGCTTGACTTGTTGGAGCTGCACCTGCGCTTTCAGACCATGCGCCACCACCTCCGCCACCGCCAGAGCCAGAGAGATAACTTACAACAAAGTTTTTCATATTTTTTGAAATCGTTATTTCTTGAGTCTTAGCGCTACCAATTGTAGAATTTGTCACTGTTAGTTTTTTTCCATATTCAGTTGTTGGAGGCGTTCCACCAGCTCCACCGCCACCGCCAGATACCATGACAACATTTACACTTTTAACACCAGATCCTGTTGTAAAGTTACAATCAAGAGCATTTTGCCCTGCAACTGCAGAGCAGTTTGGATCGGTTGGATTATACAAAAAAAGTTTACTTTCTTTTTTAGTACTTCCTCCTCCCCCTGAAACATTAATATTACTTGTCACCCTTTTTGTAATTACAGGGGCTAAAACTACCATAATAATAGAGATTATTAGTGTAGACACCAATAACTCCGCGAGTGTAAACGCGTACTTCTTCATATCTTATCCTTCTAAATTATTACTTTAAGTAATGTAATCCGTAGTGACACTACGGATTATACAAATACATTAACACTAAAATTAAAATATGGCAAATCGCTACTTTGAAATTCTTCAAAAAAACATTAAAAAATATCGCAAGGAGAAAGGTTTAACACAACTACAGTTGGCTATTAAATGTTCGTTATCTGTCGATCATATTTCAGGTATTGAACGGGGAATATTCAATCCCAGTGTTAAAACTATTTTTACTATTGCTGAGGTTTTAAATACTGAGCCTCATAAGTTTTTTATGGAATAAAAATTTGAATATAAAAAAACCGCCTCGCACAGAGCAGGGGCGGTTTTGTAGACTTAATAAGTTTTTATTAGCAGCTAGCTTGTTTAATAACTGCTTCAAGAGCTTCAAGAGCGTCAGCAGGAAGTTTATCAATACCTGCTTTTTCAGTTTCTCTTGATTTAACAAATTCAATACGGTCTTGCATACGAGCGATGAACTGTTGAGCGTATTCTTTGTTAGCAAAAGAAGCGTCAAAGCCTTCAACATCCATAATTTCGATGTCTGAGAAGTTTTCCCATTTGTGGAATTTAGCACTTCCTTCAACGATAGCTTCAATAATGCCTAAAGTGTGTTTAGGTTGTACTTTTGTACCCATAAACTCACCTGTATTTAAGATGTAGCAATCAACGCCATCTTCGATTAATTGTTTAAATCTTGTGTAATCCATTTCAAGAGGATAAACTCTAAATGGGTTAGCGTAAGGTTCAACAACTAAAGCGTTAGGGTCAACGCCTTTTGCAAGTCTTTCAGCACTTGAGCGTTTTGTAGCAAGTGTTGCACCCATAGCAGAACCGAGTGACGCACCTGATAATTTAAGTACAGGAGGGATTGTAGGGTCTTTCATTAACCAGAAAATAGCGTTAATAGGTTCGTTGATTCTATCAACTCTGTTTGGTGACCAAAGTTTTGATTTAACCGCACGACCGTTGCCGTTTCTGATGTCTTCTGTAATAGAGTATGTTTTACCGTCTTTACCTTCTATAACACCTGCGTTTTGTTGAGTTAAGATATATTTGTTATCATCGCAACCCATTGGGTAGTCTGCAGTTTTGTCAAAGTAAGCAGGTTCTAATGCGATTGTGTATTTGTCATGAACGTTAATTACAAATGCATCATCGTGAAGTACTGTGATGTCGTATTTGTTGTTGTGTTTAGCGTGAGTAATTGTTGATTTACCTGAACCTGACAAGCCAAATACTGCAACTTGGAAAGATTTTCCGCCGTCAAGGTTGTAGCGTTTCATACCACCATGGCAAGAAGCATAACCGTTACGAGCAGCGCAACCCCAAGCAAGAGTAAGAGTTCCTTTTTTGTGTTCACCAAAGTATCTCATACCCAAAATTGCAGCGCAGTTGTGAGTAGGATCAAAGAAAGTTAAACCGTATGGAAAGTCAGGGTGAGTCCAATCAGGATCAGAAAATACAAAAATATCTCCGTCAGGAATAGCTCTTGAATTTTCATACATTTGAGCATAGCATTCATTGATGTATTGGAAGTTTAACATCCAAGAATACATAACATTTTCAAAGCCTTCAGGAATTAAAAGGTGAGCTTTTACCATGAAGTCTTCTTCTAAACCTACAACAGCTTCTGTTCTGTACATTAGTCTGTCGCGAGTATTGTAAACTGCTTCACGAATAATTGGTAATAAATAAGCTAAATCGCAATTTGGTTCACCGACGATTTTTCTTGCAGCTGCGCAACGACCAACAACTGTACCATCGTTGAAAAGTAATTGATTAGCACCTTGAGGAAGACCGATTTTTTCAGGCATATAAATAGGCATGCCTGTTAATTCAACTGTTCCGGGGCTGTTTTTAGCTAATTTGTAAGCTTCTGAAACTGATTTTACATGTTCAACATTGTTACCGTAAAAAGGAGCGGTAATTGTTGCACGTGCAGCAGAATAGAGTTTTTTCAACTCATCTGAATTTGTAAAGTACTCAACTGTTGACATAAATTTTCTCCTATTTTGTCTACTATATGTATATATGTCGTTATACTCGCGTAAATTTCTACTTTTTATGTTATCACAAACATATTTTTTGTGATAATATTTTTATTATTTACATTATGAGGATGAAATATGACACAAATGACTATGAATTATGAAATTAAAGATATTAATTTGGCTGAACAAGGCAAAAAGAACATAGAATGGGCTTTTAAGGATATGCCTGTTTTAACCCGTATTATGGAAAGATTTAAAAAAGAGCAGCCTTTTAAAGGTTTAAGGCTAACAGCTTGTGTCCATGTGACAAAAGAAACCGCAGCACTTTGTATTGCTATGCAAGCAGGCGGAGCGGACGCTGTTCTTGCTGCGTCAAACCCACTATCCACTCAAGATGACGTTGCAGCGGCACTTGTAAAATATTGGAATATGCCGGTTTATGCTATAGCAGGGGAAGATTCCGACACTTATCATCGCCATGTTCAAATGGCGCTTGATCATAAGCCGCATTTAATTATTGACGACGGTTGCGACCTTGTTGCTACTGTTCATAAGGAAAGACAAGACTTGCTTGAAAATATTATCGGTTCAACCGAAGAAACTACAACAGGGATTATTCGCCTTGAGGCTATGGAAAAACAAGGCAGTTTAAAATTCCCTGCATTGGGTGTTAATTCAAGCCTTACAAAACACTTGTATGATAATCGCTACGGTACGGGGCAGTCTGTAATGGACGGTTTTTTGCGTGCGGCAAATATTTTGCTTGCAGGTAAAACTTTTGTTACTTGCGGTTATGGTTGGTGCGGTCGCGGTGTTGCTACTCGCGCGCGCGGTATGGGCGCAAATGTTATTGTAACAGAAGTTGACCCCCTTAAAGCACTTGAAGCTGCAATGGATGGCTTTAGAGTAATGCCGATAGCTAAAGCAGCGCTTGAGGGCGATATTTTCTTGTGCGTTACAGGGGATAAAAATGTCGTCGATGTTGAACATATTTTAACAATGAAAGATGGCGCATTCCTTGCAAATGCTGGACATTTTGACGTTGAAGTTAATGTTAACGGTTTAAGAAAACATGTTAAAGAATATAAAAACGTTCGTCCAAACTTTGACGAGTGGAAGCTTGATAATGGAAAATCAGTATATGTCTTAGCTGAAGGCAGATTGGCAAATCTTGTTTGCGCAGAAGGCCACCCTGCAAGCGTTATGGATATGAGCTTTGCGAATCAGGCACTTGGTATTGAGTTTGTGCTTAAAAATAAGGGTAAATTGGAAAATAAATTATATACCCTGCCAAAATCTGTTGATGAAGAAATTGCAAGAATTAAGCTTGAGTCTATGGGCATTGAAATTGACACATTGACTGATGAGCAGCAAGAGTATTTGAACAGCTGGACATCAGGGACTTAAAAAAATAAAAACACGTCTATACTAAACACCAGGACACAGCGAACCGAATCGGCGTAGCGAGGATTCTGATTGTTCTGATTGAAACTACCATTGTTCAGGTTGAAATAGTAGTAATTGCTGCCAGTGGGTGTAGAAGACCACACCTCGTTAGGGTAACAGTTATCATTGTTAGCCCCGTCGCAAACGTTGTACCAGTCGCATCTGGCTGCGCCGTAACCGCTGTTGTTGTCACAGAGCTTTCTTGAGAGTTTAATATGATATATCGTTATAAACCCCGACATATGGTATTTGTAAAAGTACAAAAAATAAGCTTAATTATTAAAGCTATCTCAAACGAGTTTAGTTCCCACTCTGCAAATATCCGTAAATAATTTGCACTCCGGGGAGACGTGTTTGAAAAATGTTAACATATAATTGTTATGTTGGTCAAAAATGTAACAATTATATTGTAATATTTATTGTAAAAAAAGGGCGCAATGATTAGTGGGTGCGCCCAAAAAGATTAAGATACGAAACCTTTAATTATACTCTGTCCAATACAAATACACATATCCGTTTTGTCCATTACCGCCGTATCCTGGGTTGTTGGTAGGATACATCGTAGTATTATACGCATATCCGCCGCCACCTCCGCCGGCTCCTGCTTTACCATAATCAGCAGCATCAAATATATTTGCAGGTGAAATGAACATTGGACTTAAACCATAAGCACCAGTTGCAGAGCAACTTCCGCCATTATCAAATAATGCTCCACAGCCTCCTTCACTTTCAACTCCACTTTTTCCACCATTTCCACCAATTGCGCCAATATCTCCTGCACTTCCATCACTACCCTTAGTCCCTGCAACAGATGTCCCAGCACTTAATTTAGAAGCACCCGCTCCACCTACACCATGGACAACAGAAGTTGTATCAGTTGCACTGGTTCCAGCAGTACCACCTTTACCACCACTTAAACTATAACTTACACTACCAAAAATAACTCTACTTTCTCCACCATTTGAGCCATTATTAGACACAGCTCCACCATTACCACCACCGCCAACACGAATAACATAATTAGTAGAAGGTGTAACAGTTATATTTTCAACCTTTAACATGGCACCACCGCCGCCACCTCCACCTGCTGCAGGGTCATATGTTATGTCATATGTAATCTCAGCCACTCCATTTGCTCCTTTTCCTCCTGCTCCTGCAGTTGCAACAGAATCTACAACTTTTGTAGTTCCTCCTCCACCACCAGAGCCATACAATGATCCATTACCACCAACTTCAGAACTTGAGCTACCACCATTACCACCACCAGATAG
>CALUWD010000018.1 GCA_944324385.1 Candidatus Gastranaerophilales bacterium | reverse complement strand
AAGCTTGCTTAAAACAACCTCCATTATTCTATCAATCACCAGACACAATTGAAAGCAATGTTAGAGATTTAGCTAAGAAATTTGAAAAAGAAGGGTTAACTGTTGAAAATTATCTGCAAGCATGTTTGAAACAACCTCAATTATTCTGCCAATCACCAGACACAATTGAAAGCAATGTTAGGGATTTAGCTAAGAAATTTGAAAAAGAAGGGTTAACTGTTGAAAATTATCTGCAAGCTTGCTTAAAACAACCTTCATTATTCTGCCAATCCCCTAAAACTATAGCAAATCATATAAAAGCAATGCTGTTTATCAACAAAAACAACAATAAAAATTTAAATCAAGACGAAATATGGGAAATGTTGCTAGCTAAACCACTTTTTATGTGTTGTACAAACAAAACAAATTACTCGTATCTGCTAAGAAAGAAAATGTTCCCGCATAAAAATCCAAAAGGCCTAAGTGGTAGCAGCAAGATTAACCAGAAGATAATCGACTATCTAAAAGCAAATCCTGATTTATCGTTCAGTTTTTCAATAATAAAGGATGAAATGAGTAATGAATTTATAGAATACACTAAAAAGCTTGGGTTTGAGGCAACTGGCAGAGATGATGTATTTAATATTATTGTAGAAAATTAAAAAACGGCGGATTATTAAATCCGCCGTCACAAACTTTAAATCCAGATTAGAATATAATCAACAATTCTTCACCAGGATTTAAGCTAGATGCATTTGATAAGCTTGGAACGATTAAGTAAACAATTTCGTCACCAATTTCATAAATTACACCAAAAACACCGCCAATGATGTTTTTGCAAGTATCAAAAATACCTTTGCCAAGTGTAATAAATGAGCTGCCAAATCTCTTAACACCAGCAACAGGTTGCAAGCATAGTGTATCAACAAAAGCATCAGAAACTTCATCACCGATTTCTTCAACACCGTTTGCAGCAATATTTACACCAGTACCAACTGTTCTACCAGAAACACCAACGATTCTAGCTGCAGCAGAGAATGGCGCACCAAACAATCTTGCGATGAAGTTAGGATTTTTAATTTCGTTTGCTTGAGCTTCCGTAATGTTTTTAGGGAATTCTACAACACAGTCGCCATTTTTAATTTCTAAGAATTTAACTTTGATGAATCCAGGGTTTTTAAGTCCAGGACGTTTAACCGCTACAACTTCACCTTTTACTTTTGAACCAGCTGGGAAAACATTATTGTTAATTTCAACTTCTTTAGTCGTTACCGCAGCAAATTTTTGTCCAATATTAGAAGTTTTAGCACTGATTCTGTCGCAAAGTTTTACATTCAAATAAACAGGTTTGTATGATTTTACGCAATCAGGAGCAAATTTATCTTTTGCAATTTTACCGTTTGCTGTAGCAAAATTTGTTCTAAGTGTACCAATTAAATAAGCAACTTGTTCTTTTGACAAATACATATCATCATTAACTCTTTTAGGATCAGGAACTTGATCTAATAATTCAGAGTTAACAACTTCTTTCGTAGCAGCAATTGCCCAAGAAGGAATGTATTCAATTGTTTTTCCGTTGAATTCAGGAACTAAAAGGCTTTTATCTGTTGGAACATCGATTAATTGAGCAACTACAGCAAAAACTTCTGCTTTTGTTATAGGTTGATCTGGTTTAAATGTTTTATCAGGATAACCTATCATAACACCAGCGTTAGTTGCTCTTGCAATCCACTCATTTGCCCAGTAATTTTGAGCAACGTCAGAGTATTTTTTTGTTTTTCCAACAGGTTTAACATCAAAACCTTCTGACAATACAACTGCCATTTCAGAACGCAAGATAGGCATTTTAGGATTAAATAATTCCCCGCCACTTCTTTCTTTAATTAATGAAAGAACATCTCTTGCCCAAGAGTCAACGTAAACTGAATCTTTGTTTTTAATACCGATTCTGTTTTTTGTTTTGTAGATTTTACCGCCAGTTTGATAAACCTTGTTGCCATCTACATAAGTTTGCGCTTCAGCATTGAACAATGTTGGGTGCGCATAACCTTCGATTTGACCTTCCTTACATGGGCCTGCAAATACAGCAGTTGCACTTAGAGCAAGTACCATAACGGAAGCTGCAAAAAGTTTTTTAATCTTTTCCATCGGTTCTCCTATTCTTTTAATCAACCCGTATTTTACATACTTACGACGCAAGTATTATGAGCCAAAAATGCAAGAATGTCAATATAAATAACCATTTATGTAAAGTTTTAAAAATATGAAAATTGTTAAGTTTATTGAAATTATGAGCAATTTGTGGGATAATTTTTTAGCAAAAAATACAACATTTAACGGAGAGTAATATGACAATTAAAATTGCGGTTACAGGGGCACTGGGTAAAATGGGACAAGAGGTTGTAAAAGCTGTTATTGCAGATAACGACTGTGAACTTGTTTGCGCAATTGATAAGTTTAATTTAGGCTTTAATGTTCACAATGATATTGCAATAGAGGGTGATATTAAAAAAGCTTTTGAACTTAAAAAACCTGATGTTGTAATTGACTTTACACAACCTGATATTATTTTTGAAAACATAAAAACTTATTTAGATTTAGGCGTAAAATCCGTTATTGGTACAACAGGTCTAAGCTCAGAACAACTTTCTCAAATAGAAAAATTAACAAAAGAAAAAAATACAGGTTGTTTTATTGCACCAAATTTTTCAACAGGTGCAGTACTTATGATGAAATTTGCGCAACTTGCTGCAAAATATTTTAACAACGCAGAAATTATTGAATTTCATCATAATCAAAAGAAAGACGCGCCTTCAGGAACTGCAATAAAAACAGCAGAACTGATGGCACAAGTTAATTCCAACTTTAAAGAAGGAAATGTTGAAGAAAAAGAACTAATAAAAGGCTCACGAGGCGGTAACTTTGAAAAAGCACAAATCAACATCCACTCAGTTAGAATGCCGGGGTTTGTAGCATCACAAGAAGTAATTTTTGGCTCAATGGGGCAAACACTTAAAATAAGACACGATTCAATAAATCGAGAGTGCTACATGGACGGCGTTTTAATGGCCGTAAAACACGTTGCTAAAAATAATAATTTCACATATGGATTGGAGAACATTTTATGACAAACAAAAAACCCAACATTGCAGTACTTGGCGCATCAGGCGTAGTAGGTAGAGAAATTTTAGGAATACTTGCTGAAAGTAATATTGAATTTAATGATATAAAATTTCTTGCTTCCAAGCGTTCTGCGGGTAATAAAATAGAATTTAAGGGTAAGGAATATACTATTATTGAAGCAACACCAGATGTTTTTGAAGGTGTAAATGTAGTTTTAGCTTCCGCTGGCGGCTCAACAAGTCTTGCTCTTGCGCCTGAAGCAGTTAAAAGAGGTGCAGTTTACATTGATAATTCAAGCGCATTTCGTATGGAAGAAGATGTACCGCTTGTTATAGCAGGAGTCAATGACGAAGATTTAAGAAAACACAAAGGCATTATTGCAAACCCGAACTGTTCAACTTCACAATTAATGCTTGCGCTAAAACCACTTCATGACTATGCAAATATCAAAAGGTTGATTGTATCAACATATCAAGCTGTATCAGGTGCAGGGCTTGCAGCTATTGAAGAATTAACAGACAATACAAAAACAAACTTAATTGGCATGCCATATGACAGTAAAGCATTTAAACATGAAATCGGCTTTAATGTCATTCCGCAAATTGATGTATTTACTGAAAATGGCTACACAAAAGAAGAAATGAAAGTAACAAACGAAACAAGAAAAATCCTACATTTAGATAAATCTGTACCAATTTCTTGTACTGCCGTAAGAGTCCCTGTATACATTGGTCACTCTGAAGCAGTAAGTATTGAATTTGAAAAACCAATTGACGCTGATAAAACAAGGGAAATATTAAAAAATGCATACGGCGTAAATGTTATAGATGATCCTGAACATTACGCTTACCCGACACCAAAAGATGCAGCAGGAAAAGACCCTGTATTTGTAGGCAGAATAAGAAAATCGATAGCATTTGACAATGGTATTGACTTTTTCTGTGTAGCGGATAATTTGAGAATAGGTGCAGCATTAAACACTGTAAGACTGGCTCAAAAAGTAATTGAGATGGGTCTTTATTAAGGAGAAGAAGTATGACAATCAGATATGATGCGGGCGAAGTTATAACGGCAATGGTAACACCGTTTAACGAAAAACGCGAAATAGATTACCCTGCAGTTGAAAGGCTTACAAAACATCTTGTCAACACAGGTTCAGATGCGATATTGGTAGCAGGCACAACAGGTGAAAGTCCAACCCTAACACATGAGGAAGAATATGAACTCTTATATGCTGTTAAAGGAACTGTAAGCGGAAGCGCAAAAGTAATAATGGGTGCAGGCTCTAACTCTACAAGAACAGCTGTTGATGTTACAAAAAAAGTTGAAAGTCTTGGTGCTGATGCTATTTTATCAGTTGTGCCATACTACAACAAACCCAACCAACAAGGCATGATTGAACACTTTGGTGCAATTGCAAAAAGTACAAACTTGCCAATAATTTTATACAACATACCATCTCGCACGGGTGTAAATATGTTGCCTCAGACAGTCGCTTTTCTTGCAAAGGAATATTCAAACATTGTTGCACTGAAACAGTCCAATTCTGATTTAGACCTGATATCAGAGCTTAAAGCTCAATGTCCTAAAGACTTTGCAATATATTGTGGCGATGACAGTTTAACACTCCCTATGCTGTCTTTAGGAGCGCATGGTGTAATTTCTGTAGCATCTCATGTTGTGGGTGAAGAAATTAAATCCATGATTCACAACTACAAATCAGGTCAGGTAAAAGCTGCAAGAAACATGCATCAAATGCTTTTTCCATTGTTTAAAAAACTATTTATGGCACCCAATCCTGTGCCTGTTAAGGCGGTTCTTTCAAGGTTGAAACTGATTGAAAATTACGTAAGACGACCTTTGTTTGAACTAAATGAAATAGAACGATCAGAGCTTTTTGACTGTTTAAGCGAAGTCTTGGAGACTCTAAAAAATAACTAATTTTAAAGCCTCCAATTGGAGGCTTTAATTATACTAAATCTCTTAACTTTTTAATTTGATCACGTATTTGGGCAGCACGCTCAAAATCAAGCAATTTTGCAGCCTTATGCATATCTTTTTCAAGCTTGTTTAATAGTTTTGGCAAGTCTTTTTTGTCAACATTAAATTCGCTCATTTGCTCGGCTACAATATCCTCTAAACTCCTATAGCTTGCAACAAGGCTTAGCAAATTATTCTCAATAGATTTCTTAATTGTCTTTGGCACAATATTATGCTCTTTATTAAAGGCAATTTGCAATTTTCTACGCCTGTTTGTTTCATCAATCGCAAGGCGCATAGAATCAGTTATTTTATCAGCATACATAATAACATGCCCTGCAGCGTTTCTTGCACTTCTGCCTATTGTTTGGATTAAAGACGTTTCACACCTTAAAAAGCCTTCCTTATCTGCATCCATAATTGCAACAAGAGATACTTCAGGTATATCAAGCCCTTCTCTTAAAAGATTTACACCTACCAAAACGTCAAACTCGCCCAGCCTTAAATCCCTTAAAATTTCAACACGCTCAAGTGATTGCACACCACTGTGTAAATACCTTACCCTTATCCCCTGCTGCAAAAGGTATTGAGTCAAATCTTCCGCCATTTTTTTTGTTAAAGTAGTTACAAGAATACGCTCTTTTTTATCGGCAACTTTTTTAATTTCCAACATAAGATTTTGCACTTGACCCTCAGTCGGACGAACATCAATTTCAGGGTCTAAAAGTCCCGTAGGGCGGATAATTTGCTCAACAATTTGATCTGAATTATTACGTTCAAAATCTGCAGGAGTCGCTGAAATAAAAATTTTCTGCCCAATTTTACCCCAGAACTCATCAAAAGTTAAAGGACGGTTGTCTTTTGCACAAGGAAGTCTAAAACCATAATCAACAAGCACTTCTTTTCTTGATTTATCACCAAAGTACATTCCCTTAAGTTGTGGCAGAGTTACGTGTGATTCATCAATAACCACAAGAAAATCTTTAGGAAAATAATCAAGCAATGTAGCAGGAGCAGTCCCTGGAGCACGACGCTCAATTATTCTTGAGTAATTTTCAATGCCAGAGCAGTAGCCCATTTCTTTAATCATTTCCATATCATAGTGAACCCTTTGTTCAAGACGTTGCGCCTCAACCAGCTTATTTTGTGCGTGCAATTCATTTAGCCTTTGCCTTAATTCCAAATTAATAAGTCGAATTGTTTCATCTAAATCATCATCATATGCAAGATAGTGCACAGCAGGATATATAACCGTTTCAGAAACATTCTCTAGAACCTCACCTGTAACAGAGTCAATTCTTGAAATTTTTTCAATCTCGTCGCCAAAAAAATAAATCCTGGTAATTATTTTTTCATAACTTGGCATAATTTCGACGATGTCACCGCGGGCTCTGAAAGTTGCACGTTTTAATTCAACGTCATTTCTTTCATATCTTGTAGTTACAAGGTGAGTTAAAAGTTCTTGACGAGAAATTTCTTGCCCGACTTTTAAAGTAATAGAGCCTCTAAAGTAGTTTTCAGGTAAACCCAAACCATAAATACAACTAACAGACGCTACAACAATTACATCATTTCTTTCATACAAACTGCGTGTAGTATTGTGCCTGAGTCTATCAATTTCATCATTAATTGTTGCCGATTTTTCAATGTATGTGTCAGTTCTTGGAATGTATGCCTCTGGTTGATAATAATCATAATAGCTTATAAAATATTCAACGGCATTATTTGGAAAAAGCTCTCTAAATTCATTATAAAGTTGAGCTGCAAGAGTTTTATTGTGCGCAATCACAAGAGTTGGCTTTTGGACTTTTTCAATAACATTCGCAATGGTAAAAGTTTTACCACTACCTGTAACACCAAGCAATGTTTGATTTTCAAACCCATGGTTAATTCCATCCACCAGCGATTGTATAGCATATGGCTGATCGCCAGCAGGTTTATGGTTAGATACAATTTCAAATTTCTTTTCAAGCATACCAACATTTTACACCAATAATTATCACTTATACAAAAACTTTCACAGCAGGCAAATTTTTATATTTTTAAACGTTGCACTAGTACAGGATGCAATAAAATTAAAAATGAAAATAATAAGCATTAACAACGCAAACCCCATAATATCATACCAAAAAGACAAAGCTATAAATTTTGCTCAGCACTTAGCACAGCAAAATACTGAACAAAACAGCTTTACGCCTGAAGCAGCTAAAGCAATAAAGGCGCAGGCCTTATGTAGCCTTGGCGCAAAAAATAATATAAGTTTTGGCGCAAGCCTGACTGATTTTTTACCAAAGTTCTGCACTACTTATTCAAGAATACAATATTTAAAAAATGACGCACAAGTACAACAACTTACAAAAAATAATAACTTACTCCCCCAGGGCATAGAAGTTTTAGCGCAAAAAGAATGTTTTTATAAAACACTAGCATTACTAAACAACTCAAGCATACAAAGGCTGATAGAAAACAAGCAATTGCGCGGCTCTCATTTGTTATATTTTTCGGGTTTAGATAAAGATGCGTTTACTTCACTTTATAAACTATTTCAAAATAAAGCTTTTGAAAAATTTGTAGAAGAAGGTGAAATTACAAAACAAAAACTAGGAATAATTTGCGAACTAAACTCAAACGAATTAGAGCAATTTGACAATCTTTTAAACAAATGGCAAATAAAAAAATTGATTAAAGATAAAAAAATTAATTTTGATACTCTAAGTAGATTTGCAGGGGTTTACTCATACAGATATAAAGAATTAGAAGAATTGCTGGATAATGAAAAAATAAAAGAACTAATACAGTATAACAAAATCGACGGCAACAGCTTACCTGATTTCTTTTATTTACAATTAGATGATAAGGAATTTAATCAAGCTACATACTTAATGAAAAATGGTTTTGAAAACACAAGCTTTACATCTCTTTTAAAATTTTTACTAAGAAACCAAAATATTGATATAGAAGACTTTTGCTTATACAAAAATATGATAAATTATAGGCAACTGCAAGAGCAAGTACCTGAGATGAAAAACTTCACCCCAAAGCAAAAATTAGAATTTGTGGAACACTATTACAAAGAAAAGAAACTTGATTTCAATAGAGAGAATTTAACTTATTGCAACAACTTAACACAATATCTAAGGGAAAATTTTTTAGATGCAAATAAAATTAATGAAATTCGCACAACTCATCCTGCAACCTCAAGAGAAGTAGGAGAGTTGCCTAAAGACTGGAAGGAAATTTTAGGCAAAACTAATATTAAAAAAGCCCAGAAACAAATTATAGCAGCCATTGACAAATTCAAGAATTCCCAAGATATAGATATATTTGAAAGAGAACTTAGCAACATATTTGACACAGATGCAACAGTAGAAGAACTCAACTCAGGCACATACGGGGTAGTCTATAAAATTTCTATCTATGACGCAAAGGATGTATGTCTAAAATTGTTTCGCAAGGGCAAACAAGATACTAATGACATATTTATGCCAAACATAGAAAATAAACACGGACAAAGCATTGAAATACAAAATTTACTTTTTGCAAATTCACACTGCGATGATTTTGTAAAATTTTATTTTGGAAGGATTGGCACAAAAGGAAAAAATGATGGATTTATGGTTACTCAATATCTTAGACAAGACACCATCCCCGAAACAACTAAAAAAGTGGACAACGCAGCAGATTATAGATTTAAAATACTTGATGATCATAGAGATAATTTTAAAATAGCAGATGGAAAAAGAATATGCATAGACGCAGGCGCAATGGTAATAATTGATAACAAAACAGATGAAGCTATAACACGCTTTAATTATTAACCTTAAATATTTACGCAAGTTATATTAAACACATTATCATGACCTGTTGCTTCTTTGCCAAATTTATTTGCAAACTCGATAAAATCGTCACTCATTTCATCTTTTATTATTTTAAAATCAAACCTTTTATCAGGATGTTTTGATAAATATGCTTTTAATTTCTGCAAAACCTTTGTATTTCCGTTTACGCCGTAAACGTAACCGTCAGGAAACATTTTTTCTCTTAAAAGATAAGAGTAGTTAAGCTTATTTGTACAGCTAATTAAAAGCGGAGATTTAAGAGCCTGTTCAATAACATCATCGGTATTAATAATTTTTGGTTGTTCCCTAAAGTACATCCTATCCTTATTTACAAACATCAAAGCTTTTATGTGCGGGACAACAGTTGAGGGGAGTTGGCAAAAAAGCGGAGGGTGACTTGTACAAACAGCAAGATATTTTTTAAGTGACAAAAGGGCTCTGCCATATTCGTCTTTCAAATCATCACTGCTAATAACTCCGGTGATTTTGCTAACAACACTTTCTGGTTGTTGATAAAACAGTGGAGGACAATTTAGACATTTTAGTGCATATGTTTGAAGCGATAAAATTGGAAAATTATCAGCATCTCTTAAATTTTTATGGTTCACAACACCTGACATGCAACCTATTAAAGTATCAGCAGAGCGCAAAGGTAATGTAGGTTGCCTTAAACATGCCTGCAAATACTTTTCAATAGTAAAAAGTGGCTCACCATCTTTAGTTAGGGCAGGATGATTGACAAGATCCACTATATTTTTTACCAAAGTATCAGGAGATCTTCTAAAAAGCATATCCTCTTTAATACAAGCTGGTAAATAACTTTCAAGGGTTAAAAGCGGTTTACCATCCTTAGTTAATTCAGGATGATTAATCATATTTAAAACATTATCTTGAGCTTTTTTAGTCAATTTATGAAAAAGCTCCAGTAACTTTTCATAATCCTTTTCTTTTTTCATCATATTGAAAATTTCAATATTATTTCCAAAAGAAATACTGTTACACAACATAGCCCTGTTAATATTTGAAAGATTGCTTGCACCAATAAAAGATGGTACATCAGTGTTTGTAAAACATTTTATTACAGGTGTACTATTTGTTTTGCTGCAATTTTTGATATTAAAACTAACTGGTGAAATTTTCATATGAGGTAGGGGTTTTATCCGCTTATTAATTAATTCCAAACTTAATATACGCTATTACCAATACAAACATACAAAACCAATGATAATTAATAATTGCTATTCAAATAAAGAATCTTTAAGAGGCTTTATATTATTTAAAACAATTTTAGCCTTTGGTAGTGAACAAATTGTTCCAGTTGATTGTTTTGAAGATTTTGACTTTTTACCTAGTGCCCACCTTAAACCACACTGCAATCCAATACCATTTCTACCGCCATTTGTAAAATATGCTTGCAAAAATCCTGTAAAAGTTTCGCCCGAGCGTTTTTGAACACCTATACCATATCTTGCATAAGGTTTTACAGACAATTCAGGCAAATAAACATCATTTGCTCTAAATCTTGTATCATCCATTATATTCCATGCAACAGACACTGCAGCATATGGTTGGAATAAATTTTTAAAATTTCCTACAAATTTTATCTGTGGTTCAATGTGAATCACATTTAAAGGTTTTGCATTAATACATACACCTGATGAGTTTGTATAATCAAAAGTATTTACAAAAACATATGAGAGCATTACATTTGGTTGAATTATAAGCTTATTTTTAAATACAGGCAAATTAAATCCTGACTTTTGAGCAACACCTGCGCTTAACATAGTAAAATTATCAGCCCCAAAGTTTGTATGCGCTTTTGCAGAGTTTGCGCCAACACTTGCGCTCCAAAGTGAGAAAAATTTACCTTTATAAAATGCAGCTGTCGCCCCTAAAAGTCCGCCGTTATTATATATCCCAATACCATCATATGCCTGATGAGAACCGTTATAAGAGGCGTATCCGCCATATAAAAATCTCCAACCTTTCTTTAAACTCAATAAAGGACTTTCGCCACCTATAATTGCGCCATAGCCCACATTTGACACTTCAGGGCCATTTTTTAAAGGCACATTTTCAAAAGTTGAGAACGGTTTAAACCAAATTCCCTTATTTGCCTCAGGTATTTGCGGATTAACAAAACCAAAAGTATCTTGCCCGGAATATGCAATTTTATCTTTAAAGTCGAGTGCAACTTTTTCTTTGTCACCTAAAACCATAACCATATCAAGGTTTGAGAAAACATTGTTATAAGTGTCAATTTGAACAAGATAACCTGAAAGCTGTGTTGCAACTTCCGAGGAGAGTATGCCTGCATTAAAGCCATTTCTAATAAAGTTAAAATGTCCGTTTTGCGAATCATAAGAAGACATATAATTATAAATTGGCGTTTCAAGCAACCTTGGAATATATTCTACTGAATTTTTTAAAACAGAATCCGCAAAAGGTAATGAAATGTAGTTTGCCTGAGGTACGCCATAGAGAGCTAAATTAGGAACATATATACTGCCACTGGCGTTTAAACTTGCAGCACTTATAGCGTCCATTTTATTTGCGTAAAAATTAACATCAGGATAAACATTTGACCTGCCCGAAAGAGTCATTGCGCCAAAATTCACATTATCTATCCAGCCATTTTGCATATTAAAATTTACGCCATTTGAAAAACTTGTTGCACTTGCACTAAAGTATTGGCTATCAGCAAGCAAGTTTACAGTGCCGTCTTGAAAATTAAATGTACCGGTGTAATTAGAGTTGTTGCCACCTAAATTTAAAACACCACTGTCGTATTTGTTAATTACACCACTACCCCTTATGCCACTTAGTATATTTGTTGTGCCACTGCCTGCAAAA
This sequence comes from Candidatus Gastranaerophilales bacterium, assembly GCA_944324385.1. GTDB lineage: Bacteria > Cyanobacteriota > Vampirovibrionia > Gastranaerophilales > Gastranaerophilaceae > Galligastranaerophilus. The sequence continues at coordinate 23,540 of CALUWD010000018.1, read as the reverse complement.
TTTATTGTATTGTTGCTAAAAATATCGTTTAACCCGTTTGTGTCATTATTGTTTTTAAATGTAGAATTAATAATTGTAATTACACCCTCGTTACCTATAGCACCGCCCCTGCTGTTTTGAGCAGAAATATAATTATTTTCAAATGTAGAATTTTCTATCGTAACATTACCGTTTAGGTAGTTATAAAGAGCGCCACCGGAAGTATCAACATCAGAATTAATGTAATTGTTATTAAAAATACTATTTGTTATAGTTAGATTTGAATTGTTGTGAATAGCCCCACCATATGAAAATGAACTTGTACCACCAGTAATATGGTTATTTAAAAAATAACTGTTATCAATACTCAAATTTCCAGTGTTATATATGCTACCGCCATACAAATAAGCATTTCTGTCCGACGCTTCAGCATAGTTATTATTAAAAAGAGAATTTTTAATATTTGCATTTGTCCCTATCCCATTATAAAAAGCCCCACCGTATGAAATAGCAGAACCCAGTGTATAATTATCGCTAAAAACAGAATCATTAATATTAACGTTACCTGTATCGTTACCAAGTGCACCACCTTGCGCACTAGCCCCATGGGCATAATTATCGTAAAACAGCGAGGAGTTTATATTAATATTACCACTGTTTGTATTATAGATAGCACCTGCGACTGCATAATTAAAACCTGATGCATCAACATAGTTATTATTAAAAGCAGAACTTTGTATTAGAGAAGTTCCGCCGGTGTTAAAAATAGCACCTGCAAAATATGAGTTATTATAAATTTGTCCTTTGCAATTATTAATATTAAGCAAATTAAAATTACTTCCCTGACTTAAAACAAAGCCACCAAAAGTATTACCGCCGTTAATGCTGTGGTTATTCCCTTGAAAAAAAACATCTTTTGTATAAAAACTATTACTAATAGACTCATCAGAAACTAAATTATTAATTATAGTTATTGTGTCACCGCTAACACTTTGCGAGCCCGACTGTATTAACTGGTCGAAATTTTCCACATAAATATTATTTGCCAAAACTTTTGGTGCACAAAAAATAAATATAAAAATAATAAGTAACCTCAACCTCATTTATTTATGATATTGAGCAAACTTGTAATTTAAATTGGACAACAGAGCAGAATTTTATTTTAATTCTTTCATGTCTGAATTAAAATTTTCTCTGTATTTATCAATATTTTCATCAAAATTTTCTTGAGTCGAATCAAAGCTTGAAATCTCATCAACCATATCTTCATAGACATCTTTGTCGAGTTCTTCTTGCAAGATAGCGTCTATATCATCCCATTTTTTAAGAGTATGCGATCTAGCCAAATCTGCCGCTTTAGTAAAACCTGAAACGCCATATTTGTCTTCATAGAGCCTATCTGCAATAGTATTAGGCTCATCCTTATTTAAACCGTAATGCGACATGTCGACATCACTTTCATAATAAAAATCATAGTTTGATGACAAATCATATATATAAAAAGGGTTAATTTTATCTATATACTGCGAAAAAGCAGTATAATTGCCTGTCTTTAATTCTTGATTTTTTTCAAGATTAGGCTTCTTGACATCTTCATTCCAAAGCTCCTCGTTATTATAATTAATCCAGTTTGTATGAGAATAAAAATCCTGAATATTATGTACAAGCCTTCCTAAATCATAAAATGCCTGCTCGTAATACTCGTCATCTCCATTAGAATTTGCCGCCTGAATAAAATCATCAACAACAACTTCTTGAGCATCTTTCAAAAACTTTTCACAATTTTCCAGTGATGTTTTGTTGAAATGTTGAGCGCTCAAGTCATAGCCATCACTTATTCCTGCAATTTTATCTCGCAATTTATCAGAGTCAGTATTTCCTTTATCAACATAATTTGTTGCATATCCGTTAAGCTTGTCTCCCAAAGCCTTGTTAGTAATGGAAGTATGATATTTTCCTATCAAAATTCCCTCCTGTTCCTCTATAAAATAATAAAAACAAACAAGAGGGAAAAATTGACAAAATTAAAAATTAAAAATTATTTTTTAAAAAGAGTTTTAAATCTTTTCATAGCCTCAATAGTATTTTCTTTTGAGCCAAAAGAGGTTAATCTAAAGTAGCCTTCACCGTTTTTACCAAAGCCTGAGCCTGGGGTACCTACTACTTGAATATTTTCTAAAAGATAGTCAAAAAATTCCCAAGAAGTCATGTTGTTAGGGCATTTTAACCAAATATAAGGGGAATGTTTACCGCCTGTATACCATATACCGCACTCATCCAATGTTTGAGAAATTGTTTTTGCGTTTTCCTTATAGTATTCAATGTTTTCTTTAATTTCTTTTTGCCCATTGTCACTAAATACAGCCTCAGCTCCTCTTTGTATGATATAAGGAACACCATTGAATTTTGTTGTCTGACGTCTTAACCAGAATTTATTTAACTTATCAAGGTTTTCAGGAACAATTGTATAACCACACCTTGTACCTGTAAAGCCTGCTGTTTTAGATAAAGAACAAAATTCTATAGCGCAATCCTTAGCTCCATCAATTTCATAAATACTCTTTGGCAAGTTTTCATCAGACACAAAACACTCATACGCAGCATCAAAAAGAATAATTGCATTTATTGATTTAGCGTAATCAACCCACTGTTTAAGCTGTTCTTTATTGTAAACAGCGCCTGTAGGGTTATTTGGAGAACAAATGTAGATAATATCAACTTTTTGGCTTAAATCAGGCATTGGTAAAAATCCGTTTTCCCCGTTAGCATTAGCAAAAACAACTTTTCTACCTGCCATAATATTTGTATCAACATAAACAGGATAAACAGGATCAGGCACAAGCACAGTGTTGTCTTTTGAAAATAAATCCAAAATATTTCCTAAATCGCTTTTTGCTCCGTCAGATATAAAAATCTCGCTGATTTCAAGTTCAACACTTCTTTTTTTATAATAATTTTTTACCGCATTTTGCAAAAAATCATACCCTTGCTCAGGCCCGTAACCTCTAAAGGTTTCTTGTTTTGCCATCTCGTCAACTGCTTTGTGCATGGCATCAATTACAGCCTTACAAAGTGGCAGTGTAACATCACCTATACCCAATCTTATGATTTTTTTATCAGGATTATTTTTTGCAAATTCATTTACTTTTCTTGCCACAGTTGAAAACAAATAGCTTTGCTCAAGATTTAAATAATTCTCGTTTATATTCATTTCACCCTCGTAAATTCTTATATCCTGCAAAATTATAATACAAAAATTTTTAATTTGATACATTAGCATAGCCCAAAGAGTAATATATTTTATTTTTCATATACGTAAAATTAAGCATTGATTTTATAGAGGACTAGAGGATAAATGAAATTTTATAAAAACCTTGCGCTATGCGCACTTACAACCATTATTTTATGTACAAGTGCATATGCAAAAAAGACTGTTGCAACAACTCCTGTAACAAAATATCCTGATTATTCTTATGAATTTGTCGGAAATGACAAGTTTGAAGGATTTAACAGGAAAATGTTTAACTTTAACTTGAAATTTAACAAATATGCACTAAAGCCAATCCATACCGTCTGGGCATCCATTATGCCAAAATATGGTATGGATAGAATACAAAGCGCGTACACTAATATTGAATACCCAAAAAGACTGGTAAGCACGCTTTTACAAAGGGATTTTAAAGCATCAGGACATGAAACACTCAGGTTTATAACAAATACAACAATTGGGCTAGGTGGACTATATGACCCTGCTTATAAACTTTTTAAACTTGAACCATATAGAGAGGACGTTGCCCAAGGGCTTGCAAAATGCAAAATAAAACAAGGCCCTTATTTAGTACTGCCTTTCATAAATTCAACATCACCGCGCTCAGTATTAGGTTCATTAATTGAATGTCCGCTTGATCCTTCTATGTACATAGGTTCACCCGTAACCGCTGCAATAAAAGCAGGATTGCTAATAAATAGAACAGCATACGCACAACCTGTAATTAAAATGGTTGAGTCAAATTTTGCAGACCCGTATGATATTGCAAAAAAACTTTGGGGACTTGAAAGGTATATTAAAGAAAATAACTATGACAGAAAAGAAATACTTGAGCTTGCACTAAAAGAGTGCAAACAAATCCTAAAAGAAGATAAAACAGGTTTAGCCGTAAATGTTGGAGATGAAAAAAATACAAGCGAAAACTTAACCGTAGATGACACCATAAAAGGGTATGCCTGGTTTGATAAAATTGAGGATAATAATTTGGATTTGACAAATAAACACCTCGTCCCTGATATTATTTTAAAAGATTATAAACCACAATGCCCAGTGACCGATGCTATGAGAACTGCACTTTTTACAACAGAGGGCTTAGCAAACAAATCCATCTGGAGCGAACTTTCCATTTGGAACAAGTCATTTGGCAAAAAAATAAAAACATCAACAGTAAGTATAGACTCAAATAGCGAGGATTACACTTTTAAATACATACTACAAAAAGAGAAAAACTCGCCCTTAGTTATACTTTTCCCATCGATTGGGGAAGGTGTAACCTCTCACCACAGCGTAGTTTTTGCAAAAATGTTTTACGATAGAGGATATTCCGTAATAATTGAGGGAAGTCATTTTCACTGGGAATTTTTAAAAAGTTTACCAAAAGGACATATTCCAGGAATACCAACACAAGATATTGCTTATGTAAGAAAAATTACAGGAAAAATTATCGATAAGCTTGAAAGCAAATACGATTGCAAATTTAGCGATAAAAGTGTCATAGGGACATCCTTTGGAGCAATGGCTACTTTATTTCTTGCAGATATGGAATCAAAAGAAAATACTTTAAATATTTCAAACTACATTTCAATAAACCCGCCTGTAGAACTACTTTATGCAGTAAGTGTAATAGATAAAAATAATGACAGTTGGAGCAAAAACCCTGTAGATATTAAAAAACGCGTTGCGCTGAGTGCATCTAAGATAATTCAGCTAACACAACAAAAAAACGAAAATGAGGAAGATTTTAAACTCGACATGCTCCCTTTTAGTGAGGACGAGGCAAGGCTTATTACTTGTTTTGTTTTAAGGCAAAAATTATCAGATTTAATTTTTACCATAGAAGATACCAAAACATCAAAGAAAACAGATATTTATGACACAATAAACAACATGGGCTATCAAGATTATGTAGAAAAATATGTAATTCCAAAAAACCAATATACAAAGGAAGAATTAAGCTATATAACAAGCCTGCACTCTATTAGCAGTTATTTACAAAACAATGATAATTATAAAATTTATCACTCCATTGATGATTATCTTGTAAATCAAAACCAATTAAAAGATTTAAGGCAATACGCAGGCAAAAACCTTATACTTTTTGACAGAGGCTCTCACCTTGGATACCTTTACAGACAAGAGTTTAAAGAACAATTAATTAAAGATATAACAAAAGCAAAGGAACAAATAGCTTTAAAATAATTCCTTTATTTTCTTTAAAATTCCACGTTTAAATTTTGAATACAGGAAAAAATTGCCATTTTTATCCCAGCCCTTATTAATATCTTTTCTTAAAATTTTTCCTTTATTTTCAAAAATATTTTCAAAAAATAAAATGATTTTTTCATCATACATTTTTTCATTTAAAACCTTGGGAGCGTTTAGCATCTTTAAATAAAGTTCATCGTTGTTATCAATTTCAATAACCTTTTGAACAGCATCATCTAAACTTTTGAAATTATTCACAAAAATAAAAGCCTCAGGGTTAAATTCTTCTACCGCAAGAGGATCACCCCAATATACAGGAATTGTTCCCGCGCAAAATGCGTCAGAAATTTTCTCTGTAACATAGCCCTCATTTGATGAATTTTCAAAGGCAATAGTAAACTTAAAATTATCCAAGTATTCAATTTTATCTTTTACAAAAACACCAGTATTGTTTAAAAGCCTGCCTGAAGAATTGATTTTTTTATATTTTGAAAGTAATTTAAAAAACTCAACCCTAATTTCATCAGCATAAGCGCCATTTGAATACAAAAAACTGCAAAATTCTCTTTTTTGAGGATATTTTGGTAAATCGACTTTTTTTCTTAACTTATTTAAAAAATGGTAAATAGGTACTCTTAAATACCTTTTGCCAAAATCAAGGTAGTCAAAACTTATTGCATAATCATAAACATTAAAATCAGGTGTAATATTTTCGCCACAGTAAAAAATTCTTGGACAGTTATATTTTTTATATTCATTGCCATAACAAGAACAAATGACAAAGTCAGGATTTTTTTTATCAATTATAAAATTATATTTATCTTTTAAAAGATTTAAAAAGAAATCATTTTCTAGACTATGACCTCTCCAAAAATCGCAAAAGTAAATTTTAATATCTTTCATTAACTGTGCCAAAACTAACTATCCTTTTATATTCTACAACAATTAAAATGTTTGTGGTAATATCATAAGCGTAATTTTTAAAAATGGAGAAAATATGAAAAAAAGTTTTATAAAACGTACAAAAATAGTTGCAACTATTGGCCCTGCAGTGGATACAAAAGAATCAATTAAAGAACTTTTAAAAGCAGGGGCAAATGTTTTTAGGCTTAATACATCGCATGGCACTATGGAAGATCACAGGGAAAAGTTTAACTTGATAAGAGAAGTATCTCAAGAACTTGATGTATATTGTGCCATAATGGTAGATTTACAAGGGCCAAAAATAAGGGTAGGAAATTTAATTAAAGAAATAGAACTTAAAAATGGCGAGCAAGTTGTGTTTTCGCATATGCAAAATCAAGAGGACGAAAACATTATCCCTGTTGATTATCAAGGAATTACAGACGATGTAAAAAAAGACAGCAAAATTTTACTGGATGATGGCAAAATTGCAGCAACCGTTGATAAGGTTGAAGGGGATAAAGTCTACGCAACAATAACGAACGGTGGAATTTTAAAATCAAGAAAAGGCTTAAATATCCCCGGTTCAACAGCAAGTTTGGACGCTGTAACCGAAAAAGATGTCGAATACATTAAATTTGCAATAGAAATGAAAGCAGATTATATAGCACTTTCTTTTGTAAGACAAAAAGAAGATGTCTTGCTTGCAAAAAAATATATAAATAATTTTAATTCTAATATTCCGGTCATTGCAAAGCTAGAAAAACCGCAAGCAATTGAGAATTTAACAGAAATAATCTCTGCTGCAGATTGTATTATGGTTGCGCGCGGTGATTTAGGAATTGAACTATCACCTGTCGAAGTTCCAATTTGTCAAAAATTGATAATTAGCGAATGTAACAAACAGAAAAAACCCGTTATTGTTGCAACACAAATGCTTGAATCTATGATAAACGAACCTATACCAACACGCGCAGAAGTATCAGATGTTGCAAATGCAATAATAGATGGTGCTGACGCTGTTATGCTCTCTGGCGAAACATCTGTTGGCAAATTTGCAATAAAAGCAGTGCAGACTATGTCACAAATTGCGCAATACACAGAAAATAGTGTATTTTATGAATTTGACAAAGATTTTCAAGTATCCGAGGATATGGCACTTACAAGACAGGCAATTGTTTTTGGTGCAGACAAAATGCTTAAATATGTAAATGCTAAGGCAGTTTTAAGCTTTTCGCATTTTGGATATTCAACTCGCCTTATGTCAAAACTAAAACCCTCAGTACCAATTATTTTAGTTTCAGATTTAGAAGAAACTTGTCGCAAAATGTCACTAAATTGGGGCGTTTACCCTTTTCATAAAAAATGGGACAGCGTTTTAACAGGTGACATCCTCTTAAAAATTGATGAGTTTTTAATTAATGAGGCAGGACTAAACAAGGGTGATTACGTTGTAATTACTGGTTCTGCGCCAAACCTTATTACCGGAAGAACAAATTTTGTTAGAGTTCACAAAATAGGTACATAAAAAATTAAACCCCGCAATTGCGGGGTTTAATTTGCTAAATTTCATCATCTTCTTCGAGTAATTCTCTTTCAAAAAGATTTTCACTGTTATTGTTTTTTGAATCAATTTTATCAGTTTCGCGAGAATAGTCTTTAGATAAAGCAATAGCATCCTGAGCAGACATTTCATAGTCGACATTATATTCTGATTTAATTTTATCTGCCGCCTTTTCAATTGCCTCAATACTTGGTCTACCATTGCCACTATAGCCAGAAAGAGCCTCTTTTAGTACAAGTTTTTCAAATTTTGCCTGACTTATTGAATTTTCTTCTTCTTCACTTTCATCTTTTTTCTTAACTTTAGAACCGTCTTCATTTGCACTATCTATTAACTCTTGAGTTTTTTGTCTTGATTCTTCAAGTTTTTCTACAGCTTCTTCTTGATTAGCTCTACTTTTTTGTATTTGTTCCAATAACAAATTCTGTTGCATTTTTGCAACATCTAGCGCACTTGTGCCTTCTTGAGTTGCCTGGGTGCCTCCAGTAGCTGAAGAAGCACCAATGCTATTTGTAACATCGCCCAGAATTTCATTCAGAAAAATTTCTTCAGCCTCCAAAGCACCATTGCCATTGGCATCAGCAATTTTAATAGTTGAATTACCGTCAGAAAAAGTATAAATAGCAATAGAACCGTTTGTTACATCTTTGTCATAATGTCCGTCAAATTTATTATCAACAATATAAGATGTTGAACGATATTCTACGCTGCATTGCAAACCTGCACTTCTCGCCGCGCTAATAATCTCATTACTTTGCATTACAGATTTGCCGCCGAATAAAGAAGCAACCTTACTTTGCAACTGTGCATCACCTGCTTCATCACCCACACTTTGCAAAAGTTCTTCTTTTAATTCACTGCTTAGTGCATTTGCATAATCAGCAAAGTTTGCCTCACCATTACCAAGAGCGGTAGTGCCAAGCCCTCTCGCTTTTATGCTTTGCAGGAACTCATCGTATGATTTTCCAATTCCGCCTGTGCTCATTTGTGTACTCCTTTAACTAATATATTACATTCAATATTTTTATCGGCAAAAAATAGCAAATATTTAGAAATTAGATACCATTGCTTTACATTTTGTAACAAAACTACCTTAAATGTATGGTTTTATTAATTATTTATAACACTATACTAATAAAATGAAAGTATTAATGTTATTTCCTCCGCAATGGACACCAATAAGCCCACATTTTGCAATACCTTCTTTAAGCGCACAGCTTAAAAAGGCAGGTTTTGAAACAAAAGTTTGCGATTTAAATATAGAATTTTACAATAAAATTTTAACAAAAAATTATATCCTTGATAGTGCTGAAAAAGCAATAAGAGGACAAGATGAGCTGATAAAAGAAATTTCAAAATACCATTCTAAAGACAAAGATTTTAGTGAATATCCCTTTGATATTCAAAACAAAATGGTGAAATATTCTAAAGTTAAAGAGTATATTACCCAAAAACCTTCTGAACTAATAAAAATAGCAGAATTTGCAGACGAGGCAAAAGCTGCAATAAAAGATAAGCAGGCGTTTTATAAGCCTGAAATTTTAATTAAATCCATGAGTATTATTGACGAGGCACTGGAGATTGTTTCACTACCTTATTACCCATCAAAAATCAGTCTTGACACATACAATAACCCATTTTTTAGGTTTAATTACGAAACAATAAAATACTACGTTTTTGACCAAAGCACAAATATGTTCATAGACTTTTACAAGTCAAAAATCGAAGAATTTAAAAAGATTGATGCAAAATATGTAGGCATTTCAATTAATTCATCAAGCCAAATTGTCCCAGGGCTTACTCTTGCAAATATGCTTAAAAATTCACTAAATGCACATATTAATATTGGCGGAAATTTCTTTGGTAGAGTAGTTGAAGCCCTAAAAGATAAGCCTGAATTTTTTGAACTATTCTGTCACAGTTTACTTGTTGAAGAAGGCGAACTACCCGTTGTAGAGCTTGCAAGACACATTAACGGCGAAATAAATATTGAAGATGTTTCAAATCTTGTTTATCCAAAAGACGGGAAAATCATCGTTAACCCAAAAAAAGAACCGCTAAAGCTCAACGATATGGCAAATATTTGCCTTGATGACTACGATTTTGACAAATACTTTGCGCCTGAAATAATTCTGCCATTTCAGTCATCTCGCGGTTGCTACTGGGGCAAATGCAGTTTTTGCGATCAGGGTTTTGGGCAAAATTACAATGTAAAAAATCCTCAAAAATTGGTGGACGAATTTAAAGAAATTAAAGAAAAATATAATATTGATAAGTTTGAATTTATAGATGAATCAGTAGGCCCAACTTATTTAAAAGAGCTTTCAGATACCCTTGAGATGGAAAATGTAAAAGTAAATTATTTTATGGATGCACGTTTAGAGTCAGCTTTTAGCTATGAAATTTTAAATAAAGCGCACAGATACGGGCTAAAAATGGTTTTATGGGGACTGGAATCTGGCTCAAATAAAATTATGAAGCTTATTAATAAGGGCATAGACTTGGATAAAAGGCTTGAAATATTAAAAAATTCATCTGATTGTGGAATATGGAATTTTGCATTTATATTTTTTGGATTTCCAGCTGAAACAAAAGAAGACGCTTACAAGACAATAGAATTACTGGTAAAAAATAAAGGCATAATCCATTCATATGGAAGAAGCGTATTTACCATGGGGAAACATACAAAACTAAGAGAAAACCCTGAAGCCTACGGGATTACAAATGTATATCCCGCAGTAGATGAGTTTATGCCAAGTTATGTTTTTGAATCTTCGGGAATGAATAAAAATGAACTAGATGAAATTTTAAAACTATGCACAAGTACTTGCCTTACTGCATACAACAATCCAGCTTGGATGTATTTAAGGTATAGGGAATATTTATTTTTATATTTAACAAAATACACTGTAAAAGAGTTACAAAATTATAAATTGAGATTGTGAGGTAAAAATGTTTGACGAAAAATTTAGCGAAAAAGACGACAAAACTTTGCAAATTGCAAAAGAACGTGAACAAATTAAACAAAAAATGGCACAAAAACTAAAAGACATTAAGTTTACAGATGATGAAATCAAAAGTGTTATACAGATAATTGATTCAACTGAAGGAAAAATTGAAGCTTTAAAATCGAGTTTAATTGGTACAAATATAAACACCGATGACCCAACGCCCGCCATGGCACATGTTCTAGTTCAAATCAAACAACTTGAAATTGATATGGCAGAAAATATTAAAAAACGCATAGCGCAAATACAAGCAACTAAAAAATAAAATGAGCCCAAAAGGCTCATTTTTTATGAACTAATCACCAAAAATATAGATCGGCAAATTATATTCATGTGCAAAATTTAAAAAATCCTCTGGTATTTCATCTAAAGAATTAACTTTTGCAGCAAAAGCATTTATTTTAGGGTTATACAGGTTTATCTCATTATATAAAAGCGAGGAAGATAGTTTATTTTCAGCGTCCACGATTGCTTTTTTTATTTTTTCACCACTCAATACTTTTTTACCAACTTTATACATTTTATTATCACTTATTTGAGATAAATATTTTTTAGATTTAAACATATTAAATAACTCTATGTATTCATTATCATCTAAATTCAAGCCTGTTTTTATTAAATCAGGCACAGTTTGCCTATATTGTACAAACTTTTTATCTTCTCCTGTAATAATTTTACTAAAAAGGCTAAAATTCTTTTTATAACCAGAATACTGATCGATATAAAAAGCACTGGCAATATTTTGTTTTTCACAATCAAAACTTACTGCAAAAGACATGTCACAAAATGTTTTGCAATCACCCGGAGAAACGCATGAAGTAGATAAAAACCCATCATTAACAATATTTGATAAATTAACAGCTATATAAAAGTCTCTAATATCACCTGCGTGTAAAAAAATCTTGCGGTATCATAAGTAACACCAGGCTCAAAGCCAAATTTAGATAAGTCTGTATTCTTATCCATTTTTGTAAAATCAATTACTTTGTATTCTTTACCCTTGTATATAACTTTTGGGATTAAATCCTCCCTTATTATTTTAGTTGCAAATAATAACTGTCCGGTTGCGTTTATACTACTGACATAATTAGCAACAGGCGCCTGTTTTTCTGGCCTCAATGCATACGAAAAATTTTTCAAGCCAGTGATGATTTTTAACAATTTCAAATATTCTATCATTTATTTCTTTAGAAAATTGATATTTTTCCATTATATTTTTTGCAAATAATGCTGAATTATCAGGATGTTGTTTATCTATAATTCCTTCAGATTTTGCAATATCATGCAAAACAATTGCAAATTTTAAACAAGTTTTATCTTCATCAGACAATTTCACATAATCTTTATTTGCCATTGTGAATTGAAGCACAGATAGAATATATGCGTCAACAGATAATGTCTGAGTCACATGTTGCTGTTTTCCAATTACATTAATAAATTCAGGCATGCCTTCAATTAAAGAATTTAGCGCATTATCAAGTTTTTTGTCACCGGTTATGATAGAGTTTTCTTTAATAAATCTGTTTGCTAAACTCAAAACTTCTCCTTCAACTCCGTCGCTTGCCAGATTTGTTAAATCAATTATTCCATCATACCCGATTATTTTGTTATACCCGTCTTCAATAAAAGAAACACCAAGCTTTTGAGCTATTTCGTCCTTTTTATATTTGGAAACTCTTGCAAAAACCTCTGTTAAATCGTTTAAAAATGCTTTTCTTGGATAGGACAATGGCAAGCCCTGTTTGCCAAATTGCCTGAAATCTGTTGTTGAGAGTAATTTATCCAGCGATTTGTCATTGTTAGCAAAAAACCCTGTCATCATATTCTTCTTATTTTCTTTTGTAATCTGAGTAGGATTTATTGCGTATTTTAAAGATTTAACTAATAATTTGTCCAACTAGTTAATTTCATTTTTTTCGTCATCACTAAATAAGTTATCTATATCAAATAAGTGTTTAAGCTCTCTTACATAAAATTGCAGTTCAAATTTATCATTTGAACTTAAAGAGTATAAATTTCTCCTTATATTGGCAATAGCAAGCAAATCAAAGATATTTACACCCTTAAAATCATCCGCACTTTGGTTACTCTCATCAACTGGTGTCTTGTTTGAAATATTTGATACCAATTCATCAAATTTGGCAATTTTCAGTACGGAAGCAGCATTAATTTTGCCATCTTGAATTAATTTTTATATTTGCTTGTTATCAAGCAATGAATACAACTTTTTATTTTCTTTGTCATCCAAAAGCGCAGAAATCATATAATTTCCATCTTTATTGGTTGAACTTGATTTTTCAAAAACATCTTTATTAAGCGTTTTCAAACTGTTAGACACAACATTATTTACACTTAATGGGTTAGCTGTCTTATCTAAAAAATGTTGACGTATATTTAATTTTACATTACTAAAAAGCGACATATGTTAATCTATTGTTTCAACCAATTCAAATTTTGGATAGGTTGTACCTTTTTCATATTTGCCTTGCGCAGATTTTAGTTGATAGATTAAGGTATCATCAATTCTTAATTTTTTGCCACCAATAATAACATCTTCCTTATTGGCATTTTGCAAAATTTCACTTCTGCCATCAGTTGGAATAAAATTATCAAAAGCACAAGAGATTTTTCTATTTGGTTCTATTGCTTCACCATTTTCATCAAACAAAGGAGCGTCATCAAGATAAATTTGTTTAATAACAATAATAGCATCAGGCTTTTCTCTCTCGATATCAGCTATTAATCCATCAAATGCTTCTTCTTGAGGAATCTCAATGGAATTTCTCTTGTCATCAGGATTTTTAGGGGCATATTTATCTTTTGAGGAAATAGGGTCATTATTTCCTATAGTCATGACTACTTCATTAAAATTGTTTTTTTATATAACGCCCTTGGTAGAAGGTATAACATCTGGGTTTGTAACATCAAGAGCAACTGCACATTTTAAAGCTCTTGCAAAGGCCTTAAAGGTACATTCAATTATATGATGAGGGTCAACGCCATCCAACATTTTAATGTGCAGAGTTAAACCTGCATTTTGAGAAAAGCTATTGAAAAAATGAGCAAGCAGAACTGTTTCAAAATCAGAAGTTTTTTCTTCTTTTATTTGTATATCACATTTACAATAAGGTCTGCCTGAAATATCAACAGCGCACATTACAAGCGCTTCATCCATGGGCAATATTATGCTTGCATATCTGTTTATACCTCGCTTATCACCGAGCGCTTCATTAAATGCCTGCCCAAGAGTAATTGCGACATCTTCAACAAGGTGGTGCGGGTCATTATCTAGAGAATTTGCATTTATCTTTAAATCAATCATCGAATGTGCTGAAAAAAGTTCCAACATGTGATTAAAAAATTTAATTGGTGTGGAAATTTCATAAGAGCCGCAACCGCGAGGATTAAGAGCAACAGACACTTGTGTTTCATTGGTATTTCTTGATTTTTCAATTACTTGCATAAAACTTTTCCCTTTAAAAATTCGTCTAACTTTGAAATGTCTTCTATAACATCAGCAGCACCTGCATCTAAAAATATTTGAGCATTTTTAGAGTTTTTATTTGTTACTCCATAAACACAAGTTGTGCTTGCAACGCCAGAATAAATATCATCAATAGTATCGCCAAAATAGCAAATATTATTGTAGATTGTCTCCCTTTTAATTCTATTTAAACCTTCAGGATGCGGTTTTCTTTTGTCTTTTTCTAAATCATCCTGAGAAATAATTTTACAGAAATATTTTAAAATGCCAAATTTTTCAAGCGAATAAATAGTTTCATCCTTTGGTCTTCCTGTGAAGACTGAAAAATCATAATATTTTGATAATTTTTCAAAAATTTCCGGTTCAATAACAAGTTTTTCATTGTCAATAATGCCCTTTGAACCCTCTTTGTTGGGGTTAAAAAACATATTTTGAAAGACTTTAATTACATCCTCAAGTTCAACTTCAACGCTATGTTTACTTAACAAATACTTTGTCAAATCCCAGTCACAATTTAGCCCACCAAGCTCTTTTGCTTCCTGAATTTCCTTGTCAGAAATTTCTTTTGAGGAAAAATGTTTAAAAGTCTCCTTAATAGCCAGTCTATAAGAATTTGAAACATCAAAGACAACGCCGTCAAGATCAAAAACAAGCATATCTTTTTTTTGTAAAGCGTCAAAAATTTTGCTCAAATCCTCTACCCTAGGGGTTGTTATTCTCAGACAATTCTTTAATATATCTGAGTTTTTAAAATCCCTTACTAAAATTCCAGAGGTTTTCAATTTCCAATATACAAAATCACAATAATTGCCAAAATCGCATAGTACAAAATTAGCTTCACTCTTGTACGGCTTAAAACCAAGCTCTAAAAGCCCTTGCATTAATGTTTCACGAGAAATTTTTATTTGTTCTTTTATAAATTTTTCATATTCAATATCATTCAGTGCTGCCATACCCGCACAAATCGCAGCAGCATTTACAGAGTATGGAGAAATTACTTTTTTGCACTGCATAATATTTTGTTCTTGACTTAAAATTACTCCTAACCTTAACCCTGCAAGCCCAAAGTCCTTGGAAAAAGATTTTACAATAAATAAATTATCGTATTTTTTAACAAGGGAGTAATAATCAGGGGCATTGTGCGCAAAATTAATGTATGTAACATCAAGAATTAAAGCGACAGAGGGAAATTTTTGCAGTATTTTTTCAATGTCATTAAGTGCTGCACACTCTCCTGTTGGATTATTTGGGCTTGTAACATATATTATTTTTGTTTTTTCACTAACTCCGTCAATTAACTTATCAGCATCAAAAACCCATTTTGTATAGTAATCAACAGATTTAAAATTACCATTTGAACACATTGTATATATTTTTGGCATTGAAAATGTAGGTTTAAAACATAAAAGCTCGTCATCATTATCTAAATAAGTCCCAATAATAATACTTAACGCCTCATCTGCTCCATTTGTAGCCAAAATTTGCCTATCATTTAAAGTAAATTTCTGTGCAAGTTTGTCAATAAGTTCCCCATAGTGCGGGTATCTTGAAATTTGTGCGTTATTAAGCTCCTTTAGGGCAAATAAAACCTCTTGCGACACACCGTAAGGGTTTTCATTAGAATCTAGTTTTAAATTACAAAGGTGTGCATATTTTGGAGTATCGTATGGTTGAATATTTTCAACGGCTTTTTTTGGTTTAATCATACAAAAATTATACTATTAATTCCAAAAAAACAAAATTATTTATACGCAAAAGAATTTTTATCCTTAATTTCAAACCTTACACCAGCGATTTCAATGTCATCGTAATCAACATAAGCATGTTGAAAAAGATTTCTGCCTGTTTTTATTGTCAGTTCGTTATTTTCCCTTACCAACTGTCTTGGTATGAGAATTTCCTGATTATCACCGTTAATATTCAACTCACCCACTTTATTGCCGTTAAAAAATACCTCCGCAGGGCTGGAGTAAACATAAGCAATTTGATTTTGCCCCAATTCTTTTGCCATTTTAGTATCAAGTCCAATTACCGAACCTATAACAATAACAGCCTCCTCGTTTGGGCGCAAAATTTTTGTACTAAATTTTTTGGAATAGTAAGACCCAACAGACTTGCCCTTGAACTCGCTTGAATTAGCAGAGGTTTCCGAGTAAACATCATCACCTAAATGGCAAACATCGCTCTCAATTGTCACATCGCCCATTTTGCTTTTTTCAATACCTAGTTTTAGAGGTTTAGATGCGATATTATCATCAATAGTAAGTGAAAAAGGCCTATAACCGTCTTTTTGCACGGATAAAATTGCAGTTTGATTAATTTGTGTATTGAGCTCAAAAGTCCCGTCAGAACCGCTTGTTGTTCTGTAGCCAATACTTGGAATACTTATGGCAGCACCTGTTACGGGCTTTTGCGTGTAACTGTCAACTACCTTGTTTTTTTTCTTTAAAGTTTCATTTTGGTTGACTTGACCTGTAATAACGTCGCAAAATGCAATTTGATTGCAGAAAAATATTAAACTAAAAATCGTTATGATGATTTTTGATTTTTTAACCATAAATCCCCCGTAATTATGAAAGATTTTATTTAATTTTTAAAAAATTTATCATTCCCTTGCAGGCTAATTATTTTATTAACCTAAAAATTGCCCTAAATGGTATTTTGGATTTTTTTTAAAGGGCAATAATTAAAATGTAGATTAAATAAGGATAATAAAGTTATGTTCGAATGTGGATGTATCTCTGTTCTTGGTACAATTGCCTATGTATTACTTGTTGTAGGCGGCTTAAACTGGGGGCTTGTAGGCGCTTTTGATTTTAACCTTGTGAGCTTTTTATTTGGTGAAGGCACATTAATTGCAAGAATAGTTTACATGCTTGTAGGTTTATCTGCAATTGCTTCAGTGCTTATGGTCATTGCTCATTACGTTAAAAAATCAAGAATGTAATTTAGCTCAATTAAGACGGCACTTTGCCGTCTTTTTTATTGCCATTTGCAATGTCTTCAAATGATTTTTTACCAAAGATTTTTTGACTTAAGAAAATTTGTGTTTTAGGTATTAAAATTGCAAGCCCAAATGCACTAAATGCAAGTCCTGCTACTTGGAATAGCGCAGTTCTTAAAATTGCGTTTCTTTTAATTTTTTTGAGCAAGTCGTGCGTTACATCATTACTGCCTGCTTTTTTTATAATTTCTTTAACAAAATCGTCAATACTTTCTCTAATTGCTTGGCAGGTCTTAGCTTCAACAAATTTTTTACTATCAGTTGCTCTACCATAAGTTGCTTTATTTATAACATTTTTAAGGAATTCAGGATTGGAAGTTACGCTGTTTGAAAAGACATCTTGAACTTGAGCCCTTGAGAGTATTCTCTCACCCCTAAGTTTTGGCTGTAGTTCGCTCATTTTTGTAGCCTTGTCAATAATTTCTTGACCAAGACCCATATTTTCAAGGTAATTTACCAAAGATTTTAATGTTATTGTGCCATTTTCACTAAAATTAACATTTTTAAATTGTTCACCTATTTTGGGATTCACTACAGTTGAAAGTTGCTCTTTTGTAAAGTTATTTGCCTTTAAAAACTCGCAAACTTCATCAATAACTTTTGGGTGCGCATTTGTAGTTTTAAAAGCCTTATTTAGCGCAGCAATAGTCGCCCCTGTAGTAAAGTTATAAAACAGAATTGAACTTACATCTCTAAATAAGTATTCAAATTTTTCTGCAGGATGGCGCGAATTATAAACTCTACCTGCCACCATGCCTGTATCTGTTGAAATCAAACGCCAAGTGTTGTCGTTTTCAAGTTTGTGCGAGGCTGTCATTATTTTATTAATAAAAGCTTCATTACCTCTAAAGTTTAGTTCATATTTTGAATTATCAGGTTTTTTTGTACTTTGTATAAAATTATCCATACTCATGGCATTTTGCGGTTTTTGCTTTTTATTTTTTAAAGTCCTATCAGTAATAGCATGGTTAATTTTGGGTACAACAAAACCCAAAAGCCCTGTAGCTAAAATAACACTTGAAATTATTTTTCCAAATTTAAAAATAGCTGTTTTGTTTTTTATTTTAGGGTCAATATTTGCAAAAGGATCACGCAGTGCGTCTTTGCCTACATCAATGTCAAGATTTTCAAGTTTAAATAGTTTTTTACCAATGAAATCACCAATCTTATTAAGACCTTTTACACCCCAAAGCCAAAAAGCGCCACAAGTGACTTCTTCCCTAAATCTTTCTTTAGCTTCATCTTCGCCACCTCTTTTGTAACTTTGATGAGTTCTGCCTGCAGTGCAGCATGCTTCAATTATAAACGTCGGCAACGTCTTAGTGGGGTTTTTAATGTGTGATAAACCGTTTATAAGGGGTTTTTCTAAAATACTTGTCATATATGATTCGGCTAATAAACTATATTATACATTACATTTAAAAACCCTGAAAAATTTTTTTTGCCAGCTAATCTTCAACAAGTTCATATCCTGTCAACTGTGCAGTTTGAATTTTCCACTGCCTGATTATTTCCTCGTTTGGCAGTTCATAAGAAATTGGAGTACCTATTTTTAGATTTACAACAGGGCGTTTAAAAATATTCCAATTGTACGTTTCAAGACCCGTAAGTCCAACCGGAACAATGTCTGCCTTAACAAGTTTAGCAATGACAGCAAAACCTTTGTTAACTTCATCTATCTTTTTATTTTTTCTGATTCCACCCTGAGGGAATATACATAAATTAAAATTAGCCTTAAATACATCAATACAAGTTTTAATGGTCGACACTTCAAGTTTTTCACGATTAACAGAAAAAGCTCCAAGGCGTGAAATGTTGGTTGCAACCCATTTACCAAAACCACCTTTTACTTCATACAGCTCTTTTTTTGCCATGTAGGCAAGAGGACGAACAGTTACCATATTCATTAAAAATGGATCGCAGTATGAAATATGATTTGCAGCAAAAATATAAGGTTTATTCTCAAGATTTTTATTTCTTGAACATTTAAATCTATAAAACAAACTAAAAATTGGTATGTATAGTATATACAGCGCATAGTACTGATAAAGTCTTGTCAAAATATTAAAATCTTTTGCAAACTTTCTTGCGTGGTTAATCTTTTCCATTAGTTTCTCCTGCGGTTAACTGCGCTATTTTTTCCTTCCAGATGTTAATCATCTCGTGGGTGTCTTCCATATATGGAATAGGTTTGCCAATGTTAATCTGTATATGACTTTCAAAGGGTTTTCTCTCTTTCTTGATTGCACCAACAATGCCTACTGGTAAAATGTCGCACTTGAGAGTTTTGGCCAAACCAGCAAAACCTCTTGAAACATTATCCATATTCCCGTTAATTTCTCTGGTACCTTGAGGAAATAACCCTAGAACCCAATTTGTTTGCTTAATACCAAGAGCCGTTTTAATTGTTGAAACACCAAGTTTTTCTCTGTTTACAGCAAATGCACCTAACATAATAAGGAAAAATCTCGCAAGCGGCTTTTCAAAAAGCTCTTGTTTTGCCATATAAGCAGTATGTCTGCCAATAGCGTCGATGACAAGAAAGGGATCTATTGCGCTAACATGATTAGATGCAACAATAAAAAATTTATCTTTAGGCACATTTTCCTTACCTGTAATTTTTAGCCCACAAGCAATTCTATAATATGTACCGTATACCAGGCGGCAAGTAATCCATTGTAATATGCCACTAATTTTATTAAATTCCTTTGGCTCTCGTTTTGTATATTTTTTTGCCATTTCCTATTTGCCTTATATAAAACTATGTGAATATATCTCTTTGTTTAAGATGATTTGCGCGCATCTAATGATTTTATGCTGTTCTTTATCGTCCTTATCATATTCAATATCGGAAACATCACCAAAGTTTTGCATTGTTTCATATAATTTTAAATACAAAGCATCAACTTTACCATTTGCCTTTTGCGCCTTTATAACATTGTAAACCTCAATTGTTTTTGTGTCAAAAGCATCAACAATTGCACCATCCAAACCACAGCCAAGAGCTAGAGCCAAAAACACCCTGTTGATATCAGCCCTTAGCTCGCTAGGACAACCATTTGAAATATTTGAAAGGCCAACAAGTGTTTTGACCTCAGGCTCAAAGCTTTCTTTAATCATCCTAATTGTATCAAGCGACACAAGAGCCTGCTCTTGAGCTACACAAATGGGCAAAATTAAAGGGTCAATCCACACTTTTGAATTATCAATATTTGCCAATGTTGTTTTTTCAATAATATTAAAAGCAAGCTCCAGTCTTTCTTCTGGCGTTTTCGGGATTCCCAATTGCGCATTCATTGTAAGCGCAATTAAATTTGCGTCATATTGCGAAATAATCTCAGTAGTTAATGCAAGTTTTTCGTCATCTGCAGAAGATGAATTTAAAAAAGCATTTTGTGGGTTTTTAAGGCAACTAAAACCCTCCTTCATTTCTGCAATATTTGTTGTATCAAGGGAATAGTTAATATCAAATTTGCCATCCAAAAGCTCAATGAGCCATTTTAGCGACCCTTGCAGGACACCTTTAGCAGGGCCAATATTTAAATCAACAGTTTTAACATCATTCTTTAACTGATTTTTAACATTGTTTATAACATAATTGCAATCACGATTAGAAATAGCCTCTTTTGTTTTTTTAGAGATAATATGAAGATTTTCCCCTATTAACACCTTAATTTTCCCTTTACTTTACTAATTTAAATTGGTTTGTTATAATTCTAGCATAGATATGGAGGAATTTTATGAAATTTAAAAAAATCCTTGCAACAGCACTTGTTTTAGGGCTTGCAACACCTGCATTCTGTGATACTATTGGCATGGTAAACTACAGAAAAATTTTAGAAAATTATTCAAAAGCAAAAACTGCAAATAGCGAAATAGACGACAAAGCAAGCGAATTACAAAGATATTTGCTTGATAAAGAAAAAGAATTTAAAAAAATAGAATCTCCTATCCAAAAGAAAAACTTTGAAGAAGCAACAGCTAAAACTTTTGCTGCAAAACAAGAAGCTTACGCTAAATTCAAAGAGAAAAAAGAAATGGAAATTGACACTGCAATTGAAAATGCAATCAAGGCAGTTGCTATAGAAAATAAAATCAACACAGTTATTGATTATCGTGTAATGTACTTTGGTGGCGTGGATATTACAGACAAAGTTGTTAAAAAATTAAACATGTCAGGAACAACTGCCAAATAGTACTTTACAAAGAAATATTTTTTGATATTATAGATTTATCGGAGAAGTGCCGGAGCGGTTTATCGGAGCGGTCTTGAAAACCGTCGTACGTGACGAGCGTACCGTGGGTTCGAATCCCACCTTCTCCTCCATTCTAAAAGAGCCTAAAGGGCTCTTTTTTATTTTACACACGTACAATTTCAATGTAATTTAACGGGACATTTTATCTGCACGCATAAAAAGATTATTCGGCAAAGTTGGCTTTGTGTTTAAGCTTTAGCGGTCGGAAGTAATCGTTTTACATGTTACAAAACGGTCTTTTCTTGGGCATCATTGTCCGATTACTGTCCAAGAATTGTCTTAATTTTTCTATTTTTAAACCAATGTTATAGCCTATTTCGTCCTCATAATCTAATTTGTACGGATAAAACGATTATTTGACATTTTAAGTAAATAAAGTCCGGTTCGTATATTGAATAAAATTATGTTCTAATGATACAAAAGTAGGAAAACAGGAACACTTTTCCTGCTTCAGAGTTAATCTGTGAGTATGGACGAATATATAAGTATTAATAAAATCGCAGAATTAAAAGGCTTAAAAAGTACACGTTCAATAAGACTTGCAATTAACCAAGGTAAATATATTGCAAGAGAAGTTGAAGTAAGAGGCGGAAAATCATATGAAATTCTTTATTCTTCATTAGAACCGGAGATACAAGATAGATTAGATGAAGAAGAATTAAAAACAACAGCAATTGTTCCGTTTGAAAACAAGGTGAATTTTGTATCAGAAAATGCAAGATTAACAGCACTTGCAAGAGTGGATATAGTAACTGCCTTATATAATATTCGTAAAAAATATCCGACTAAAAAAGAGGCTGATTCAGTATTTTTAGATTTATATAACAGCGGAATGTATTTACCACAAATATATAAATTTGTGGGTTCAATTTCTATAGGTACACTTCATCGTTGGGTTAAGATGTTTGAAAATTATGGAACGGACGGACTTTTACAAAAACGCAAAACTAATAAACAAGGTGAATATAATACGATTTTGAATGAGGAAATGAAACAGATATTTTTAAAATATTTGTTACACCCCAATAAATTTAGTATCGGAAAAGCTATAAATTTAACAAAACATATTCTAGAAAAGCGAGGATATGAGAATATTCCTTGTAATCTAACATTCAGAAGATTTACGGAGAATTTTAAGAAAAACAATTATTCAAAGTGGATTTTATTTAGAGAAGGTGAAAAAGCATATCACGATAAAATTGAACCGTATATAGAACGAGATATTTCTAAAATTGAAGTAGGAGATGTTTTGATAGCTGATGGACATGTTCTTAATTTTCAAATAATCAATCCATTTACAGGAAAGCCGACCAGAGCAACTTTGGTCGGCTTTTTAGATTGGAAATCAACAGCATTAGTCGGATATGAAATTATGATGAGTGAGAATACTCAATGCATAGCAAGTGCATTAAGAAATTCTATTTTAAATCTAGGCTTGATTCCTAATGTAGTTTATCAAGATAATGGAAAAGCATTTAAAGCAAAATATTTCCAAAATATAGATTTTGACGAAGCGGGATTTAATGGGATCTATGCAAAACTTGGAATAAAATCCGTTTTTGCTAAACCGTATAACGCAAGAGCAAAAATTATTGAACGGTTCTTTCTTGAATTTCAGGAGGAGTTTGAAAAAATGATGACAAGTTACATCGGAACAAGCATTGAAGATAAACCGGTGTGGCTTAAGCGTGGTGAGAAATTACACAGAGATATGCACAAAAAACTTACTAATAACTACATTCCAACTGTTCAAGAGGCTATTAAATTTATAGATTGCTGGCTAGATTACCATAATTCAAAGCCCTGTCCGAATGACCGTTCAAAAACTATTCAAGAGATGTTAAATGAAATTTCAAAAGAAAAGATTGA
>CALUWD010000017.1 GCA_944324385.1 Candidatus Gastranaerophilales bacterium | reverse complement strand
TGTTTTTATAATAGAATATTTGATATGGATATACAAGAAAAAATCAAAAAATTACGCAAAGAGATTGAGCTTTACAGTTATTACTATTACGTAGAGGATAACCCTAAAGTTGAGGACTATGAATATGATGCTCTTTTTAGGGAATTACAAAAGCTTGAAAATGAGCACCCTGAGCTGATTACACCTGATAGCCCAACGCAAAGGGTAGGTGGAATAAGTGAAAAATTTGACACAGTAGCCCATAAAAACAGGCTCTATAGCTTAGATAACGCCAATAATGACGAAGAACTTACAAAATGGTATGAAAGAGTTCTAAAGGATACAACGGGTTTAGAGGGGCAAATGAATTTATTTATGCCAAAAATTCCTCTTGCCTGTGAATATAAAATTGACGGTTTAGCGGTGAGTTTAACTTATGTTAACGGCATTTTTACCCAAGGGCTTACCCGCGGGGACGGCGTTATGGGAGAAGATATTACAAACAATTTAAAAACCATAAAAGCAATACCGCTAAAGCTTTTTGAACCGATAAACGTTGAAGTTCGTGGCGAAGTTTATATGCCTGTTCAATCTTTTGAAAAACTGAATACAAAACAACTTGAAATGGGTCAAAAGACTTTTGCAAACCCTAGAAACGCTGCTGCAGGGAGTATTCGACAGCTTGACCCAAAAATTACCGCAAGCAGAGATTTGTCTATTTTTGTCTACGGTGGTATTTTTGAGAAAAAAGACGCCCCAAAATCTCACAGTGAAACTATGGAAAAGCTCTCTAAACTTGGCTTTAGGACAAATAAAGTAAGTGTCGTTCAAGGGATTGATGAGGCAATTGAATTTTGCAAAAAGACGGATTTAGTGCGTCATAACTTAAATTACGCAACAGACGGCGTTGTTATTAAAGTTGACGAGATTGCAAAACAAGAGGAGTTAGGTTTTACCTCTCGTGTACCAAAATGGGCAATAGCCTTTAAATTTCCGCCGGAGGAAGTTTGGACGGATTTAGAGAGCATTGAGTTTTCTGTCGGCAGAACAGGTATTGTAACTCCTGTTGCAAATTTAAAACCCGTTTTACTTGCAGGCAGTACTGTTTCTCGTGCAAGTCTTTATAATTTTGATGAAATTAAGCGATTGAACGTGCAAGTCGGCGACAGAGCGCTTGTAAAAAAAGCTGCAGAGATTATTCCAAAAGTCATAAGGGTTGAAAAAACAGTAAATTCAAAACCTTTTGAACTTCCAAAAACCTGTCCCTGCTGTGGCAGCACGCTAAAAGAGGTTGAGGGCGAAGTAGCATTATACTGCCCTAATAAAAACGGCTGCAGTGCACAAATAAAGGGAAGAATAGAATATTTTGTATCAAAAAATGCCATGGATATTGACGGTTTGGGCGAAAGTATCATCTCTCAACTTGTTGAGCGCAAAATGGTTTACACTTATGCTGATTTGTATAAATTAACTTATGAGCAGCTTTTAGAGCTTGATTTAATTGCAGAAAAATCGGCACAAAATTTGCTTGGTGCTATAAATAATTCAAAAAATACAAAGTTGCCAAAGTTTTTAAATGCTCTTGGCATAAGGCTTGTGGGCAAGGAAAGTGCAGATATTTTAGCTCAAAATTTTAAAGATATTGAAGCACTAAAAGCTGCAAATATAGAGGATTTAAGCGCAATTGACGGCATTGGCGAGAAAATGGCAAAAAGCATTTACGATTATTTTCATAACGAGCAAAATTTAAAAACTCTGGATGAAGTTTTAAAACTCGGCTTAGTACTTGAAAATACATACAGAAAAGAGGAAAATTTAAAATTTAAAGGGCTTTCTTTTGTCTTAACGGGCACGTTAGAGGAATTTTCACGTGATAAAGCTCAAGAGATTTTAAAGTCCTTAGGTGCTAAAACACCTAACTCTGTAAGCAAGAATACTGATTATGTTATAGCTGGCGCAAATGCGGGGTCAAAATTGACAAAAGCACAAAATTTAGGTATTAAAATATTAAACGAACAGGAATTTAAAGAACTCATTAGCGATAAGGAGGATTTATGAAAAAAGTTTTAGTAGCAGCGGCAGTACTTGGCGCAATTTTAAGCACAAATTGTGTATTTAGTGCAGAAGAAGAACGTGGTTACGTTAGCGTAACAGCAAGAGCAGAGCAGGAGTTTGCTCCCAATATTGCAAATTTTAAATTCTACATTGAAACATCAGACAAGGATTTAAATATTGCAACAGAAAAAAATAAACAAGAAACCCAAAAAGCGCTTGAAGCAGTTAAAAAAGAACTTGACAGCGCAAAAGGTGATAGCATTAAAACTGTTAACTTTAGCGCAAACCCTGAATATCGCTATAAAAACGGCAAAAGAGAATTTGTTCAATATAACGTTACAAACGGATTTCAAGTTACCTTAAAAAATACTGACAAATTAGGAAAAGTAATCACTAAAGGGCTTCAAAACGGCGCAACTCGTGTTGGGGATTTGAATTTCTCTCTTGATAACACTCAAAATGCTTGCAACGAGTTAATTAAAGAGGCTGTAGGACTTTCAAAATCAAGGGCTAATGAAACCGCAAAAGCTGCAGGCAGCTATGTTACAGGTATAAAATCAATCAATGCAAGCTGCTCGGGTGATAATTCTTACTACCCTCAAGCAAGACTAATGAACAGTGCAAAATTTGCATCAGCTTCTGCTGATAGCGCAGCTGAATCTGCAATCCCAACAGAACTTGGAACAATCAAAATGTTTGCAACAGTAAATGCTAATTATTTTGTGAAATAAATATTTTTAAAACACGCAAAAGCAAGGGCAAAAAACCCTTGCTTTTTTTATAAATTAATGCTATTTTATTTTTAGAATGTTAAGCGATTAGATAACCTTCAGGAGAATGGAATTTACAAGGTTTTACTGTTTAGCTTAATAATTCAAATGTTAGTTGAAGTAAAGTTTAGCTATTTAGCGTTAGGCATTTTGTGAAGTATAAGTTCAACAATAAATATTTAAAAGATAACTCAAAACCCGGCAGTTGGCGCCGCGGTTACGAGTATTTTCAAAAGGGTCAAGTTGAAGAAATTGCCCTTAAAGATTCAACCGTTACGGGTAAAATTAAGGGCAATTACAAATCTTACTATGAAACATCGATTAAATTTAATAAAACTAGTGCAAAACCTTCTTGCACTTGCCCATTAGATGAACCTTGGTGCAAACATGCAGTAGCTCTTGGTTTAACTGCTCTTAAAAATCACCTTTGGGATGAATATTTATACGAAAAACAAGACATAACCCCTGTTTTTGAAGATGAAGATTTGCCAATGCACGAAAATCCTCAGGGCGGTTACATTTTCCACTTTAACCCCAAAAGGCGTCAAAATTTCTTTTCTATTTTAGTAATGGATAGGAACACAAAACGTGTAATAAGGGATTTAGAGGGCATTTTTAAAGCAGTTATTGAAGCGCAAAAAAACGACCCGAATTTTCAGCTAAACAACGCTCAAAAGCTTGAAGCAATGATGTTTCAGATGCTTTTAAAACAATCAAGATTGGATAAAAAATCAGGTTGGTATGACGTTCAAATAAATAAATTTGATGAATTTTTCAAAATGCTCTCCAAAATGGAGGATGTAATTGACGCCAAGACTCATAAAAAAATACGTTTTGACAATGAAGTATGGAAACTCTGCCTTGCCGTTAATATTTCATACGTTGGAAATGTTCTTTTATCGCTTTATTGGGAAAGACCCGACGGCAGCGAAGTTTACCCGTTTGAAGAAATACGCTATTTTTCCCGCCAACTGAAGTGGGGAAGGTATAAAGATGTAATTTTTCAAACCGATGCACAAGTATCAATTTTGCCACAGTACCTTACTAAAGCATCATTTACAGACATAAAAGATGCTGAAGGCGGCAAGTTTATTTATGAAGAATTGCCGAAACTAAGAAAAATGATGAGCGTTTACTTAAGCGAAGAAATGGAAAAACTCGCCTTTGAAAAACGTCCGCCAAAGTGCATTGTAGAACTTAGTATTGATTATGATATGTCACTTAAAGCCTCGCTTGAGTTTGAATACGATGGAGTGAGAGTTCCTTATTCAAAAACCCCCAAAAGTCCATATGTTACAATAAAGCAGCCTGAAAAAGACCTTTTATATTGGGTTAAAAGGGATATGCAATTTGAAGAACGTGCTTATCAAATGCTTTTAGCTTGTCGTTTTGCACCAATGCAGACAAACAACCTCGCACTTGAAAAAGAATATGCTATTGATTTTTATAACTATTACATAAATAAAGCTGGCGATGGTTGGGAATTTATTGAAAAAGATGACATGAGCATGTATAAGCTCAATAACAAAGGTTTTGAGCTAAAAGCTACTATTGACTTTATAGAAGAATCAACCGATAAATTTGAAATTGAACTCCATGGCGAAGTTGATGGCGAAATTATAGAGTTTGATAAAATTCAAGACTTAGTTTATGAAGGTGTAAAATACTACAATACCAAAGGCAAAGGGCAAGCAGCAATACCTTGTGACGATATTTTATCCCTTTTAAAGTCTTTTAACACTTATGACGTTTACAAAAATGACGAAGATAAATTTATTGTCAAAACTTATCGTGCAGGCGTTGTTTCAGAAATGGAGTCAATGGGTGTAAAGCTCAAAATGTCGCGCAAATTTTCAAAATTTTGGAAAGAGATTTCAACTTTTTCAAATATGGAAAACACACCCTTGCCAAAATCAACCGTTGCAACTCTCAGGGAGTATCAAGCAAAAGGCTACAGCTGGCTTTGGTTTTTGTATAAATATGGTCTAAATGGAATTTTAGCAGATGACATGGGGCTTGGAAAAACCCTGCAAACCTTGACACTTTTGCAAAAAGCAAAAGAAAAAGACGGCAAAGAGCCAACTTTGGTAATATGTCCGACATCTGTTGTTTTTAACTGGGAAAATGAGATTGAAAAATTTGCACCAAATCTTAAATACCTTGTACTATCAGGTGTTGAGAGAAAAACACAGTTTAAAAATATCCCTAAATACGATGTTATAATTACATCCTACGCTCTTGTAAGACGAGATATTAATGAGCTTAAAAAACATGAATTCCGCTATGTGATTTTAGATGAATCACAAAACATAAAAAATGCAACCTCGCAAACTTCTCGTGCGGTTAAGGAGCTAAACTCCAAACACAGACTGGCTCTTAGTGGTACACCTATTGAAAACAGACTGGAAGAACTCTGGAGTATTTTTGATTTTCTTATGAGCGGATTTTTGTTTGATGCAAATGAATTTAACTATCGCTATGTCAATCCTATTGTTGAAAAAGAGGACAAAGCTGTTGAAAAACGCCTTAAGGGGCAGATTTTCCCGTTCATCTTGCGTCGTATGAAACACGATGTTGCAAAAGATTTGCCTGATAAAATTGAATCAGTTGCATACTGTGAACTTACACCTGAGCAAAAAGACCTGTATTTACAAGTGCTTGACTCTACAAAAGAAGAATTATTTAAGTCCATCGAAACAGTCGGACTTGAAAAATCCAGAATGTCCATATTCTCGGCTCTTTTACGATTACGTCAAATCTGTTGCCACCCGAGATTATATGACAAAGAGGGCACTTTGGGCATAAATGAATCGGGCAAATTTGAACATTTACAGGAAATGCTTGAAGAAATTATATCCGAAGGGCACAGAATTCTTTTGTTCAGTCAGTTCGTCGGAATGCTTGATATTATTAAATCCTGGCTTGAAACAAAAGGTATTAAGCACGAATATTTATCAGGCGCTACTAAAAATCGTCAGGAAGTGGTTGAAAGATTTAACAATGACCCGACTATTCCTATTTTCCTTGTATCGCTTAAAGCCGGTGGCACAGGGCTTAACCTTACAGGGGCGGATTATGTTATTCACTATGACCCATGGTGGAATCCTGCAGTTGAAGATCAAGCGACAGACAGGGCTTATCGTATCGGGCAAACAAAGAAAGTTTTTGTTTACCGCTTAATTACAAAGGGAACGGTGGAAGAAAAAATACAGAGATTAAAATCTAAGAAACGTTCTCTTGTGGATAGCGTAATATCAATAGACAGAAATATCGCAAAAACACTTACATTCCAAGATATTAAAGATATATTTAGCGTTTAGTAAGTTTTGCTATTACGCTGAACATGTACCTTGTCACCCTGAATGACCGCCCCGTCACCCTGAACATAAAAACCCTGTCACCCTGAATTTATTTCAGGGTCTTATAACCCTACTGGGCAGGGTCTTATAACCCTACTGGGCAGGGTCTTACAATTTTACGCGATACATATTTTAATTGTTAATTTAAAAGATGCTGAAACAAGTTCAGCATGACAGAGAGGGTGTGTTCAGCATGACATAAGGGGTATGTTCAGCATGACCATTAACAATAATACTTAATTAAGTGCTACAACTTCCATTTCAAGCTTATCTTTAAAAGCGCGCATAATATCATCTTCAAGCTGGGGATCATTTTTTACCCAAAGATTAGAACTTGTAAGCATTTGCACTCTTTCATTATTATCATCCGCAAAATCAATTACAACAGGGTCCTCGCCTTTATATTTTGCAAGTACTTCTTTTAAATAAATATTTTCTTCAAAGGCTAAATCCTTATTATACTTGATTTTTACAAGGTTAATTGTACCAATTGGCTTAATTTCCTGTACAACAAGGTTAATTTGCTCCTCGCGGTTTTGGATTTTTCCTTTTATAATAACCCTTTCCTCGCTGTTCATGTACTGTCCGCAAGCTTCTACAGTTTTTGGGAACATTACAACCTCAACTCGTCCGGTTAAATCTTCAATAATCCCTGTTTTTAGGAATTTTGAGGGGTCTTTCCTTGTAGCTTTTTGAACAACTTGGGACAAAAGCCCGCAAATAGTAACACTTTTGTCGTTTTCAGGGTTCTCTAAAATGTCGCTTACAGTGTCTGTAGTGATGTATTTTAGAGTATCTTTAATAGATGAAAGAGGGTGTGATGTTACGTAAATTCCCATTAAATCGTGCTCAAACTGTTGAATTTCAGAGTCGGAAAACTCGTCATCCGATGAGCCTAAAAGCTCAAAAGTAGGAATATTAAGCTCTTGCGCTTCTTCGCCAAGTGCGGCAAAAAGGCTAACCTGTCCACTGCTTTGTGCTTTTTTATCCTTGTGAACATAATCAACAACATTGTCAATATTATCTAAAAGCTGTTTTCTGCTCTTTTCAAGGCTGACAAATGCGCCAGCTTTAATCAAACTTTCAAGTGTTTTTTTGTTAAGACATTTACTGTCAACACGTGAACAAAAATCAAAAAAGCTTTCAAATTCTTTGTTTTGGCGTTCTTTTTCAATTTCATCAATAACCGCACCACCCACGTTTTTAATTGAGGCAAGTCCAAAGCGGATATTGTCGCCATCAGGGAAAAATTGGGATGACGATTTATTGATATCAGGGGGCAAAACCTTAATCCCTAAAGCTTGGCACTGCAAGATATACTGTTGTGTTTTGTCCTGATTATCCGCTTGTGATGTTAAAATTGAGCACATATATTCAACAGGGTAGTGCGCCTTTAAATAAGCCGTTTGATAAGCAACAAAAGCATAAGCAGCACTGTGGCTTCTGTTAAAGCAGTATTTTGCAAAGCTTTCAATTTGTTCAAAAAGTGCTGCAGCATCTTCGCCTGACATACCGTTTTTAGCAGCACCTTCGATGAAAATACCTTTTTGTTTTGCCATTTCATCAAGCTTTTTCTTACCCATCATACGACGCACCATATCCGCACCGCCCAGCGTATAACCTGCAAGCGTTTGGAATATTTGCATAATCTGCTCTTGATAAACAATTGTGCCGTAAGTATCCTTTAAAATTTTCTCTAAAAGCGGATGAGCGTATTCAATTTTTTGACGACCGTGTTTTCTGTCCACAAAATCTTTTACCATGCCTGATTCAAGAGGCCCTGGACGAAACAGCGCAACTAACGCACCCAAATCTTCAAATACGGTTGGCTTTAAGTCTTTAACGAGTTTTTTCATGCCGCCTGATTCAAGCTGGAAGACACCATCTGTATCACCGCGCTTTAAAAGGTCAAAAGTTTTAGGGTCATCAAGCGGAATTTTATTAATCTCAAGGTCAATTCCATGGCGCATTTTAATTAAATCAAGAGTATCTCTAATGATTGTTAGAGTTTCAAGACCCAGAAAGTCCATTTTCAAAAGCCCTAATTTTTCAATGTGTACCATAGGGTACTGGGTTGTCGTTGCTTTTTCTTTTGAAAGCGCAATAGGAATAATCTCATCCAGTGGCTTGTGCGAAATGATAACACCTGCAGCGTGCGTTCCGACTTGGTTTTTAAGCCCTTCAAGGTGTCGCGCTTCATCTACCAGACGTTTTACCATTTCATTTTCATCGCACAGTTTTTTTAATTCCATGCCATCTTTTAGCGCATCGTCAAGCTTAGTTCCTGGGGCTGATGGAATCATGCCTGCCCATTTGTTCGAATCGGAAAACGGTATATCATAAACCCTGCAAACAGCCTTAAGCGCAGCTTTTGCAGCCAGTGTACCAAAGGTTATAATCTGGCAAACATGGTCCTCACCGTATTTTTTTGTAACGTAGTCTATAACCTCACCGCGGCGACGTTTGCAAAAGTCAATATCGACATCAGGCATTGATATACGCTCAGGATTTAAAAATCTTTCAAACAACAGATGGTGCCTTATGGGGTCAAGCTCTGTTATTCCTAAAACATAAGCAACAATGCTTCCTGCAGCTGAACCACGTCCGGGGCCTGTAGGTACACCATGTTCTTTTGCCCAGTTTATAAAATCCCATGTAATTAAAAAGTATGCAGGGAATCCCATTTTTTCAATTACGCCGCGCTCATACTCGTATCTTTCTTCTATTTCTTTAGGGTAATTTTCGCCGTATCTTTTTTTTAAACCCTCCCTGCACAAATGGTCAAAATACGAACTTATTGTATAACCTTCTGGCACCGGGTAAGAGGGCAGATGAGATTTACCCAGTTCAATGTGAACATCACACTTATCAGCTACTTCAACTGTATTTTCAATGCATTGATTAAATGTGTCCTCGTCCATCCAGTCAAATGAACGTCTTAATTCATCCACTGTTTTCACATAAAATTCATTGTTTGAAAATTTAAAACGATTAGGGTCAGACTTTGACGATTTTGTTTGCTCACACAAAAGCGTATCATGCCAGAGGGCATCTTGAGCGCGCAAATAGTGTGAGTCGTTTGTTATAACCATTTTTAAATTCAAATCTTTTGCAATTTGAATAAGCTTAGGATTTGAATCTTTTTGCTCTTGCAGACCATGGTCTTGTAGTTCAATATAAAAATCCTCGCCAAAGAGATTTTTGTACCACTTTGCTTTCTCAAGAGCCTTTTGCTCATTACCATCCAGAATATTTCTTGCAACTTCACCTTGAATACAAGCACTCAGACATATAATTCCACCGGAATACTTTTCAAGCATTTCATGGTTAATTCTGGGTTTATAATAATAACCTTGAGTTGAGGCAATTGAGTCCAGTTTTATTAAATTTTGATATCCTTCGTTATTTTTTGCAATTAAAACAAGGTGATAAAGTGTTTTTTTGGTTGTTTTGTCATTTATTACATCACCCTCGCAAATGTAAAATTCGCAGCCTATAAGAGGCTTAACTTCAGGACATTCCTTTCCGTTTAATACCATATCAATTACACCAAACATAACCCCGTGGTCAGTTAGCGCAACTGCAGGCATATCATGCTCTTTGGCAAACTCGAATAAATCTTTTACCTTTATAGCTCCGTCTAGCAGTGAATATTCCGTATGTAAATGCAAAGGAACGTACTTCATAATAATAATCTAGCATAAAGTAGTTTTAAAAAAATAAAATGTTACCATTTTTTAAATATAAAAAATGCAGCAAGAATTATAAACAAAAATCCTACAAGATAATTCCAGCGAAACTGCTCTTTTAAGTAAAGAACCGAAAACACACTAAAAACTACAAGAGTAATTATTTCTTGTATTGTCTTTAACTGTGCTGCACTGTAAAAGTAAGAGCCTATACGATTTGCAGGAACTTGAAAACAGTATTCAAAAAATGCTATTCCCCAGCTGACAAGAATAACAAGCCAAAGTGCGCTTTGCTTGTGGCGCAAATGCCCATACCATGCAAATGTCATAAATACATTTGAGATTGTTAGCAGCACAATTGGAGTAAGTGATTTTAACATAACTTTTTAATTATATATCAAATAAAAATATTAATAGTTGTAAAATATATTTACATATAATTAATATTTATATATAATGTGAATATTGTATTTTTATATTCAAATTATAAAAACAATTTGAATATAAAAAAGATTTGCTCATTGTGCCAGACAGCTTTGAGCAAAGGAATCGCCTCAGTATATCTTGAGGCGATTTTTCCATAAATTATGCACTGTATTGCTTCACAAATTGCTGCGCAACGCGCGGAGAGCGAGAGGCCTTCAGTAGGGCAAATCTTTCTGCCTTCAAATCAAAGTCTTCTTTTATTTCAACTTTTTTATCTTGTGCAATTTTTCTTGCAATCTCTAAAAATTTATCTTTATTTGGTGCAAGAAAAGTAAGCGTAATACCAAATCTATCTGACAGAGAGGCATTTTCATCAATAGTATCAGACAAATGCACTTCATTTCCTTCTCGAGAAGAAAATGTTTCTTTTACAATATTTCTTCGATTTGTTGTAGCGTAAATTACAATATTATCACTTCTTTTTGAAATCGCGCCTTCAAGAGCTGATTTTATTGCGCTTAAATTCTCATCCTCCTGAGAAAACGACAAATCATCAATAAAAACAATAAATTTCGACGGAATTTTTGCCAGTTTTTCAAGCAATTCACTTAACTCGCACAAATTCTGTTTTAAAATTTGTACAATTTTTAAACCTTGATTTTTAAATTCGTTATAAGTGGCTTTTACACTTGAGGACTTGCCACAACCTCTATCACCATATAAAAGGATATTATTTGCACCCTTGCCCTCAATTAAAGCGCGCGTATTTTGAATAAGGGTAGCTTGCTGAGTTTTATAATCTTTAAGGTCTTCAAAAGTAATAACATCAGGATGTTTTACAGGGTTAATTTTTCCATCCTTGTAAGTAAAAGCTGAATACTTTGCAAAAATCCCATAGCAGTTTTGCCTTAAATAATTGCAAAGTTCATCATAATTTATACATTTTTCAGTTACTTTAAATTCACCAAAAAGATTAACAATTTCATCGCAATCGCTAAAACGATTTTTTAAAATTTCTTTTATTTTGTCTGTATTTACAAGAAAAAGTTCGCTCAAAATTTCAAGTTCTTTTTTAGCAGCATTTAAAATTTGCTCATTCAACTCAACGTTTCTTGCAATATTTTTTGTAAAAACATTTTCATTGTGCATTATTAAATCGTTTAAATACTTTGAAAAATCATCCCTGTATTCACTGTTATAAAGGATTTTAATAAAGTTTGCATAACACAAAACAGACTCACTTAAAGATTTAACAGAATAAGCTGAAAGCTTCATCAGAGCTGAAATTGCATCGTTTTTTAATATTTCTGAAAAAACAGATAAATTTAAAAGTTTATAATTTAATAATAAAAGTTCATTCATAAGTTAAATATATCACAAAAAAGATTGACCATAGCATATTTTAGGGCTAAACTAAAGAAAAATCCACATTAAGGAGGAAATTAAGATGGCTAAAATTTATTACGCAAATGACTGCAATTTAAGCTTATTAGACGGCAAAAAAGTTGCAATTATTGGTTACGGCTCACAAGGACATGCGCATGCTCTAAACCTACATGAAAGCGGAGTTGATGTTGTTGTAGGTCTTTACGAAGGTTCAAAATCTTGGAAAAAAGCTGCTGACGCTGGTTTAAAAGTAGCAACTGTTAAAGAAGCCGCAAAAGCTGCTGACATCATTATGATTTTATTACCCGATGAAATTCAAGCAGATGTTTACAAAGAAAGCATTGAAGAAAACCTAAGCGCAGGCAAAGTTCTTGCTTTTGCTCATGGTTTTAACATCCACTTTAATCAAATCGTTCCACCAAAAGATGTTGATGTTATTATGATTGCGCCAAAAGGCCCCGGACACACAGTAAGAAGTGAATACGTTGAAGGCAAAGGTGTTCCTTGCTTAATCGCTGTTCATCAAAACGCATCAGGCAGAGCACTAGACATCGGTCTTGCTTACGCTGCAGGAATTGGTGGCGCTCGCGCAGGTGTTATGGAAACAACATTTAAATCTGAAACAGAAACAGACTTATTTGGCGAACAAGCAGTTCTTTGCGGCGGTGTTACAGCACTTATGCAAGCAGGTTTTGAAACTCTTGTTGAAGCAGGTTATGCTCCTGAAAATGCTTATTTTGAATGTATCCACGAGATGAAATTAATCGTTGACCTTATCTATCAAGGCGGATTCAAGAAAATGAGATATTCAATTTCAAATACCGCTGAATATGGCGATTACTGCACAGGCAAAAGAATAATCACAGAAGAAACTAAAAAAGCTATGAAAAAAGTTTTGGAAGAAATTCAAGACGGTACTTTTGCTTCCAACTGGATTAAAGAAAATAAAGCCGGTGGCAAAGCTAACTTCTTGGCTACAAGAGCACTTAAGGCTGATCATCAGCTTGAAGCAGTTGGTAAGGAATTAAGAAAAATGTATTCTTGGAATGAAGAAGAATAAAAAAATAATAATATTTCAAGATTGATAAATGCCGGCTTAAACCGGCATTTTTTATGGCCATTGACACAATAATGTTAATTTTGCTATAATTCTCCAAAAGCAGGAGGTTTTGTGCGCAAAAAAATTTTTATCTTTTTTATGGTATGTATTTTTTCATGTCTACCAAGTTTTTCACAATATTCCAATAACTACTATATTGCAGGTTGCAAGGCATTTAAAAATAAAGAATATAAAACTGCAATTTACAATCTTGAAAAAGCTATACAAACAGACGACAATCTATATGAAGCATATTGTCTCTTAGGAATAAGTTATGGACTTAATAATGACGTTAAAAAATCAGAAGAAATTCTAATTAAAGCTACAAAAAAATTCCCCGACAGATGGAATGCTTATACATTTTTAGGTGACATAAAAAGGGCGCAACACCTTACAAGTGGGGCCATAGATTACTATGAAAAAGCAAAAAGCCTACCTTCAATGCCTGAAAACGGAAAAAAATACTATACCAACTTAATACAACAAGTAATTCAAGAACAAAAGACTTATGAAGGGCTAAACACAAATACAATTTCAAAAAATATAAAACCCAATATCACTGTTAATCTTGATCCAAACATCTGGACCCTTGCTTACTTAAGGGGCGATGAAGAAAATTGGATTATGGAATACGGGCTAAAGGGTGAGGATGTAATAAATTACAAATGGAGCAAACTTTTCACACTAAACTTTTTTTCTAAGAACAAATATAATACAAATGTGCAATCTTACTACAACAGTTTTGTAAGCCTTTTGAAAAAACAAGCCTACAGCACAAATAGAGTGCTAAATATCAAACAAATAAGAAAAACCGAAAACGAAATATACTTTGAATGGAGCATTGTGGGGCGAAACGAGTGTGAAATAGACAGAATTTTTACAACAGATAAAGGTCTATATTTTGCACATTTTGCACAAAAAACGCAAAACTTTACAGAACAACAAAAAAGCCAAATAATAAAAATTCTACAAAGTGTAGAGCAAAAGTAAAGATAACCTTTTGTTATTTCTGCTGCTCTAAAATTTCTGTTACCTTAACACCGTAGCAATTGTCAACAGCAACTATAGTACCGCGCGCAACAAGCACATTATCTACAAAAATATCAACAGGCTCATTTTCTTTGTTATCAAGCAAAACAATTGTGCCTGAATCGTATCTTAGAATATCCTTAAGCGGCACTTTAGCTTTGCCCAACTGTGCCGTCAGTTTAACCTCTACATTTGCAATTTTTGCAAGATTTGCAAAGTTAAAATCAGGATAAGAGTTTTTTAATTCTTTTAAATTCTCACTCATAAGAATATATTACAACAATTTATCATTTTTTGGCTACTAAAATATAAAAAATAAAGCCCGCATATTTTGCGAGCCTTAAATTATCTTAAAACACGACGTACATCCGCACAGGGCATTGCCGTTGTGTAGATTACAAAATCATTGAGAGGGGTCATGTATTTCCTTATAAAATCCTTGTTTTTAATGGGTTCATAACAAATTGTCGAAGGCAGGACGCCTTTTAAATACTCAACCAGCTCTCTTTGATCATCTGTTTTAGAATAATCATCGAGTACTTTTACAATATTCATAACATGCTGAGTTTAACGCTTTTTAAACTTAATCTCATCATGTTTTGGGGAAATTTTTACACAACTTTATAAAAAATTACAAAAGTATATATTTAGTTAATAAGAACTATAACTGTGGCAGCAGCAAAAGTGTCAGTGTGAGAAAGAGACAACTTAAACGACAAATTGTCCCCTCTTTTTGGGCCAATAAGGTTTATTTTAGGGGCTCCTGATGGCAGATTTTCCACCTCGAAATCACGACAAAAATAGCCCTCAATTCCCAATGAATATAAAGCCTTAACACAGGCCTCTTTAGCGCAATATCTGGCACAAAGGTGTTGTGCAAACTTTTTGCCTTTATAAGAATACTCTATTTCTTTTTTGGTAAAAATTCTGTTTATAAAAGGGTTGTCTTTTTCGGTATATTTTTTAAAACGCTCAACGCTTTCAACATCTATACCAAGTCCAATATTTTCAAGTTTCATAAAATATTTTTACTCTAAATTTTTAATAATTTCATCCCTAAACTCGGTAGTTTTTGCACTGCCACCAAGGTCAGGTGTTAAAACTTTACCTTCTTCAAGTGTTTTAAAAAGCGCATTTTGAAGCTTTTGCGCTATTTTAAATTCACCCAAATATTTAACCATCTCAATAGCACTCATTAAAAGTGCTGTAGGATTTGCAATATTTTTACCTTTAATGTCAGGTGCACTGCCATGCACAGGTTCAAAAACAGCACAATCAAGCCCGATGTTAGCCCCCTGCGCTACACCTAAGCCGCCAATTAGCCCGGCGCAAAGGTCTGAAACAATATCCCCGTATAAATTTGGCAAAACTAAAACATCAAATTGCGAAGGGTTTAAAACAAGCTGCATACAAAGGTTATCCACAAGAATTTCTCTTGGCGTAATGTTTGGGTATTCTTTTGAAACTTCTCTAAAACATTCCAAAAACAAACCGTCAGCAAGTTTACAAATATTTGCTTTTGTAACTGCGCAAACTTCGCTCCTGTTGTGCTTAAGAGCGTATTCAAATGCCCATTTGCAAATTCTTGTAGAGCCTTGACGGGTAATTAATTTTATCCCTTCAACCCTGTCGTCATTAATTTTGTTTTCAATACCTGCGTATAAATCCTCTGTATTTTCCCTTACTACAACTAAATCAACGTTTTTAAAAGGTGTTTTAATGTTTGGCAGATTTTTTGAAGGTCGAAGGTTTGCAAACAAATCAAGCTCACGCCTTAATTGCACATTTACCGAGCGAAAACCCTTACCAATAGGAGTTGTAACAGGAGCTTTTAGTGCTACCTTGTTTTTTTTAATTGACTCAATAACTCTATTTGGCAGTGGAACATCGCCAAGAGCTACAACATCTGCGCCTGCAGTTTGCAAATCCCAGTTAATTTCAATTCCTGACGCTTCTAAAATTTTTACAACTGCATCTGTTATTTCAGGCCCAATGCCATCCCCATTTATTAAAGTTACATTATACAAGGTCAAAATCTCCGTGTTTTTTCAAGTGTTCAATCAGTCCACCATCGTTTAAAAGTTTAATCATAACATCAGGCAGAGGAGTTATTTCAAGTGTTTTACCTTTTGTAAGATTTTTTAGAATACCGTTTTTAATATCAAGTTCAAGCTCATCACCAGCATCAATATTATCAGTATTACATTCAATAGCTAAAAGCCCAATGTTAATTGCATTTCTGTAAAAAATTCTTGCAAAGCTTTTTGCAATAACAGCACCAACACCTGCTATTTTTATAATTTGTGGAGCATGCTCGCGAGATGAGCCAAGCCCAAAGTTATTTCCTGCAACAACAAAGTCGCCCTTTTGCATTTTAGAGGCAAATTCAGGGTCAGCATCCTCCAGTACGTGTTTAGAAAATTCTTCAAGGTTGCTTCTCAGATGAAAAAGTCTACCAGGCGCAATGTGGTCTGTTGAAATATTGTCACCAAATTTAAAAGCGCGTCCTTTTTTAATTAACTCCATTTTTACCTCCAAAAATGCTTTAATTTTCTTAATCATTATAATACAAAAACCCAATTTTGTACTATAATATACTTATGTTAAAAATCGCAGTTATAGGTTTAGGGTTGATAGGCGGTTCAATTTTAAAATCGCTTAGTGAGAGCGATTGGGAAATCGCTGCTATTTCAAAATCAAGTTACGACAAGGCAAAAAGCTACACTCCTTACGCTTCTGATATGATTGAAGATGTCAGAGGGGCTGATGTTGTTTTTGTTTGCTCACCAATGAATGAAGCAAAAGCTATTTTAAAAAGGCTTGAAAATATTGTTTCTCCAAAGTGCATTGTCTGTGATGTCTGCTCACTAAAAGGTTTTTTAGAGGGTGGATATAAATTCAACTACATCGGAACTCATCCAATGGCAGGCACAGAAGAATCAGGCTTTGACGCATCAAAAGATGATTTGTTTCAAGGTGCAAAGTGGGTTATAACAAAGCACAACGCCATTTTAGAAGAAGTTATAAAATTTATGGGTGCAACACCTGTTTTAATGGATGCAAAAATCCATGATTTTGCTGCAGCGCAAATATCTCATCTGCCAATGTTATTATCTTTTGCACTATTTAATTCTGTTAAATCAGACGAGGCAAAAACTATTGCTGCAAGCGGTTTTCGCGACACTACAAGGCTTGCTATGACAAATGAAGTTTTAGCAGCTGACATGCTAAAGTTAAACAAAAAAAATATTGATAAAAGTATAGATTTGTTTATAGAACAACTTAATTACTTGAAAAACCTAAAAGATGATGAGAGAATAGAGGTGCTTAAAAACATAAGTCAAAAAAGAGCACTGATGTATGACAAAAAAGGCAAAAACAATTTCACTTTATAACAAAGTCAAAAATTATATTTATCAAAAATATCGTCAAATGCCGATTTTGGATAAATATATCCTAAAACAGCTTTTAGAAGTGTTTTTAATGGGTGTAATTATTTTTACATCAATAATTTTTGCCTCTGAAACTTTTACTCAGTTAATTAAACAAATAACCCTGTATGGCATACCTTTTAACATTGCTTTTATGATGATTATTTTGAATTTGCCACAGGTTTTTGTCATGACAATTCCTATTTCGACACTTTTTGCAACGGTAATGACTGTTAACAGATTGAGTTTAAACTCGGAAGTTACAGTTCTAAAAGCTTGCGGGATAAGCATTTCAAGGATTGCAAAACCTATTTTTGCCTTTGCAATCGTTATGACTTTTGTAAGCTTTTTTATAAGCGAGGTTATAGTCCCTGCGACAAGTATGACATCAAAACACCTTGCGATTTATTCACTACAGAAAAAACACGTGCCTGAAGGCAGGATGAATTTTACAATAAAAGATGCCGACAAAAATAATGTCCTAAAAAGACTTATATACATTGAAGAATGTAAGGATAAAACGCTTAATAACGTTACCCTTATCGACTTATCAGACAAAGACGCAATCCAAATTGTTCAGGCAAAAACCGGCAGAACAGGTGCGCTTGGCTGGATTTTTAACGGTGGAGTAATTTATACAATCTCAAGAACAGGAAAAGTCTTTAACACCAGCCTTTTTGATGATTCAACAGTAAGTTTTGGCATTGAAAACGCAGATGGACTTGTAAAGGAAA
Organism: Candidatus Gastranaerophilales bacterium; assembly: GCA_944324385.1. Taxonomy (GTDB): domain Bacteria; phylum Cyanobacteriota; class Vampirovibrionia; order Gastranaerophilales; family Gastranaerophilaceae; genus Galligastranaerophilus. The sequence continues at coordinate 19,306 of CALUWD010000017.1, read as the reverse complement.
CTGCAAGCCAATATAACTTTTTCAAACTTTTAAAATACATAAACAAAAATAAAATAAATAAAGAATTTGTAGAAAAATTAAAAGTAAAATATCAGGTAGATTTATACGACAAAATTGCACTACCTGTAACAACCATAGCACTTACACTTGTAGGCATTCCGCTTGCAATTACTCCGCCACGTGTAAGGTACAACAGGGGATTTTTATTTAGTGTAGTTATAATTTTTGTTTACTATTTAATTCGAGCTTTTTCGTTGAATTTAGGCGAAACAAAGGCAGTGTCGCCTTTTATGGCAGCATGGCTACCTGTTATTGTAATATTTTTAATAGGGTCTTTTTTGTATTACAAAAAAGCATTTACAATTACCTAAAGTGCAATTTTTGAAAGCACATCAGGGAACTCGTCTATTAGTACTTGCGCAAAAACAATAGGGTCAATTTGCGTTGCTACAACTTGCAGCAAATCAGGCGGCAGTTCTTCTACCATAGGTATTAAAAACTCAGGGTCTAAAACAGACATACATTGCAAAATATCGTGTTTTTCCATAGTACGCATAGGGTTAGTCAAGCACTCGGGGTTAATTTCTTCAAGCAGCTTTGGTTTTTCTTTGCAAAGACTAACCATAAGATCTATTTTGTCCTGTTTTTTCATACCTTGCAGCATTTTTGTAAAGTCATCATCTTTTAGTGATTCCATAAATTTAAGCTGTTCTTCTTGATTTTTTTCCTTCATAACAGAGCCAAACTGCTCAACTAAAATGCGCTCAAGCTCAGACGGGTCAAGGGCTTCAAAATGTTTCATAACATCTTTTCGCTCAACTTTTTCATTTTCGAAAAACTTATCCATCTCCTCAGTTGGCATAAGAAGAAAAATGTCTTTTAGTGTAAATCTTTGCAGCACAACACTCATAAGCTCCTCGGTTGGGAGTTTATTTAGCATTTCAATGATTTTATCAACTCTAAAATACCTTAAACCCCAGAGCAAATCATCCTGCTCAAGGTAGGGTATAAGCTTATCAAGGTCATTTTCAGATAAATTCCTAATTATTAAGTATCTGTTTTTTGGGTCCATTAACTGCAAAAGTTTTGCAAGCTTTTGCGGATTTTGCATTGCAGAAGAAATTAGCGCAGCATAATCGTTGCCCTGCTCGAGCTCAAGCTCCATAATTTCTTCAATGCTTTTTGAAGCATACTCATTTAGCCTTTGAGTGCTGATTTCAAAGTATTGCGTAAAATAATTCAAATCTAAATTGAGTTGAATCACTTTTTGACCCCGTAAAAATTTTTGCTGCTATATAAATTAACAAAAATTTTTACACAAAATTACACAAAGCCAAAAAACTGTTACATCTCTTAACAGTTAATTGCTTGAGCACAATCTTTGCAAATACCATCGCTATTGAGCTCACGATACTTCCAGCAGCGTTCGCACTTTTTGCCTGCAGCTTTTTGAACTTTTACCTTGTATCCGTCCTGTTCAAATTCACTTATAGCTTCAAATTTTGCGCTATCGTCCACAAAAACGTGAGAAACAATGTACAAGTCGCCCAATTCATTTTTGTATTTATCAAGCAACTTTTGATTATCAACATTTTCACTTTGGATTAAAATGTCGACTTCTAAAGAGCTGCCGACTATTTTTTCATCACCCGAGCGCAAAGGTTCAATCGCATGAGATACAATATCACGTGTTTTTAAAAGCTCGCTAAATTCTTTTTCAAGCTCAAGATTGTCCCACTGTGGTTTAACTTCCACCCAATCAGAAAGCAAAATGCTCTCTAGACCTGCTCTTTGGCACTCGGGCATATTTTGCCAAATGTCCTCAGCCTGATGAGGCATAACAGGAACTAAAATCCTAACAAGTGTTTGCAATATTTCATACATAACACTTTGACAAGCTCGACGGGACAAAGATTTTTTACCTGATGTATAAAGCCTGTCTTTTACAATATCAAGGTAAAACGAGCTTAAGTCAACTGCTGCAAAGTTTTGCAGATATTGGAAATATTTGTAAAACTCGTAATTTTCAAAAGCTTCATTTACATTTTTAACAAGAGAATTTAACCTTGAAAGCGCAAATTTATCAATACTTTTAAGGTTTTCATAGGGTACATAATCGCTCTTAGGGTCAAAATCAAATAAATTTCCAAGCAAAAATCTTGCAGTATTTCTTGTTTTTTTGAAAATCTCAACAAGCTGCTTGATGATATTTTCGCCGATTTTAATGTCATTTCTGTAATCAACACTTGCAGCCCAAAGCCTTAGTACATCAGCGCCATAGACCTTTGTAACTTCTTGAGGCAAAACAACGTTGCCTAAAGACTTTGACATCTTGCGACCTTCACCGTCAAGTACAAACCCATGGGTTAAAACAGTCTTGTAAGGCGCAATACCTCGTGTTGCGACACAAGTTAAAAGAGAAGACTGGAACCAGCCGCGGTGTTGATCTGAGCCCTCAAGATACATTTCAACAGGGATTGTGCCAAGCTCATCTGAGCGTTTTTCAACAACAGCTGACCAAGATGAACCTGAATCAAACCAAACATCCATAATGTCGGTTTCTTTTTCAAACTCATCACAGCCGCATTCGCACTTAAAGCCTTGTGGGATAAAGTCTTTAGCCTCGTATTTAACCCATGCGTCAGAAGATTCTTTTTCAAATTTATCTGCTATCAAGTTAATTGTTTCATCAGTTACAATTGCTTTACCGCATTTTTTGCAGTAAAGAACAGGAATCGGCACGCCCCAAGCTCTTTGACGTGAAATACACCAGTCTGAGCGGTTTTCAACCATGTTTGAAATTCTTTTTTCGCCTGCTGAAGGTATCCACTGTACATTTTTAATTGCTTCAAGAGTTTGATTTTTGTATTCGCCGACACGCACAAACCACTGCGGAGTTGCCCTGTACATAACAGGATTTTTACATCTCCAACAATGTGGATAGCTGTGTGTTATAGGTGTTTCCTTGATTAGCGCTCCTAATTCTTTTAATTTTTCTATTACAATAGAATTTCCTTTGTAATAAGGGGTACCCTCTAACTCGGGTACTTGAGAAGTCCAACGACCCTTAGAATCAAAAGGCGAGAATGTTTCTATACCGTATTTTTGGCAAACTTCCCAGTCTTCAAGACCATGCCCTGGGGCAGTGTGAACAGCTCCTGTACCAGCATCAAGTGTTACATGCTCTCCGACTAGAATCGGTGAAAATCTGTCGTACATTGGGTGTTTTGTTTTAAGATTTTCAAGCTGTGAACCTAAAACAGTTGAGCCGAGAAGTTTTACACCAACCCATTCGACATCATTTACAAAGCTTTCCAAAAGTTCTTTTGCAACAATATAATTTGCACCTTCGTATTCAAAAATTTGATATTCAAAGTCAGGATGCAAGCTGATTGCCATATTTGATGGAATTGTCCAAGGGGTGGTTGTCCAAATTACACTGTATAATGGTAAATTCGACTCAACATTTGCCATTTGGTATATTTTTTTGCAATCATCATCTATAAATTTGAATTTTACATAAATTGACTCTGATGTATGATCAGCGTATTCAACTTCAGCTTCAGCAAGTGCTGTTTCGCAGCTTGCACACCAGTAAACAGGTTTTAAGCCTTTTTCAATGTAACCTTTTTTGTACATTTCATAAAATATACGGATTTGCTGAGCCTCAAACTCAGGAGCAATTGACAAATAAGGGTTTTCCCAATTGCCCAAAACACCCAAACGTCTAAAGTTTGCCTCTTGTCCTTTTAAGTTTTTAAGTGCAAATTCTCTGCATTTTTGTCTTAATTCATAAGGAGTAATTGCTTCTCTGCCACCTTTTATGTTTTTTACAACAGCGTTTTCAATGGGCAAGCCATGGGCATCATAACCTGGTACATATTGATCATTTTTTTCTTTTTTCGATTTATATTTAATAACTATATCTTTTAAAATCTTATTTAAGGCAGTTCCAATATGGATTTTATCTGAACTTAGGTATGGGGGACCATCGTGCAGAATGAATTTATTTGTTTTATCCCTTTGAGCAATATTTTTTTCATAAATTTTGTTGTCTTCCCAAAATTTTTGAATTTCAACCTCTCTTACAGGAGCGTTTGCGCGCATTGCAAGAGTTGTTTGCGGCAAGTTAAGCGTATTTTTAAATTCTTTCTTTTCCTCTGGCATATCCTAAATTCCTCATATGTTTATATAAATATTTTATGATAAAAATATTTATTTTCAAAATTTTATACAAGAAACAATATGATTTTATTGCATTTTACCGTTTTTGTGATAATTTTAAGCTATGGACAACACATTAAAAATAGCTATTCCTAACAAAGGAAGACTTTCAACAAAAATTTATGAACTTTTAAACAATGCAGGGCTTAGCTTTGGGACAAAAGATGAAAGATGCCTTAAAATTGCAACTCGTGATGGCAAGTATTCTTTGATTTTTGTAAGAACGCAAGACATACCAAGGTTTTTAGACGCAAAAGTAGCAGATGTCGGCTTTACAGGCTGGGATGTAGTTACAGAAGTCGGTGTTGAGCTTGATAAAATAAAAGAATTTGACTTTGGTTATTGCGAAATGGTTGTAGCAGTAAAAGATGACGACCCTTATAAAACTGCTCAAGACCTGCCAAATGAAATAAATGTTGCAACATCTTTTCCAAACATTGCAAAAAAATATTTTGAAAAATTAGGCAAAAAAGCGCACATAATTGAAGTTTCAGGCGCAGTTGAAATTACGCCATCACTTGGGCTTAGTGATGTTGTAATCGATATAACATCAACAGGTTCAACTCTAAAATCAAATCGCCTCAGAATAATTGATAAAATCCTAAATTCAAGTGCGGTTGTGGTTGCAAGAAAAAATCTTGAAGAAGATAAACAAAAAAAATTAAACTCCTTAATGAGGGCACTAAATTCAGTTATTGACGCTCAAGACAAAAAATATCTTATGGTACATGTGCCAAAAGATAAAATTGAGGAAGTCAAAAGCTTTATGCCAGGGCTTTCATCTCCTACGGTTACGCAACTTTGGGGTGATAGCGAAAATGTCGTAATCCACGTTGTTGTAGATAAAGACAAAGTTTATGACAGCATAGACCACCTAAAAGCTATTGGTGGCAAGGGCATTTTAATTTTAACAGTCGATCAAATGGTGCAATAATGCAAAGTAATATAGAAAAACTCCTTGAAACAATGCGCATTTTAAGGGGTGAAAACGGTTGCAAATGGGACAGAGAACAAACGCACAAAAGTGTGCGTGAAAATATGCTCGAAGAAGCATATGAAGCAATTGATGCCATTAATGCCAATGATATGAAGCATTTAAAAGAAGAGTTGGGCGATGTTCTTTTACAAGTTGTACTACATGCTCAAATTGCAGATGATGAGGGCTTTTTTAACTTTGACGATGTAGCTAAAACAATTAATGAAAAACTAATACATCGCCATCCACATGTATTTGCAGACACAAAAGTAGCCGATGTTAAAGAAATTTTATCCAACTGGGAAAAATTAAAACAAGAGGAAAAACCTCACAGGAAAAGCGTTTTGGATGGCATTTCAAAATCACAAAGTGCGCTTATGAAAGCACAAAAAATCTCTAAAAAAGCAGTGAGGGTTGGTTTTGAATGGCAAAATCTTGAACAGCTAAAACAATGTGTGCAAAGTGAATTTGAGGAGTTTGAAAAAGCTAAAACTCAAGAGGAAAAAGAGGAAGAATTTGGCGATATTTTATTTGCACTTGTAAACCTTGCCCGCTGGAACAAAATTGATGCAGAGCAAGCACTTAACATTGCAAATGAAAAATTTATAAAAAGATTTAAAAAAATGGAAGAAATAGCTCAAAAGCCCTTGCAAGAATTAACTTTTGACGAGTGGGAAGAACTTTGGTCACAAGCTAAAAAACTAACTTGCTAAAATCTTTACAGAGTTGCTATTTTAACGTATAATCAGCCTATGAAAAAAGTTATTTTGCTTTTTATTTCAATGTTCTTTTCTTTAGGTGTGGCAAATGCTCAAAGTGTTGAATTTTGCGCTGTTTCAAACGTTGGACTTGAGGTTGACAAATCAACAAAATATGCAGATACAATGACACCAACAATTCAAAAACTGCTTGATGCTAAAAACCAGATAAATAAAAATGGTTGCGGGTTTACGCTATTTTTGGGTGATAACCTAAAAGGGCCTGATAAATATAATCTTGTAATGTTTGCAAAAATATTAAGGCAATTTAAAAAACCAACATATGTAAATGTTGGAGATAAAGATGTTTCGCAAACAAAAAATCTTGATAAAAAAGAATTTTACAGGGTTTTAAGGATATTTTCAAAAAATAAAATAAGGCAGCTGCCTGATGTAAAAAAAATTAACGGCTTTGCATTTATTTTTATGGATGGTGTAAATCAGTTTATACCCTCGCAATACGGGTACTACAAGGAAGACGAGCTTGCCTTTTTAGATGAAACATTGAAAAAATACAAAAATTCTCCTGTAGTTATTGTTGGTCATTACCCTGTTTTTGCAAGCGAGGAAATAGCCGAGGATAAATTACCCAACAAAATAAACGATTTTCAGACAATTCTTTCTCGTTATGATAACGTAGTTGCAATTGTTTCAGGACATCACAACATTGATGACGAGTACACAAAAGACAAAATCTATAACATAAGTGTTCAAGGGCTAAGCCAATCAAATGAATACAAAAAGATTTTTATTGATTATGATAAAAAAACAAAGAAAACATTTGTTAAAACAAGAATTTACAGTGTAGAGAGGTAAAATAAGGAGTTTATAATGGAGCAATTCTATTTAAAAATCAAAACACTGTGTCAAAAGTATTCAACTTTTCTGAATATTATTATTTTGGCACTTTTTTGTTATTTATTTTTGTTTCACAATTTAGGAGTCTATCCGCTTATAGACGTTGATGAGACAAGATACGTAAATATGTCACGTGATATGTTCTTTTTAAAAGATTATGTGACACCATATTTGAATTTTGAAAATTTCCTTGAAAAACCACCACTATACTTTTGGCTCAATGTTATTGCTTACCACATTTTTAACGACACAAGTGTTTTTGTTTCGCGTTTTGCAAATGCACTACTTGGGGCATTTAGCGTATTTTTCACATACTTTTTTGCATCAAAAACTATGCAGGCAAAGTCTTATGGTTTAATTTGCGCTTTTGTTCTTTTAACATCAGGCTGGTTTTTAATTTTATCTCATATTGCAATACTAGATATGGGATTTATGGCTTTTTCAATGGCGGCAATATACTGCGCAATTTTAAGTGAATTTTCTAAAGAACAAAATAAAAAATATTGCTGGTACTTTGCTTATTTCTTTATGGCATTATCAGTTCTTGCAAAAGGGTTAATTGGGATAATTATCCCTGCTATGGTAGTGTTCTTATGCTTTTTGGCATTTAGAAAAGTAAAAGAACTTTTTAAACCAATAAACATTATCCCTGGGATTATAATTTTCCTTTTAGTTGCTGCACCTTGGCATATCCTTGTCTACAAAGCACATGGTATGGCGTGGTTTAACGACTACATTGTGAAACATCATTTTGCAAGATTTATTGACTCATCTATGGGTCTTGGCAGAAAACAACCGTTTTTATTTTACGTTCCAATAGTCCTTATGGGTATTATGCCCTGGACAGTTTCCTTTATCTCTCAAATATTAAGAGGAATAAAATCTGCATTTAAAAACTATAAAGCAGCAAAATCAATTAAAGTTTGGTTTACATCAGACACTAATGACAAAAAAATAATTCTTTTTGCGGTAATTTACGCACTTTCAACTTTAATATTTTTCTCTGTATCAAGCTCAAAATTACCAACATACGCACTCACTTTATTCCCAGCATTAGCTCTTATAATAGGCTACTTTTGGTGGGGTTATGTGTGCTATGACAAATATACAAAAAATATTAAAATCTCAAGCTTAATTACCTTTGTAATACTTATTTTAGCAGGTATTTTAGGCGCAGTATTTTTCTATTACCCACCACAAGCGCTTGGTGAGCACATAAATCAAATGAGCGCATTTTACAATTACATTTGCATTTGGTTCATTGTTATGCCTTTAATTGGCTGTCTGTGCTTAATTGCAAGAAACCACGCATTACTGTTCATTTCACATGTATTTTTAATGCTTGGTGTTATGTTGATTTCAACTGTTTACATTTTCCCAATGATTACAAATTACGGTCAAAATGAGCTTGAATCATTCTCAAAAATGGCAGCGTCTGAAACAAGCAACGAACTTGTGACATTTGGTTTTGCAAGAAAATACTCGCTAATGAACGATTTTGACAAGAAAATTATCTATATAACGACCGTAAATAATGAAAATATCGAAAAATTCAAACAAGTAACAAAACCCAAAAAGGACCAAAAAATCTATGTAATAGTTGAAAACGATCTTTATGAAACATTTAAACCAATTGGTCTGTTTGACAACTTCAATACTGTAGAAAAAGCAAAAAGATATATTTTACTTGTAAAATAAACTACAGAGGAATAGTAATGCAAAACTCGGTACAGTATGTATCGGGTTTTGTTTTATCAGATTTTTTACAGTTAAACGAAATTTCACCCTTGTGCTTTTCTATGATTTTCTTACAAATTGCAAGCCCTAAGCCCGTGCCCTCGCCAACTTTTTTTGTAGTAAAACCTGCTTGAAAAATCTTTTTTCTATCTTTTTCATCTATTCCAAAACCGTTGTCCTTAATAGACACAACAAGTTTATCATCTTGCATTTTGGTTGTTATTTCAATGCTTGCACCATACTCACCAATTTTTTGAATCTTTTTTTCAATTGACTGAATTGCGTTCATAAGTATGTTCAAAAAAACTTGATTTAGCATATTTGGATAACATTTTACAAATGGGATTTCGCCATATTTTTTATCAATTTTAATTCCTTTTTTTGTTTTATGCTTCAATAAATCAAGCGTCAAATCAAGCTCTTGATTAATATCAGCCTCCTGCTGTATCATCTCATCAAGCCTTACAAAGCGTTTTAGAGATTGCACAAGGTTATTAATACGCTTAATTGCCTCATGGTCAATTGAATTTAAATCCTTTAAAATTTCAATATTTTCAGGATTGTTATCATAAATTTTCTTTGCAATTTCATTATTTGCACTGATTGAGGCAAGTGGAGTGTTTATTTCATGGGCAACTGAGGCAATTAACTGACCCAAAGACGCCATTTTTTCAGCATTTATAAGCTGCAACTGGGTTTCTTTCAACTCTTTTATAGTATCTTCCAGCTCCTCTTTCTTTTTTGTCACTTGATTAAATAAGATAACCTGAAAAATTGCACTTGAAATTTGACCTGAAATACCCACCAAAAGCTCTTTTTCAATCTCGCCTATTTCCTTTTTGGGAGTAAAAATAACAATAATTCCTAAAACTTCAGAACTTTTTATAACAGGCATAATAATCCTGTTCAATGGAGATTTTAGAGGCTCTTTAGAGTCATTGTGCTCCTTAAGGCAAAATTGAAAAGAATTTTTCCCATCGTAAATATTTTTCAAAACATTTTTATCATAACTTAAAACCTCGCCCACTTGAGAAGAAAAAGAGGAGGGGTAAACGTACTCTAATATGAATTTTTCCTTAGTTTCAGCTGCATAATATACCTTATGCGCCCCAAAAATCATACTTAACTCTTTTAGCGCAGTCCTAATCAGACTTTTTGTATCCAGCGTTTCTCTTATACTAGTTGAAATCCTGTTTAAAAGTGCCATTTTAAGGGCTTGATTTTGCGCTTTTGAATTTGTATTTGAAAATTCCAAATTTTGAATTTTCAAAACTTCGTTTTCTTTTCTTATTTTTTCAAGCTCAAGTTCTTTTGTAACATCATAAAAATACACAACTTTATACTTTTTAAAGGTAAAAGATTTTATGATGTAATACAAAAATTTACGCTCCTCGAGTTGATAAAGAGCGTAAGTTGTAAAATCTGTAGTTGCCTTAATTGCAGCAATAATGGGTGAATAAGACATAAGCTCACTTGTTTCAAGCAAACAAATATCACAGTAAAACTTGTAGTTCATTTTTTTTAAAGCATCAAAACCTAAAGACCCGTCAAGCTTTACAAAAGCCTTGCCAAAAGCTTTGTTGCAGTATAAAATTTGCTCGTTAATATCATAAATTATTACTGGTTCTTTTAAATTATGATAAAAACTTCTTAAAATTTTACTCATATTTTATCTATAAAACAAAGTCATCTGTAGACTTTTTAACGTAAAGTCCAAGCCCTATTGGCTTATAGCTTGCATTCTCATTCTTTAAGCTGAAATTTTCTTTATTTAGCTCGTTCAATCTCTGTCTTAGTGTTTCATTTTCAGTTTTAGATCGAATAAGCTCGACAATAATTTCATCTAAGCCATCCATTTTTTCGCTTAGAACATCAGAAATTTTTGAAACTATACTATTTTCCAGATTTTCCAGTTTGGAGCTCATATCTAAAGCCTGATAAGATGCGTAAGATGCAACAGCATTTTCCTTGTTATATCTTGACTTTGCACGAGTCAAAAAGTTCCCTTCACTCAAACTTACAACTGATGTTTCTGTATCTTGAAGTCCCATTTTTTCCTCACGTTTTTTAAGCTTCATACGCTCAACCACTCTATCCACTTTTTCCTTTTTTAAATCAGAACTTGTACGTGTATGTTCGTATAGTTCTTTTACTTTTCTTAGAACATCTATATCACTTTTTGAAAAATAAACATTTCCAAAACCGTCTTTTTTTGGTTTTAAGCAAGCTTTTTGACACCAGCTTGATACTTGTGCAGCGCTAGTATTTAAGATTTCTTGCACTTGACTTGCGTTAACAATTTCTTCGACATTAGTATCTGTTGCTTGATTGGCTGTATAACTTCTCACCTGATAAATTCCTCAAAAACTAGATACCAATATTATAGTTTAAATTTTTCCAAAAAAGTAATTTTATTATTTAAATTTTACAAAAATTGTAATATAATTTTAAAAGTAAGACGGATAGGGGATTTTAGTTTAAATGGAGTTTAAAAAAGGATATTTTATAACCTTTGAAGGTGCTGACGGTTGTGGAAAAACCACGCAAATAGAGCTTTTAGACAAGTTTTTAAAAGAAAAAGGGCTAAAAACCCTTTTAACACTTGAGCCTGGGGCAACTGATTTAGGTAAAAATTTAAGACAAATACTTTTACATTACGAAAAACCAGTATCTGATGAAGCTGAAATGTTTATGTATCTTGCAGACAGAGCACAACATGCTCAAATGATTATAAAACCGGCGCTTGAAGATAAAAAAATTGTTCTATGTGACAGATACACAGACTCTACCGTTGCTTATCAAGGCTATGGCAGAGAAGGTGACATTGAGCAAATTAATATTTTAAATAAAATTGCAACAAAAGGATTGAAAAGTGATTTAACAATTTTATTTGATGTAGAAAGCGAAATTGCGCAAAGTCGTCTTGGCAAAACAAAAGACAGGCTGGAATCTCAAGGCATGGAATTTCACAAAAAAGTACGCAAGGGATACCTTGAACTTGCAAAACAAGACCCAAAAAGGATTAAAGTTGTTGATGCAAACAGAACAATAGATGAAGTGTGGCAAGATGTTAAAAAAATTGTCGAGGAACTTTTAGGTTTATGAAAAAACTTGTAATTACTTTTTTTATATTTTTTGCACTTATCTCAAAAGCTCAATCTATAGAGCTTATGGATGGGATAAAACTTTTAAATTTAAATAAAGTAAATAAGGCATGCGAATTTTTTAAAAATTATACAGATAACAAACCAAACGACCCAGACGGACACTACTGGCTTGGTCTTTGCTACAAAAAAGCAGGTCAAAATGAGCTTAGCGCGTATCATTTGCAAAAATCTTTTGAACTTTCTCAAGTTATTGAAGACATTGATGTAGTTGAACCTGTTGGTTTTAAAAATCAAAACGATTATCTTGACATTGCGCAAATGTACCTTGAAAGCGGAGATTTTGACAAAGCTCACACATACACTGATATGACGCTAAAATTAAACCCTGACAGCGCTGATGCCTATACAATGAGAGCTAAAATTTACCTTGCCCAAAATGACAAAGACAACGCGCGAAAGGCGGCAATTAGAGCAATTCAAGCAGATAACAATCTGCTAAATTCAAGTCTTGCAAAAGAATTTGACATTGTTGAAGTCCCACCGCTTGATTTTGAATACTACAATTCAAAGGGTGTTGAATACTACTATAGAGGCGAAATTCAAAATGCTATAAGTTTTTTTGAAAAGTCGCTTGATTTAAATTTTAAAAATGTTGTAGCACTAAACAATCTTGCTCGCGCTTATATTAAAATGCAGGATTTTAACAAGGCAAAGTCAGCACTTAAAAAAGCAAGAATTTTTAACCCGAAATATTTTGAAACATACATGAATTACGCACACATTGCAAAACTGGAAAGCACACAAAGTAACATAAGTGAATTCAGCAGAAAAAGATATTTAAACGAACAAAAAAACTACCTGAAACAAGCAATAAAAGCTAACCCTAACGATAAAAGAGCATATTTAGAACTTGGCAATTATTATCTTGAACAAAAATATTATGAAAATGCTATTGAAAACTTTTCTACTGCGCTTGTTTATGATGATGAATATTACGAAGCGTATTTAGGGCTTGCAATAGCATATATTGAACTGAACAATCCGCAAAAAGCCCTTTTGGCACTTAGAAACGCAGGTGCACTTAACTCAAAATCAGATGAAATTTCATATTACCTTGCAAAAATGTGTATTCTGGATAACAGATTTGACGAGGCAAAAGATTATCTACTTGACGCTGTTTCAAAGTCTGACAATCCTGAATATTACCTTGAATTGGGCAAAATTTATTATTTTAAAGAGGACTATAAAAACGCTTTTGAAAACTTCCAAAAAGCCATATCTCAAGATGTACGTTTAAAAAACATGTCGCAATTGCACAACTATATTGGTCTTTGCTATTACAAAAATAAAGACCTAAAAAAAGCACTTATTAATTTACAAAAAGCAGTTGAGCTTGAACCTGACAATGTGATTTATATGTACAATCTTTCACTTGTCTACAAAAGCACAAGGCAAGATGATTTGTACCAAAAGTTATACAATAAAATTTTGCGTTTTGAACCTAAAACAGCTCAAGACTACATTGATTTAAGCACAATTTATTATGACAGAGGTCAAAGTGATATCGCAAAATCAATCCTTGACAATGGCATAAGAAAAATGCCTGAAATGAAAGTTCTCTACAGCGCAAAATTAAGACTGCTTGAAACTTTAGGCGACAAAGAAAACGCCAAAAAGCTAAAAGAGCTTATTGATAAAATATTTTAAGCTTTAACTCTGCCGTAAATGTCTTTGTAGCGGATAATATCATCCTCTACAAGCTTGTCACCTTTTTGAACTTCTATTATTTTTAATTCTTCATCATAAGGATTTGCAAGGGAGTGCTTAACTTTTACAGGTATATCTATACTCTGCCCTGGTTTTAGCATAAAAGTTTTATCATCCAGCGTAACACGCGCAGTACCTGTTAAAACAACCCAGTGTTCAGAACGATGATTATGTGATTGCAAGCTCAACTGACCTTTTTTGTATACACAAATTGTCTTTGTCAAATAACCTTCACCCTGATTTAGCACAGTGTAATAACCCCAAGGGCGATAAACTGTTCTGTGAATTTTAAAAGTATCATCCTTAATTTCTTTTAATTTATCAAAAATCTTTTTAACATCCTGAGCTTTATCTTTTTTGCACGCAAGAACAGCGTCTGATGTTTCAACTATAACAACATCTTCAAGCCCGACACCGGCTACAAGTCTGTCTGAACCGTATAAAAGAGTGTTTTTACAGTCCGTTTCCATTATGTTACCGATTTTAACATTGCCGTTATCGTCTTTTTTGTTTATATCATAAATTGCTTCCCAGCTGCCTAAATCATTCCAGTCTGATTGCAAAGGCACAAGGGCAATGTTTTTAGCATGCTCCATAACCGCATAATCAACAGAAATAGAGGGCATTTGATTAAAAATCACATAAGGAATATTTTCATCTTTTGTAAAATCAAATTTCTCAAAATTTTCATAAATATCTTTTGCGTATTTTTCAAGAGCTTCAACAAAAGCCAACGCCTTAAACATAAAAATACCGCTATTCCAGTAGTAATTACCGTCTTTAAGGTATTTTCTTGCAGTTTTTTCATCAGGCTTTTCTTTAAATTCTTCTACTTCATACCCCTCATCCAACTTTTTGCTAGTCTTTATATAGCCAAAACCGGTGTGAGGAAAATCTGGCTTAATACCAAAAGTTACAATATAACCTTGTTGTGCAAGTTTTTCGCCCTCTGCCACAGTTTTTGAAAAAGCTTTCACATCTTCAATTAAATGGTCAGATGGTACGACAATTACAATATCATCTTTATCCTTATCAAGAATATATTTAACCGCAGCAGCAATTGCAGGAGCGGTATTTTTTGCCGCAGGCTCACTTAATACAGTGGGATTTTGCGCAAGGGCGTTTAATTGAGTTTTAACATCACTCGCATGCTTTTGATTTGTAATGCTTATAATATTTTTTTCATCAATTAAATCAAGGAGTCTTAAAAATGTCATTTCAAGCAAACTTTTTTTAGAGTTATTTAACCTTAAAAGCTGCTTAGGGTACAACTCACGAGACAATGGCCATAGTCTTGAACCTGAACCGCCAGCTAAAATAATACCGTACATTTTTCACTCCCTGCAAACTGTCTTTATTGATTATACAACAAATTGAGCCTATTTGCCAACAAGATATTTTTCTAAAGATTCTTCCCAATTTGGCAAAACATTATTATTATTTAAAACACAATAATGCGGTCTTTTTGCAGGACGTGGAAAATCGCTCTCAACAATAGCGTTTACGCTTACATCGCGTTTTTTAATTTCAAAAATTTTCTTTGTAAAATCAGCCCAACCTGCCTGACCTGATGAACACAAATGATAAGTGCCATAAGGTTTATTTTCTTTCATTATGCTAATTATTTGCTCGCACAAATCTTTTGTCCAAGTGGGACAGCCTATTTGATCATCTACTACGCTTATTTCGCGCCTTAACATAGAAAAAGTAAGCATTGCATCAACATAATTTTTTGAACCTTTTCCATATAGCCAGCCTGTTCTTATTATGTAATATTTTTTGCAAGTTTTTAAAATTTCCTCTTCGCCCTTTAATTTTGATAAACCATAAACATTTAAGGGGTTTACATGGTCTGATGTTTTATAAGGGGAGTCTTTTTTGCCGTCAAAAACGTTATCTGTACTTACATATAAAATAGGAACATCGAGCTTTTTTGCAATTTTTGCAAGATTTTTTGTGCCTATGTGATTAACCTTAAAAGCTTCCTGCTTGTGAGTTTCAGCTAAATCAATATTGGTGTAGGCTGCAAGGTGGATAATAAAATCAAGACTAACTTTATTTATAATTTCATTAACCATTTTCGTATTTGTTATGTCAAAAATTTTGCTGTTAGTAGCCCAAAAAAGCCAACCTTCTTGCTCTAACATGGGACATAACTCTTGCCCTAGACTTCCTGTTGCACCTGTAACCAATATTTTCATAAATAATTCCTGTATTTTCTAAACTTGGGGGAAATTACTCGTATAAATCATCCTTTAAACCATTTATATATCAGATAATTATGCTAAAATCAATATAATGAAAAGAATTGTATACATAATTTTAATATTACTTTTTGCAGCACTTATACTAAAAAGCTGCCTAAAAAAAGATTTAGGCTATGATAGCGATGTTTATTTAGGAGATATAAGACCGCTTGAAGTTGTAACCTATGATTTTGAAAAACCAAAAAATGTAACAATAAATGGAGTTGACTACCTTCAAGCAAGGGGGGATGTCGGAAAATTTGGCGGAGAAATTATATCCTCAACAATTGGCGAAGGTCCTAAAACCTTTAATCCCTTTAACGCAAATGACAACACATCTGCACAATTAGCAGGAATTATGTACGATGGGCTTTTTACAACAGACCCTTATGATGGCTCAATCATTCCAAAACTTGCAAAGAGTATAGAAATTTTACCCGATAAAAAAACATACATTGTGCATCTGCGCCATGGAATAAAGTGGTCTGACGGCAAAGAAATCACCGCAGATGACGTTGTTTACACTTATGGAACAATAATATTTGGCGGCTTTGGCGATACAGCAACAAGAGATTCGCTCTATATTGAGGGTAAATTGCCAACTGTAGAAAAAATTGACAAATATACGGTTAAATTTACCACTCCAAAGCCCTTTGCGCCATTTTTAAGAATGCTTACAACACCCATTGCACCAAAGCATGTATTTAAAATTGCAACAGACAAAGGGAAAAATTACTTTAGGAGTTATTTAAGCACAAACGCTAAACCAAGCGACTTTGTAACATCAGGGGCATTTAAAATTTCTGAATATATACCTGCGCAAAGGGTAATTTATAAAAGAAACCCAAATTATTATATGATAGATAAAAAAGGGCAAAAACTACCTTATCTAGACAAATATGTAATTTTAATAGTGGGCGATTTAAACAACGACACACTAAAATTTGAAGGTCTTGAAACAGATGTTGTAAACCTGCAAGGGTCAATGGTTGCACGCTACAGAGAACTTGAAAAACACAGTGATTTTACTTTATACAACCTAGGGCCTACAACAAGCACTACTTTTATTGTTTTCAATATGAACACAAGAAAAAATAAAGATGGTAAATATTACGTTAATCCGATTAAACAAAAATGGTTTAATGACCCGAATTTCAGAAGTGCAGTTGATTGGGCAATTGATAGAGAAAATCTTGTTTTAAATGTACTCTCCGGTGTCGGTGAACCACTATACACAGCAGAATCAATCTCAAGCATATTTTTAAATGAAGAAATAGCAAAAGGACACAATCAAGACATAGCTTATGCAAAAGAACTTTTAAAAAAATCAGGGTTTTATTTAAAGGATAATAAATTATACGATAAATCAGGTAACAGAGTAGAATTTGAACTTTTAACAAACGCCGGCAACACTCAAAGAGAGGCAACAGGTGTTAGTATAAAAGAAGACTTGCAACAGCTAGGCATGAAGGTGAATTTTAAACCGGTAGAGTTTAACTCGCTTGTTGCAAAACTTTCAAACACATATGATTGGGATGCTATTTTAATTGCACTTACAGGAAACCCGCTTGAACCACATTCAGGGCATAATGTCTGGACATCCGACGGTGCGCTGCACTTATTTAACCAAAGAAGCGATGAAGATTTAAAAAGTTCAGATAATATATTGCCTTTTGAAAAAGAACTTGATAAAATTTTCAAACAAGCATCACTTGAATTGGATTTTGAAAAAAGGAAAGAACTCTATAATAAATACCAGCAAATTGTAGCAAAAGAAAATCCTGTGATTTATCTATACAGCCCTGCAAATATTATCGCAATAAGGAAAAAGTTTAAAAATATTTATCCAACGGAATTAGGTGGTACATTACACAATATAGAAGAAATCTACATTGATTGAGGAGAAAAAGATGATTGAAAAACTTGCAAAAATTCAAGTTGTTATGCTAGGGCTAATTTTAGGTCTATGTCTTATTATTGGCGCATCGGTATTATCAAGCAACTTTAAGAAAAACGAAATTACAGTAACAGGTTCAGCTTATGAGATTGTAAAATCAGACAGTGCAAGCTGGAAGGTTCAAGTATCAACAAAAGCGCCGACATCAGTTGAAGCTTACAATAAAATTATGGCGCAAGTGCCTACAGTGGTTGAGTTTTTAATACAATCAGGTATTAAAAAAGAACAAATTTCATACCTTGGAATAAATAACTACCCAACATACAAAAGGGATGCAAAGGGCAACTATACTCAAGATGTAGCTTTTTACAACTATGATCAGGTTTTAAAAATTACATCGGATGAGCCCGAACTTGTCGACAAAGTCTATTTGCAAATACCGTCTTTAATTCAAAAAGGCATAACTATTCAAGCATATCCGCCTGAATATTACTACAGTGATTTAAACAAGAAAAAAGCAGAATTACTAAAAGCTGCAACAGCAGATGCTAAAGTACGTGCTGAAGGCATGCTAAAAGCAACAAACAATAGGGTTGGTAAAATTTCATCAGTTAAAATGGGTGTTATGCAAATAACCCCTGCTGATTCAAATGAAGTTTCAGACTGGGGAATAAATGACTCAAGTACAATTGATAAAAAAATTACCGCAGTTGCAAATGTTATTTTCTCGGTAAGATAAACTGTCATGCCAAAATTCAGGGTGACAAGGGGTAAGATTAAAAATGGCGAAAACGGATAGACCCTGAAACAAGTTCAGGGTGACAGTTTGGTCGTTCAGGGTGGCAAAAGCCCGTCATATTGAACAAAAAAAACCGTCATGCCGAACAAAAAAATAACCGTCATGCCGAACAAAAAAATAACCGTCATGCCGAACTTGTTTCGGCATCTTAGCAATCAGCGACATAGATTTATAAGACCCTGCCCAGTAGGGACATTTTGCACAAAATCAAAGATTTTAGCAAAAGCAGTCAAACAAGTTCAGGGTGACGGGGTGGTCATTCAGGGTGAAACGACTAACCTTTATAAATTATTTCAACCTCATTGCCGTCAGGGTCTTTTATAAAAGCAATTCTTTTTATTGTTACACTGCCATCTTCATTTTTTAAATCAAGGTTAAATGGTTCACCATACATAAGCTCATAGCCCATATCTTTAACCTTTTTAACAAAAGCACCCATATCTTCGCACTCAAAAGCAAAATGCCCAAAAGCCTCACCGTTTGTATAAGGCTTGGCTGGTTTTTCCCAATTATCAGTAAGCTCAATTTCAGGCGCACCATCATATTCTGCCAGAAAATACAGCGTACAGTCGTCTAAATCTTTTTTACTTTGCAGTTTGAGCCCTAAAAGCTCTTTATAAAACCTTAGCGAGTTCTCAAGGTTATTAACTCTTATCATTGAGTGCAAATATTTCATGGTTTCCTCCTTTTTATTCAGCATAGCATAAACTAAAAAGTAAAGTTAAAAAGTTCCGAAACCTCAATATCAAGCGCGTCTGCGATATTTTTCATGGTTTTTATTGTAACATTTGCCTCCCCGCGCTCAATTTGCCCGATGTAGTTAAAGTTCATATCGACAAGCTCTGCAAGTTTCATCTGTGAAAGCTTTTTGGATTTTCTGATATATGCAAGCTTTGCGCCGAATTTCTTTTCAATGTTTTGATTGATACCCATTAAA
>CALUWD010000016.1 GCA_944324385.1 Candidatus Gastranaerophilales bacterium | reverse complement strand
TTTGTCGGATACATCGTAGTATTATACGCATATCCTCCACCGCCTCCACCTGCTCCTGCTTTACCATAATCAGCAGCATCAAATATATTAGATGGTGAAACAAATAATGGACTTAAACCATAAGCGCCGGTTGCTGAGCAACTTCCGCCATTATCAAATAATGCTCCACAACCTCCTTCGCTTTCAACTCCACTTTTTCCACCATTTCCACCAATTGCGCCAATATCTCCTGCACTTCCATCACTACCCTTAGTCCCTGCAACAGATGTTCCGGCACTTAATTTAGAAGCACCCGCTCCACCTACACCATGGACAACAGAAGTTGTATCAGTTGCACTAGTTCCAGCAGTACCACCTTTACCACCACTTAAGCTATAACTTGTAGCGCCAAAAGTAACTCTACTTTCTCCACCATCAGAGCCGTTATTTGACACAGCTCCGCCATTACCACCACCGCCAACACGAATAACATAATTAGTAGATGGTGTAACAGTTATATTTTCAACCTTTAACATGGCACCACCACCGCCACCTCCACCTGCAGCAGGGTCATATGTTATATCATATGTTATCTCAACCACTCCATTTGCTCCATAACCGCCTTTACCTGCAGTAGAAGTCACATCTGTACCAGATGTAGTAAACTTAGTTGTTCCTCCTCCTCCACCAGAGCCATAAAGTGAGCCATTACCACCATTTTCACTACTTGAGCTACCACCATTACCACCACCTGATAGTGTTGTTGTATTATACAGTGATCCTCCGCCAACACCGCCATTAGCTGCACCATTTCCGCCAGTATCTAAACTAGCTCCATTATTCCCTGCACCACCAACACCTGAGCAACTTGTATTTGTCCAACTTCCATTTTGAAATATCTTACAACTGTTTGTCGCAACAGAGCTTCCACCATTACCACCGGCAGTACTTGTTGCTCCTTTTCCGCCATTTCCACCACTTGCCTCTAAGCCCCAAACTTGCTGTCCTGCACTATTATATATTGCAATATATGATACTGTTCCACTACTTCCATTACTTGCATTAGCTCCCATTGAACTTGCTTTATTTCCACCTTTAGCTCCTGGCGCAGAATACAATACAATTCTTCCTCCAATGTTATTTGAAATTACACTTTCAGGAATTTGATAGTTCTTAAAATACCCCCCAGCGCTACCTCCGCCGCCCCCGTGTGAGTTATATGTCGATCCTCCCCCTTCAAGCACACAGCGAACCGAACCGGCGTAGTGAGGAGTGTAGTAATCCTGGTAGAACGTACCGATACGCAGGTAGTATACGTAGTAACTGCTATCACTGGGTGTAGACGACCAGACGTAGTACGGGCGACAGAAACCATCGGCCGACCCATAGCAAGCACCGTCGTAGTAGCATCGCGCTGCGCCGGAAGCGCTGAGGTAGTCACAGAGCCTCAAGCCGTTATCACCTTTGTTTTTGTTAATAGTGTTAATGTTGTTTGCCCAATTAGATAATTCATTTTTAGTAGGTAATCTCCAGTCCCCTGCTTTTGTACCATTGTATGCTAATGCTTGACATGATGCTTTACCGGCATACCAATTGCATACAGTTCTATTACATCCGCTGTAACTAGTTCCAGAGCTATTACATGGGTCAGCTGTTTTTCCTTGCCAACAACATGCTTTAGCATCGCATCTTCTACCTGCTGATACAGTTGTAACAGATGTTGCAATCCCTCCATTTGTGGCTGATGGAATATCACCAATGTTATATTTTGTAACACAAACAGCCTTTCCACCGTTTTGAGCAGCTGTTAAAAATTTAGCATCATACTTATCACAATCTGCCTGACTTGTTGGTGCGCCGCCTTGTTCTTCAACCCATGCGCCACCACCGCCGCCACCGCCAGAGCCAGAGAGATAACTTACAACAACATTTTTCATATTTTTTGTTATAGTTATTTCTTGAGTTTTAGCGCTACCAATTGTAGAGTTTGTCACTGTAAGTTTTTTACCATATTCAGTTGTTGGAGGCGTTCCACCTGCTCCGCCACCTCCACCTGAGACCATTACAACATTTACACTTTTAACACCAACTCCTGTTGTAAAGTTACAATCAAGTGCATTTTGCCCAGAAACAGCAGAGCAGTTTGGATCAGTTGGATTATACAAAAAAAGTTTACTTTCTTTTTTAGTACTTCCTCCTCCCCCTGAAACATTAATATTACTTGTCACCCTTTTGGTGATAACAGGGGCTAAAACTACCATAATAATAGAAATTATTAGTGTAGACACCAATAACTCCGCGAGTGTAAACGCGTACTTCTTCATATCTTATCCTTCTAAATTAAACAATTGAATTATAGAACATATTTATTACTTTTGCAAATATTTAGTAATATTAATATGGTTTAAAAAGTAACAAGAACGCTCTATGCTAGTTATAGAAAAGGACATGGGGTATGTATAATGATTGCCGAGGACAAAAAATTTATTGGTCAGAAAATAAGACAGCAGAGGAAAAGGTTAAAATTAACACAATTTGAGCTTGCCGAAAAAATAGGAATCCATGAAAAACAACTCTCAAGAATTGAAGCAGGGCTTCACTATCCGACTTTAGAGAATTTTATTAAGATAATTAAAACACTGAATATAAGCTTAAGAGAGTTTGAAGAAAACAAGGAAATAAATCCGCTAAAAGATGACATTAATCAAATTTTAAACGACTCGAACAATAAAGAGCTAAAAATATACAGGGATGTTATTAAAAGTATAAAAGATAACCTTTAAGCAAAGTGTTTATGGAATTTTTTTTGTGTTTTTTGTAAGGGCGATAAACTCTTTTGCATAATTAACAGGAACAGCAAAGCCGATACCAATGTTTGAGCGATTGTTGTCAGGATTATAGATTGATTGATTTATCCCAATAACTTCGCCATCTAAATTTAAAAGCGGGCCACCTGAGCAGCCAGGGTTAATAGCAGCGTCTGTTTGGAGTTTTTTTCTGTCATAGTCAATACGCGAGATTATACCCGTTGTAAGAGTTCCTCTAAAACCAAAGGGGTTGCCTATAGCTAGCACTCTTTGACCGACTTTTACGGTTTCAGAGTCACCAAGGCGTATTACAGGTAGTTTTTCTTTTGGAGTAATTTTTATAAGCGCTAAATCATTTTTATCTTTTAAAATTGCAAAAACTGTAGCTTTGTAAGTTTTGCCACTTTGGGTGGTAACTTCAATATTTTTTGATTTATTAATTACATGAGAACTTGTAAGGATAATACCAGAGGGGTCAATGACACAGCCAGTGCCTGATGATATGCCTTGATCTAAATCAGCGTCGATTGCCACAATTGAGGGTGTAATTTTTTCGTAAACACTAATACTTGCACTCTCATCATCTGAGCGCGCAGAATTTGAAGCATAAGATGGTATATTAATATTGCTTAACAAAACTAAATAAACAGGCAATAAAATTGCAAAAAATGTTTTTTTAAACATGTATAGACCACTCCGTTATCGTATAGGGGATAATAGAGAATATAAAACGGGAAGTGTATTTTTTCATTGCCCAAAGAGCTATGTTATGATACAATTCTTGTGAATTTTAGGAAAGGAAGAAACATGAGAAGTATTGAAGTTTTCAAAAGACATTTGAGAGAGAAAAGAGCAATTAAAATTATTTCAGGTATTGACAATTATGATCTTGAAAATGTTAAAAAAGTTGTAAGTGCAGCACAAATGGGGCTTGCAAGCGCAGTTGACGTTGCTTGCGACAAAAAAGTATTTGATGTAGCAGCAAAAAACACAACTCTACCAATTTTTGTTTCATCAATTCATCCTTTTAAACTTGCGCAAGCTGTTGAATGGGGTGCTGATGCGATTGAAATCGGCAACTTTGACGCATTATACAAAAAAGGCGAAACATTCAGCGCTGATGAAGTTTATGAAATCACTCTTGAAACAATGAGCCTTTTGGAAGGCAAAGACGTATTCATTTGCGTAACAATCCCAGGCAACATTGATGTTAAAGAACAAATTGAACTTGCTAAAAAACTAGAACTACTTGGCGTTGATTTAATTCAAACAGAAGGTATGAAACCACAAGGTGTTAAATCAGTTGGAGCAAAAGCACTTTTAGAAACTGCTCAAGCTACAATCGGCAATACTCTTGAACTTTCACGCCACGTTTCAATTCCTGTAATGAGCGCATCAGGCATTAGCGCACAAACAACACCTCTTGCTTTTGCAGCAGGCGCAAGTGCTGTTGGCGTAGGTTCAGCAGTTAACAAGCTTGGTACTCAAATTGAAATGGTTGCAACAATTAGAAACATCGTTGCTTCAGTTGCACAAAGAAATTCAATTAATCGCGAATTTGCAAGAAATTCAAAAGAATTAGAAATGCTTAAATAATAAGCTATTGTTAAGCTTTAAGCCGCCTTATACAAGGCGGCTTTTATTATTCTTTTTTAAAGTTATCAATAATATTTTTTATATCATTACTCAAATAATTGGGGCAACTGTTCCAAATAAGAGTTTGAGAAATACTATCATCAGGTGAAATTGCCCTGCACTCGCCCTTTAGGACATCTACGGTGCCATCAGGAACAGAACAGAAATTTCCACAAGTCTGACAAATTTTAAGGGCAAAGCCTTTTGATTTTAACTTAACTGCAATATCTTCCATTGCATCATACATCCTAATAAAAGAATCTGAGGTAATTGTTCTTTTTCCACATTCGAAAACAACTTTTCTCATGCCATCTTCAGATACAAGTAACAACTTGCACAAGGTGTCTTTTTTGCCGTCATTTACAATAGCGTTAACTGTTGCAGAGTTAACATTTTCTTCCTCATGGATTTTATTTTCAATCCACATAAGTGAAATTTTTTTCATAAAAATCTTTGCTCTTTGCCAAAAAATGCAAGCAGGGTAAAGTAAAATATAAAATCTTTCTTTAAAATTAAGCCTTGCGGCAAATGTACCTAAAATAAAGTTTAAAATAAGCAAAACACCTAAATGAAGGGTAAATTTAAGCTCTAATGCCGTAAAATACCTGAATGCACAAAAAAGCAAAACAAGGTAAGAAACCATAACGCAGAGAGTGTCAGGCTTTAAAATATGAAAAACAAACTCCTTGAAATTCCAAGGTTTTGAAAATGACCTCGGAAGATAATACTTAAACATTGCCAATCTTTGCATAAAAGATGGCGTTGAGGCATCGTAATTATCTACTTCGACTGTCGTTTTTACAAATGGCGTATAAGTCGGCCTTATAGCGTTTGAAGCAAGAAAGAGTGAAAATTTAAGTTCATCATTTTTTGTTTCAAAACAGACCCTGCCTGTTTTTTCTAAAACATCTGCGCTGATTACACAATTTTGCCCATCAAGTATAATGGGCATTTCAAACATGGTGCGCACGATATTTTGAATTTTATTTTGATATTTTAAATACGCGCGCAAAACTTGACATTTTACTTGCTTAAAAAACTCTTTTTCAAAACAAGTAACACTTAAGTTTCCACTTAAAACGCAAGATGAATATACAGTTTTATTTACACAAGAAAGGTAATTTTCATCGACCATTCTGTCTGCACCTAAAAATACAAAAGCGCTGAAACGATTTTCCGCAACCAGTTTTTCAACAAGCAAAGATACGGCTTTGTCCTTTGAAAAGTACTCAGGGTTTTCAATAATGTGAACCTGAGCTCCGTAAGCCACCTCGGGCATTGAAACATTTTCCCTGTCGCGTTTGAAAATAACATGAACCTCATAATTTGAACGCGGAAAAGTCTGGTTATCAAGTATTTTTAGCAAGCTGTACAATTTTTTATTACTAGAATCGGCCCATATGACTACGCAAAGATTATTTAAAGAACCGCCTGACTCCAGCAGCATTTTTGTATCATCAACAAATTCTCTTGCTTTAAATGCGTTAATGTTAACAGTAAGCGTATAAATTGAGTATAGGATTATGCATAAAAATAATATAAATACTATAAGATTAATTATCAGCATTGCTACATTCTATATAAAAATATTATAAAAATCTAGCTTTTTTTAAAATATTTTGCGATAATTATCAAGTACATAATAAATTTTGGAGGAACAAAATGAGCCAAGAGTTTTACTACATGGACGGCAAGTATGTACCATCAAATGAAGCAATGATTCCTGTAAGAACCCACGCTTTTTTATATGGCACATCAGTTTTTGAAGGCATCAGAGGATATTACAACGAGCAGGAAGACCAAATTTACGCTTTTCGTATGAAAGAACACTACGAAAGACTTTTTAACAGCTGTAAAATTATGCATATGAACCCAATTCATACTATGGATGAATATTTGCAAATTACAAAAGATTTGCTTAAGAAAAATAACTACCACGAAGATTGCTATATTCGCCCTGAAGTATATAAAAGTGCGCAAAAAATAGGGCCAACTTTGATAGATAATTCTGACTCTGTCTTGATTTTTACAATTAAATTGGGTAATTACTTTGGTGGTGAAAAAATGCTCAAAGTGTGCGTTTCAAACTGGAACAGGCTAGAAGATAATACCATTCCTCCACGCGCAAAAGTGTCTGGAGCTTACGCCAACACCGCACTTATGATAACAGACGCTAAGCTTGCAGGCTTTGATGAATGCATTTCATTATCTGCTTCAGGTCACGTTGCAGAAGGTTCAGCTATGAATTTCTTTATTATAGAAGGCGACACTCTTGTAACAACACAAACAACAAGCAATATTTTAGTTGGTGTTACAAGAAATACAATTATAGAAATTGCACAAAAGGAACTGGGTCTAAAAGTTTGCGAAAGAGAAATTGACAGAACAGAACTATACACAGCAAATGAAGCCTTCTTCTGTGGAACAGGCGCACAGGTTGCCCCAATTGGTTCAATTGATAACAGGACAATTGGCAATGGACAAATGGGTAAAATAACAGCGCAAATTGCAAACCTATACTATGACATTGTTCGCGGAAAAGTTGAAAAATACAAAAAATGGTGCACTCCAATTTATGAATAATAATTTTAATATTAGCTTTCTTGGGCAGTGCGTCCAGAATTTTATAAGTGCAATGAAATACACTTTTGGGGGTAATGTTGCCCTCAAAAGTGTTATAACTCAAGCTGCAAGAATAGGATTCGATTCATTAGGCATATCTCTTATGATTGTTTTTATTGCAGCATCAGTTATTGCACTACAAGTTTCAAATCAATTTTTAATGTCTGGAGCAGACACTTACATTGGAGGCTTTTTGGCAGTTGCACTAATAAGAGAAATTGCCCCAGGATTTGCTGCTCTTGCAATTGGGGCTAGAGCAGGGACAGCAATTACAGCGCAAATTGCAAATATGAAAGTAACATCACAAGTTGACGCAATGAAAGTCTTACACGTAAATCCAATAGGTTACTATTTTGCCCCAAGAATACTGGCAGGAGCATTTAGTGTAATGTGTGTCGTTGTACTTGCAGAATTTGTGGGCATTTTGGGTGGCATGTTAGTATCTTATTTTTCAGTTGGATTGCACCCGAATCGTTATTTTAACTCGGTCTGGCTTATGCTCAACACCAAAGATATCTATATAAGTATTTTTAAAGGATTTTTATTTGGTGCGATAATTTCAACAGTTTGTGCAACTGTAGGATATAACACAACAGGTGGCGCAAAAAATGTTGGCGAATCTACCACAAAATCTGCCATATATTGCACAATTTACCTGCTTTTAGCTGATTTACTTGTAGCATTTCTTTTTTATGCAAGTAATCATTAATTTGATGTATTTTTTTTCGCTTTGACTAAATCTTTTCCTCATTTTAGACGATGAAGCAAAATCCCTAAATGGTGTATTCTTTTAGTAACAAACTTGGTATTAAAAGAGGAAAATTATTTTGAGGAGGTTTAAATTCAGGCTACAAAGCGTTCTGAATATTAAAGAAAAAAAACTGGAGGATGAAAGGTCAAAGCTGGGCGAGATTATCTCTACACTTGAAGCTCAAAAAGATGTATTGCTAGAGTTAAATGATAAGAAAGAAACACTAAAAAATCAGCTCAACTCAACACTTGAAAACTCAATTCTCGACATACAGTTTGTACTTGGCTATAAAAATTACCTTGAAAGACTCGAACAGGACATAAAAACGCAATTTGAAATAATTAAAAAAACACAAATTGAACTAGAAGAACAACAAATTCAAGTAAGTGAAGCTTATAAAGAAGTCAAAATCCTTGAAAAATTAAAAGAAAAACAATACAAAAATTTCCTTTTTGAATACGAACAAAATCAAATAAAAGAACTAGATGATATTACAAGTTCAAGACAAAAGAAAGTAATATAGATGCAAAATTTCGCAACAATGTTAAATACTCAAAACACAGTTTCATTTGATGATTTTTTAAATACAAATCAAAATCAAATTCAAAATTACGATACGAAAAATATAGTTGAGAAAGGCAAGGAATTTTTCAATGTATTGAATGGTGGGAAAAATAATATATCAAACACAAGCAATACAGAGAATGTAACTACAAAAAAAACAAACAACAAAAATACAAATGTAGCGCAAGATAACACTCAAGCAAGCCAAATTTTTACAACAAATCAAACGGTAAAAAATAAAACAAATCCAACAAATACGCCTAAACCACAACAAACAAACCAACAAGCAGCAGAACAAACTATAACAAAAGATGAGCAAATTATTATTACTGATAATTCAAATAAAACACTAACCATTGATGAAGTAAAGTCAGAACCAGTAGTTAAAGAGGCTCAAGAAACATCGAACGGCGAAAATATGCAAGTTCTTGATGCAAACAAAGTAATTCAAAATACAGTTAATGAAATCAATAATTTAATAGAAACATCACTTGATGGACAACTCAACAGCGAGGATGTTGAACAGCTTAAAAATGCTCTTGAAGAAATTAAAGAAAAAATCAACAACAACCAATTGGTTGTAAGCGAAGACACAAAACAAATGTTAAATGGTGTTTTAGATAGGCTTTTAACACAAAATCCTCAAGACCTTGAGCTGGCTGAACTTCAAAAGGACTTAAAACAATTAGCTCAGGATATAGAAGCAAATACATTTAAATTAAATTCGCAAGTCAAACTTGAAGAAGAAAATGAAAACGGAACAAAAGCCCTTGAAACACAGATTGTAAAAAAAGAAGAAGTATCAACAAAAGAAACTGTAAACCAAGTAAAAGTTGAAACAACCGATGAAAACTCAACTCAGCAAACAACTAATAAAAATAATAAAGTAGAAAAAGAAACAACTACGCAAACAACAACCGAAACAAAAGTAGAATCAACCGATGAAAACTCAACTCAGCAAACAACTAATAAAAATAATAAAGTAGAAAAAGAAACAACAACGCAAACAACAGTTGATAGCACAATTGAAGTTGATAATGAACCAAAAATCCAAAATAAAGATTCTCAAAACAATACATCAGAAAATTCAAATGATGGTGTAAAAGTTCAAGCTACAACAGAATTTACAGGGGAAGAAACAAAACAACAAACAACTAACGAAAACAATAAAACAACTACGCAAACAACAGTTGATAGCACAATTGAAGTTGATAACGAACCAAAAATCCAAAACAAAGATTCCCAAATAAATACATCAGAAAATTCAAATGATGGTGTAAAAGTTCAAGCTACAACGGATACAAACTCTCAAGAGGTATCAAAAATTTACAACAAAATTCTTGATGCAATTAGCGACACAGTGAACAACGAAGAAATAAAAAATATTCAAAAAACTATAACAGATTTAGCAAAGACAATTTCAACAACTACAAATCCAGAAGTTGTTGAAAAAGCAGCTACGGATTTAATTAAAGTCATTGGAGCAATTGACGCACAAGCAATGGAAAACATAGCAGATGATTTAGTACAGGTTATAAAAACTCAAGCAAACCCAGATTCAATAAATAAAATAACAACAGATATTGCAAACATAGTAAATAATACAAATACAGAATCGCTCGAAAAAATTGTAGTAGATATAAAAAATGCGCTAAACCAACAAACAACAACTCAACAGTCAACAACAAACCAGCAGCCAACTATTGATTTAACAAAACTTGTAAACACAACAAAAGAAATTGAAACAGTTGAAATTAATAGCACAGAAACTACTACAACTACGGCAAATAACGAAAAAACTACACAAAAAACAGAAAATATACAAAAAAATGCTGACACTGTAAGCGAAAACAAAGAAGTGCAAAATGCACAAAATAAAGATACAAATGACAATCAAGAAATATTAGACGAAATAAATTTAAATATAGAAGAAACATCGCAAACATCAACAAACACAAACTCACAAAATCAAAGTTACTCAACAGCGCAAGATGAAGTTGCAAAACTACAAATTCAAAATTTAGATAATGACAGCGCAAACTCCCAAATGGTATTTACGCTAGACAAAACAATTAAAAATATAAACACAATAAACAAACCATCGCAAGTAGATAGCTTGCCTAAAGAATTTAGCGCAAACGATATCCTAAATCAAATAGGATCAAAATTAGAACAATTAAAAGATGGTCAAAGCACTAAGCTTACAATGACACTAAGACCAAATGATTTAGGCAGAGTAACAATTGAACTTTTATCAAGTGCAAATGGAATATCAACAAGCATTATTGCACAAAACTCTCAAGTAAAAGAATTGCTTGATAAAAATATAGACATTTTAAAACAACAGTTAGCTCAACAGGGAATTAACGTACAAAATATACAGGTAAAAACAGTTGAGCAAAACTCGCAAGCAGGATTAAACAACAGCTATAACGAAAGACAAAACCAACAAGAAAATCAAGGGCAAGGACAAAACAGTGCCAACAAGGAAAATAATCAAAATCAAAACCAGCAACAAAAAAGGCCTAATTTTAAATTCAACAGAAACAATATAATTGAAAACATAGACTTTGAAAACAACACACAAAGCGCTACAACAAGCATAAACACTTTAAGGGGTAAAATCAGTTACAATCTGTAAAACAAGGAGAGAAAATGTCATCAAGCATAATTAACGAATTGACAAATATGCAAAACTGGACAGCTCAACAGGAAGCACTAAAGTCCAAAACAGAGGGTACAAGTAACGAGCTCGATCAAGATATGTTCTTAAAACTAATGCTCGAACAATTGAAATACCAAGACCCGCTAAACCCAATGAGCAACCAGGATTTCTTAGCCCAACAAGCGCAATTCACTCAGCTTGAACAACTTACACAATTAAACGAAACAATTGCAGCCAATAACGGACTAACTCAAGGCATGGATTTAATTGGCAAAGAAGTAACACTTATGGATCCGGATGATACAACAAAAACAATCACAGGAGTTGTTGAAGAAGCTGTATTTTACCAAAATGGTTGCGCTGTAAAGGTAAATGGGAAGGAATACCCAGCAGGACTCATATTAAGCGCAAAAGGACCAACTGCAACTCCACCAACAGAAGGAGGAGATAACACAACAGGGGATGGTACGACAGAGGATAACACAACAGGCGACAACACAGATACGGAAGATGGAAACTCGGTTGCCGAAAATGCAAAAAAAGTTTTTAGCAGTGCAGCAACGGTATCAAAAACTGCCGCAGCATTTTCATATTTAGGAAATTTATTTGGGGAATTAACAAAATAAAAAATAACGGAGGAGAAGAAATAAATGTCACAAGCAATGAACACAGCAATGTCAGGTATTAACGCAAACCAACTACATGTAAACTTGGTTGCTGACAATATTGCTAACCTTAACACAACAGCTTTCAAAGAATCACAAATGACTTTTAAAGATGTATGGTATCAAACAAGAACAACAGGTACTGCGCCAACAGGCAACCTTGGTGGTACAAACCCATTTCAAATAGGTGTTGGTACAACTGTTGCAGGAATTTCCAAAAACTGGGCAGCAAACAACATCAACACCACAGGTCGAGGTACCGATATGGCTCTACAAGGTAACGGATTCTTTACCGTGATGGATGCAGAAAACAATGTCTACTTTACTCGTGATGGTAGTTTTGATATTGATGCAAATGGCAATCTAGTAACAGCAATGGGTTACAAAGTGCTTGGCGGCAATTCTGACTATTCAATGGAATCATCTCAAATTCCAATTTATATTCCTCAAACAATAAGAGGTGGGGCATATGCTCAACCAGCAGCAATCCTTCAAAATAAACACGTTACAGAATTAAATGGTATTGATGGACAAATTACTCCAGGAACATTTTCAATTCTTACAACTGTTGGTGGCGTAGAACAAGCACCAATTGAAGTTACAATCTCAGGCACAGGCACAGTTCAAAATATGGTTAACGAAATCAATACTGATTTAGCAGGTCAAGACATAACTTGTGCACTTGTAGATGGCGCACTTCAATTCACAACAGCCGGAAATATTGAAAAAATAAGAATGCAATCAGGTACATCAAACTTCGTTGATCAAACCGATATTGCCCTGCAAGATGATGGTACAGGAACATATACATCTAAAATTATTGACTACAAAGTAGATATTAACCCTGGCGATGGAAGTAAAGATGCAATGATCTTCAAGAGCATGTCAGTTGGCAACAACGGTATAATTACAGCAACTTATGACAATGGTGACTCAATAACCGTATGGGAAGATCCTGATGATGGTACAAGATTGTTTAAATATACAACAGCATCAGGTGTAGAAATTTTAGGCCCTAACGATGTAACAGCAAACCCAAATGTACTGGTTCCTGAAAACTTGCAAATACAGTGTGCGACAGTAAGAAACTATGAAGGTATGGTAGCTGAAGGTAACAACCTGTACAGCACAGGCCCTGATACAGGAGATGTTATATACTCATGTGGTAATGATAACGGCGTAGGTGCAATTGTAACAGGCGGCCTAGAAGCTTCAAACGTTGACCTGTCGCGTCAATTCTCCAATATGATTATGGCTCAACGTGGTATTGAAGCTAACTCAAGAGTATTTGATACAGCAAACAGTATATTACAAACATTAGTCTACTTAGGTAGAGGCTAATAAAAATATTTCACATTCCAACTTTTTAAATTGTCCGAATTATTTTTTAATTCGGACTTTTATTTTACCAAAACATCAATTTCGCAAAAATCACTTAAATATGGCAAATGTTCTTTAGTTATTAATTCTCCAGGTAAAAGCACTGAAATACCTGGGGGACATAAAGCTATGACTTCAGCACAAATTCTACCTATTGAGTCTTCTTTTTTTACTCGTTCTTTCTTCGAAAAGTACGCTTCTCTTGGAGTCATTACAACTCTTGGAGCAGTAAGCGGCATGAATTTAATACCCTCTAAATAAGCTAAATCAGGGTAATTTGAGCTTGCAATTTTTTCAAGCGCATTTAACAAAACGTCAAACTCATCTTGAGTATTACCAATGTTTGAAAGTATTAAAATACCCTCATCAGAAGCACTTTCAATCTCGATTGAAAAATCAAGCTCTAAAATACTTTCTAGTCTTTTACCGCTCAATCCATCAACTTTTAAGAATATTTTTGTCACATCAAATGCCACATTACTTAGGGCATTCAAGACTTTTACACCACTTATTTTTGAAGCTCGTTCTCTAAAATAAAGCGCATTGTCAATAGCATTTTCGATAGCACTTCTGCCAACCCTAGAAGACAAATACGCTCTTGCAGCATCTAAACTTGTTAAAAGTAATAAGGAGGGACTTGTTGTATGCAAAAGCTTAAGAGCATGCTCTACTTTATGCACATCGAATCGTGAATTTTGGGATATATGCAACATAGAGCTTTGAGTCATAGAACCGCCAGTCTTATGCAGCGAATGAACTACTGCATCAGCGCCGCATTTAAGCGCAGGCTTTGGAAGAACGTCTGAAAAGTTCCACAAGCACCCATGCGCTTCATCAACAATTAATGGCACATCAAACTCATGACAAACTCTCGATATCGCTTCAATATCAGATACTACACCCTCGTATGTTGGATTTGTAACCCAAACAAGAGAAATATTTGAATCATTTTCCAATTTTTCTCTTAACTCTACAGGACTAAGCGCCCCATATATTGCCCAATCATCAAGCTTTTTTGGCATAATCCATTGTGGATTTGCGCCAGATATTATCATGCCCGACAATACTGAGCGGTGGCAATTTCTGCCAATTGCAATTTTATCATTAGGACGAGTAAGAGCAAAAGCAAGTGCAAGATTAGCAATTGTAGAACCACCTGTCAAAAAGAAAGTTCTTTTTGAACCAAAAGCATCTGAAGCCAGCTTTTGGGCTTCATCTATAGCACCGGTTGAAGGAAATAATGTCCCTAAGTTATCAAACTCATCAGTTGTATCAAGGCTTAGAGCATCCATGCCGATAAGTGACGAAAATGATTTTAAAACACCCTGCCCTCTATTATGCCCTGGAATATGAAAGCCGGTACATGGGTTTTCCTTATAAGAGCGCATAGCATTAACCAGTGGCGCGTAGACACTTGAGCTATCATACTCATCAACCTGTTTGAAACTTATTAAATTTTTATTAGTGTAATTTTTCATTTTCATAATTATTATACACATAAAAACAAAATAAATAAAAAATTGCGCAAAATTTTTTTTCTACATGTTTTGTATGAAAAAACGCATGTAAATTGTACCTAATTTTAAAAAATGGTATAATCACAAAAACGAGGTGTAAGGAAAACAAGCTATGGTTGATAATAGATCTTCAGGCTTTTTTGGTGTTGGTGGCAGCTTTAATTTTAAATCTGGCGATATATCAGGAACAGCTGCTAAAACTTCCGATGAAAAAAATGGCCAAGGCGGCGAATATTTTGCACAAGGAGAAAACCCTGAAGAAAATGAAAACTTTAGACAAGAACCATATGTTGATCGCTCAGCAGTTCTTCGAGCCTCATTGGATTCTCTTGCTACACTAAATGCTGCAAGTATAGGCAAAAAGAAAATTAAAGAAAAAAATAATCAAAAAAAGAAAAATAAAAAAGAATTAACATTATCTGAAGATGAATCACAAAAAGAATAACCGCCTAATTTAAGGCGGTTATTCTACGTATTATTTAGTTAGTTTTTTATAAAAAAGTGTAACTATACATATGTTAATGGGCAACAAAAACATCGCTATACAAGTTGCTATTAAATCAACTATTCTTATATATACAACGTTAGACGTAAACATGCCAGCTGTAAAAGAAATAACAAGCTGAATTGCAACATTAATTAACCAAACAATCAAAGAAAAGGCAAGCAACCAGAAAAACTGAGGCAACTTCACCATTTTAATTGACTTTTTCATTACATCTAGAGGTTTTAATTCCGGTTCAAATGTAAAAATTGGCACTAATAAATTAATTTTTATAGAAAAAATTACAAGCACTATTAACGCAACAATAAAAGATAAAACTGCAAACAAACTACCCATGATAGTTTTTTGCGAAACAAAATAATACACAGCAATAATATTTGCAAGCATAATTAAAATCATTATTAAAGCTGGCCACAAAAGAGTTTTTACATACTTTCCCTGCCTTTTATTGATGTTATTCTTATAAATTTGAATATAAAATCCCTTATCGTCATCAAAATCATTAGCTCCGAGGGAAAAATAGCAGCTTAAAAGAATGTATTTCCAAAAACCTGTACAGTACAAAACTAATCCAAATATTAAGCAAAATAATATCTGCACCAGAAAAAGTCCGAGCAAATCTGCTGTTGGTCTTTGCATAAGGCT
Source organism: Candidatus Gastranaerophilales bacterium (assembly GCA_944324385.1). Taxonomy (GTDB): domain Bacteria; phylum Cyanobacteriota; class Vampirovibrionia; order Gastranaerophilales; family Gastranaerophilaceae; genus Galligastranaerophilus. Next base: position 23,167 of record CALUWD010000016.1, on the reverse strand, counting down.
AAAGTATAAAGCAGGACACAAACAAGCCAGCAGCCCCAGCCCTTGTAAGAACACAGGCAAAAACATTGCCCCAAAAAGCTCTTTAAAATTTTTGCCAAAAAACTTAAAAGACCTTGAAATTATCCCAAAAAAAGAATACTTGCTATCCATCATTACTCCTTATTTTTTATGTTAATATATTAAAGGATTAAAAAGGAATATTGCAAGTTTTTAATGAATATTAAAGATAGAATTAAATCAATAAAATCAACCCAGTATTATAAAAGTGCCAATTTACACATACACTCAACGCACTCCGATGGCTCAGAGACATTTGAAAATCTGGTTAAACAAGCTCTTGAACTCAAGCTTGAGCATATGGCAATTTGCGATCACAACAGTGTTTGCGGTTGGCAAAATTTTAATTATAAAGAATACAACTTTTTAATTCCTGCAGTTGAATTTGACTGTTTTTACAAGGGAACACTTTTGCATATCTTAGGCTATGGAATAGACCCATACAATCAAGATTTACTAAATATCTGCGCAAAATCCAAAAAAGAAACTCAATATGACATTATAAGGCTTTTTAAATCTAGACATCCAAAAAAAGTAATTGATGCCATACACTCGGCTGGTGGCATTGCTGTTCTTGCTCATCCATGTTGCTGCTGGGTTTTAAATCTTGATAGCTTTACAAAAAGCTTGAAAACCTTGGGGCTTGATGGCATTGAAGTGTATTACCCCTACAAACGCCACAGAGGCATTATAAAATTTCACTCAAGAAAACACATAAAAGATTTAGCGCAAAAATATGACCTTGTAATGACTGGCGGCACAGATGAACATAGCTCGCTTATTAAACAATAGTCGAGTTAATTTCTTTGTGTAAATAGCTGTATTTTTCGTAATATTCCTCAGGATTTTCCTTTGCAGCTTTTATTGTATCCCCAAGGCTTACAAAAAGCTCTGCCAGTTTTGGGTCAAACTGAGTACCTGAACATCTTTTTATTTCCTCAATTGCAACCTCATGTTCAAGTGCTTTTCTGTATGATCGAGTAGATGTCATAGCATCATAAGTATCTGCAAGGGCAATAATTCTAGCTGAAAGCGGAATGTCTTCCCCTTTCAAGTGCCCCGGATAGCCTGTACCATCCCATTTTTCATGGTGAGATTTAAGCCAGTTGCTGATACCTGCAAGTTTTTTTATACTTGAAATTAATTTTTCAGAATTTTCAGGATGAGATTTCATTATTGCAAATTCTTCATCAGTTAATTTCCCAGGTTTACACAAAATGCTCTGAGGAATAGCAATTTTGCCAATGTCGTGCAAAAGTCCTGCAAGTTCAATTTCTTCAAGCATTTTATCATCTAAATTCAGCTCTTTTGCAAGAATTAAAGAATACAGTGTAACCCTTAATGAATGACCATGGGTATAAGGGTCTTTAGCATCAAGTGCCGATGAGATTGATTTTATTGTCTTGTAAAACAGCTCTCTTAAATCTGTCAAAATACTTGATTTTGAACTTGCAAGGTCAAATTTATCAAGACCATTTTCAATTACTTGCTGTAACTCTTGTGGGTCAAAAGGCTTTAACATATATTGAAAAAGATTGCACTTGTTAACAGCGTCCATTAAAATTTCAATATCTGAAAAACCTGTTAAAAGAATTTTAATAACATCTGGCGAAATTTCATTTGCTTTTTCCAAAAACTCAGTACCTTCCATAACCGGCATTTTATGGTCAGATACAATAAGTGAAATTCTATCAACGTTATTTTCAAGAACCTCAAGTCCTTCTTTGCCATTTGAAGCAGTTAATATATTGTACTTTCCGCGTAGTGTCCTTTTTAAAAGCTGAAGATTATTTACCTCATCATCAACAAGAAGTACAGTATGAGCTGCTTTTGACGGACTTGTTTGTAAAATATCGTCAAGATTATTTAAAAATAGGTCGTTGGGTGCATTTAAAGACATGATAAACCCCGTATTTCACAAGGAATTTATCGACAAAATAAAAAAAATCTTTAATTAAATACGCAAAAAATATTAATTTTTATTAATCACCCAGTTTTTTAGGCTCAAAGACATCATTTACAATGCCATCCACGCCTTTTGTGGCTATATCTGTCAATATTTTTACACCAATTATTGAAGCAAGATAAACAATTACATTTGATTTATTTGTTTTTAATTTTTCAAAACCTTCTTTAAAATTTAGCTTTCTAGCATCGTCAAATATGTTTTTCAATGTTTTATTTTCTGCATTAAAGAACTTTTTAAATGAAGCTACAGCAAAAGCCACTGCAGCAAAAGTACCGCTTTTCTTCTCTAACTTATTTTGTTTCCCGTCAGTTTTTCTGTTAGGCAAAAGTGAAAGCAAACTAAAACCACCAGTGCAAATAAGCGCAGCAGGTAGCGACTTTTTAAAGTTATTCTGCGCAACTTCGTTCAAAAATGACTTTTTAACAGTACCATAAGTCTTTTTTGCAACGCTTCTCACTGGCGCAGTTGCATTGTTTACAGCATTTATAACAGTATTAGCCTTCATCTAAACCTCTTAAAACATGTTTTCACTATAATAAAACATGTAAAAGGTTTTTTGTGCCCCCTGTTGGATATAATTAAAAATAATTGTTACAATAGTTTACATTAAAAAACTGCCTTGCTTGGGCAGTTTTTTAATTTTGCATATATGTAAATTGTTCTTCTGTTCTTTTATCAAGGGTATCTTGCAAACTTTCAATATCGGCGTCGACTGCTTTAATTTTTGGTTCACGAGCAGTAATTCTTTGCTCTATTTCCCTTTCTCTTGCTTGGTTTTGAGCTAGCAATGCTTGTAATTTTGTTTCATATTTTGAAGAAATTTCGCTCATTTTTTGCAAAACTGCAGTATAAGCTTCTGTTGAAGCATCCTCAGAATCATCAAGCTCCATTTGAACAAGCGCTTCTTCTTCTGTTTGCTGACGCATAATTTCTGTTTGCTCGTTAGAAGATTGTAATTGCTGATCTTGAAGCATTTGGCTGTCTTTCATTGCGTCTGCCTGCCAGATACTTCTTAAATCAATATATGTAAGCATTGTCATTAAAATGTTTAACATATTTTTATTCCTTATTACAAACTTATATATATAAAAAATATTTTTTATATAAAATTGCCAAAAAATATATACCAATTTAACAAAACTTAATAATTAAAATTTTTAAAATTCTTTTTTGTGATACATTTAAATCATGCTTCTAGTAATAGATATTGGAAATACAAACACAAATTTAGGCGTATTTAATGACGGTGGAGTGCTTGAAAAAAGCTGGAATATAGCCTCTGACATTAAGCGCTTTGAAGACGAATACGGAATTTTAATACTAAATTTGCTGCAAAATTCAAATATTGCACCAAAAATCGATAGTGCGATAATTTCAAGTGTTGTTGCGCCACTTTGCGAAACATATAAAAAAGCACTTGAAAAATATTTAAACATAATCCCTTTTGTACTTTCACACAAAGCAAAGTTACCTGTAACAATTGATTTAAAACAACCAAAAGAAGCAGGTGCAGATAGACTTGCAAATGCAAGCGCAGCAGCTATTTTGTATAAATTACCGGCAATAGTTATAGATCTTGGAACAGCAACAAGTTTTGATATCGTTGACGAAAATAAAAATTTTATTGGCGGCTTAATAGCCCCTGGGCTTAAAATTCAAGCAAAATCGCTTAGTCAATTCACATCTAAATTACCAAAGTTAAAAATTGAAGCACCCAAAAACGCAATAGGTAAAGATACAATAAGCGCAATGCTTTCAGGGATTGTAAGAGGCCATGCTGCAATGATAGATGGCATGATAAAAGCTTGCGAAAAAGAGCTAGGGCGAAAAGCTACTGTTATCGCAACAGGCGGCTATTCAAACGTGCTTTTTGACAATATGGAGCGTGGTTTTGACCATATAAATCCAAATCTAACACTTGAAGGGTTAAAATACTTGTACAAACTTAATTGCGGAGAAAATAAAAATGACTCAAATAACTCTGAAAATACAAAAACTGCCGCACTGCTTTGAATTACCACAGTATCAAACACAAGGTGCTGCCGCAATGGACTTATACGCCGCAAATCAGGTTGATATATTATTAAAACCGCTTGAGCGCGCTTTAATTCCAACGGGTATAAAAATAGAATTACCAGAAAACTACGAAGCACAAGTACGCCCGCGAAGCGGACTTGCCATAAAAAGCGGAATAAGCCTCTCTAACTGCGTTGGAACAATTGATGAAGACTATAGGGGTGAAGTTTGCGTAGGGTTAATAAATCTTTCAAATGAAAATTTTACGGTACATAGAGGGGATAGAATCGCGCAAATGCTTATTGCACCGGTTGTTAAAGCTAAACTTGAAGTAGTTGAAGAACTCTCTACAACACAGCGCCAAGAAGGCGGGTTTGGCTCAACAGGGATCAAATAACCTACCAAGCATATATAGTGAACCGCACACTATTTTTAAATTTTTTCTGCTTTCTAAAATCTCAAAAGGGTTCAAAATCTTTTTTGCCCTGACTTTAATTTTATCTGGCAATTGCTCAAATTTAAGGGCATTAGGGTAATCAAATTCATAAAAATAAAACTCATCATCAGGCAAAATAAGCTCATTTAACATATTTTCATAATCTTTATTATTAAGACAGCCAAAGATAAAAGTTTTTTTATCATCTGGAAAATATTTATCCAAAAATTCCCTTAAGGCCTTTATTCCGGAAGGATTGTGTGCGCCATCAATTAAAAGCTTTTTTTCCTTGTCATATTCAAGTCGGAACTTCCACCTTACATTTTTAAGAGCCATTTTTAAAGTTTCCTCACTCACTTTAAAAGGCAAACTCTTTAGAGTTTCAAGCACAAGGGCAAGATTTTTGGTTTGATAATCACCCAAAAGCGAAAAGTCATACTCTTTATTATTAATTGAAATAGTAGAAAAGCTTGGTTTTACAAGGCTTTTAACCTCGTACAAAGGGGCATTAAATTCACTTGCATATTTTTTTACAATATTCAGACCTAAATTGTCACAACCTATAACCACAGGGCAATTTTGCTTTATAATACCAGCTTTTTGATACGCAATTTCTTCAATTGTATTACCTAAACGCGCAGTGTGATCATAATCAATAGTTGTAATAACGCTGCAAAGCGTATTTTTAATCACATTTGTAGAGTCAAACTTTCCGCCAAGACCCACTTCCAGCACAACATATTTTACATTTTTGTCCTTGAAATACAAAAAAGCAGCAACAGTTAAAATTTCAAACTCTGTAAGTTCATCTTGAGAGTCTGAGGCAATTTTTATATATTTATCAAGCTCATCTTGAGAAATATTTTCATTGTTAATCTTAATGCGCTCACAGTAAGAAAACAAATGAGGGCTTGTAAAAAGTCCGATTTTTACGTCTGTATTTAAAAAATGAGTACATAAAATTTCATTTAACAGCGCGCAGACTGACCCCTTACCATTAGTACCTGCAACATGGATAAAATTAATATCATTTTGAGGATTACCCAGTTTTTCAAGCGCCTCAAGAGTACGAGCAAGCCCTAAATTAATATGAAATTTATTTTTTGAGGTTAAAATACTCTCAGCACTTTGCATTTTTACCCTCAGCAGCCTTTTTAATTAATCCGACAATTTCTTTTGCAGCACCGTATTTAGCATTATCTTTTGCACATTTTGCAAGTTTAGATAATTTTCCTTTATCTGAAATTAATTCTAAAAGTTTTTCTAAAAGACTTTGCGCATTACAATCATTGTCATCTAAATACAAAGACGCGCCGAGTTCACACATTTTTTTTGCATTTATTCTTTGATGATCTGCTGCAGCATAGGGGTATGGCACAAGTATTGAGGGCAACCCTGCAGCACATAATTCAGACAAAGACAAAGACCCTGCACGCGAAACAGCAACGTCTGACGCTACAAGAGGTATTGCCATATTCTCAAAATATGGCCGCAAAATTAAATTATCAGGAATTTGCACAAGTTTATTTTTAACTTCATCAAAATTTTTCTTACCTGTTTGCCAAATTATTTGAACATCTTTATTATTTTTAAACTTCTCAACAACTCCAAAAGCTGCTTCGTTAATCTTTTTAGCACCCGATGAACCACCCATGATTAATATTGTAAAATCTTTTTCTATATGCAAGATTTTTCTCGCCTCATCTTTTGAAAGAGTTTCAAAATCTTCCCTAATGGGATTCCCAAGACAATGAAAATCCTTGCATTTTGTATATTCTTTTGCACTTTCAAATGCAAGCGAAATTGACCTTGCGCCTGATGAAAAAAGCCTTGAAACAATACCAGGGTGAGCATCACAATCATGCAATACATAAGGTATTTTTAAAATCTTAGCGACGGTTAAAATTGGAGCGCAAACATAACCGCCTGTTGCAAAAACAACATCAGGCTTATATTTTAGCGCATAATAAAATGCCCAAAATATAGCTGCAACAAGTTTTATAAAAAATAAGAATAATTTAAAGGAAATTTTTCTTGGCATGCCTGAAACATTGTAAGACAAAAAATTTAAATCCTTACTTGTGGCAATTTGGTATTCTAAATTATTTTTATTTCCTATATAAAAAATATCTTTTTTGTTGACGCCTGACTTAGCAAGCTCATCTATAACAGCCATTGCAGGGTAAATATGCCCGCCTGTTCCGCCTCCTGTTATAAAATATTTAATATTGCTGCACATACGGTTTAATCCTCTGAACTCTTTTTTTGGATATATTTAACAATACACCAAACATGCAAAGAGAAACAAACAAAGATGAACCGCCATAACTTATAAAAGGCAAAGGAATGCCTGTTGCTGGTAAAAATGAACTTGCAACAGATATATTCATTAAAGCTTGAAAACATATTGAAAAAGTAATGCCAACTGCAAGCAATTTTCCAAACATGTCAGGACAGCGCTTTGCAGCTATAAAGCCATGATAAGCAAACATTGCAAAAAGGCAGATTATAAAAAAGCAACCCAAAAAACCAAATTCTTCTGCAATTACCGCAAAAATAAAGTCTGTGTGCCCCTCGGGAAGCCAAGAAAGCTTTTGCTTAGAGTTACCAAAGCCAACCCCAAAAAACCCACCACCTGCAAATGCAACAAGAGATTGTATAATATTATATCCAGCGTTATGAGGATCTTTTTGTGGGTCAAGCCACACAAGTATTCTTTGCTTTTGATAGCCCAAAAACAAAGGTGGTAGCGCAAGAGCGGCACATGCAAACGCCGCTATGATTGTTTTTACCCTGCCGCCTGCTGCAAAATACATTGAAACACTTGTCATACATAGCAAAATTACCATTGATAAATTTGGTTGTTTAAAAATCAAAAACAGCATTGCAGCAAAAAGAACATAAAACGGAATTTTTCTCTCATCTAAAATATTTACGTTGCTTGAAAACAGTGACGCAAAAGCAAGAACAACAGCAGGCTTTGCAAGTTCAGAAGGCTGAAACTGCAAAGGGCCTATTGCAAGCCATCTTTTTGCTTCATTTACCATTAACCCTAATGGCGAAAACTGTACCATTAAAAGCAAAACAAGAACCAATGCGCACGCTGGGATTGCCCACACTTTTAAATTTTTATAGTCATATTTTGAAAAGAATGATGCTGCACCAATTCCTGCTATTAACCATGCCATTTGTTTTATAGTAAACACAAGTGGATTGTCACCATTTGCTATTGCGCGCGGAGAGCCTGCAGAAAAAATGGCCATTATCCCAATTACAACCAAAAATACAACAACTGTAATAAGGGTGCTGTCTGGTTGAGAAATTATGTAATTATTGCCTGATTCTCTATCGTGATACGAGTTGTTTCTTTGATAGGACATAGCGTCTAAAGGCCTCCCCTCTTTCCTCGTAATTTTTAAACATGTCAAAGCTTGCACAAGCCGGAGATAACAAAACCGCATCCGGCTTATCTAGACTGGCTAAATCAATAGCTTCTTCGAGTGATTGCGCATGAACTATGTTTGTATAACCACTATTATACAATTCTTCCATAAATCTTTTTGTTGCCTCTCCTATCAAAACAACTTTTGAAATTCTATTTTTCACTGATTTTATAAACTCATCCAAAGATGTGTTTTTATCTCTACCACCTGCTATTAAGACAACTTTTTTACCTTCAAAAGAGTTTATAGCAACAATAGATGCTTCAGGATTTGTTGCCTTTGAATCATTGTAATAAGCAGTGTCATCAAGGACTCTAATAAGCTCGCACCTGTGGGCAGGGGCTTTAAACGATTTTATCCCATCTGAAATTACTTTTGTATCAATTCCTTCGATTTTTGCCGCAATGATACAGCACATAACATTTTGTAAATTATGATTTCCAACAATCGGCACATCATTTTTATCAATTATTTTTTCTTCACCATAATAAATTGCGCCATTATCAATATAGCAATTTCCAGCTGTATCAGCTAATTCAGACTTTTCTAGTGCAAAAAAGTGCGCATTGCATTTTAAGTCATTAGCAAGTTTTTTCACTTTTTCATCGTCAAAATTCAAAACCGCATGGGAATTTTCGCCCATCCTTTTAAATATAGAAGCTTTAGCCTCAAAATACCCTTCCAGCCCCCCATGCCAAGCCAAATGGTCAGGAGTAAGATTTGTAAATATAGCAATTTGCGGAGCAAGCTCTTTTGAGTAATTAAGCTGATATGAACTTGCCTCTGCAATTAAATAATCTGGATTTTCTTTTAGGCAATCAAAAGGCGAAGTCCCAACATTTCCACATGAGGGCGCTTTAAATTTTTGCGAAAATATATGTGACATCAAAAGTGTTGTTGTCGTTTTTCCATTTGTACCTGTAATAACAAGCATTTTTGGTTTAGTTTGATTTCTAGTTAATCTAAACACATATTCTAAATCTGAAAAATATTCAATATTTTTTTCATCCAACCTGCGCAAAATTTCAGCATCGCGCGGTATAGATGGGCTTATTATGGCAAAATCGGCATTCTGTATAAAATCATCACTATGAGAGCCAAATTCAAGCTTTACACCAATTTCCTCAAGTTCTTTTATTTTCTGGGCGTCTTCCTCTTTTTTAGGATTACCCTCAGTTAAATAAACATCATACTCATCACTTAAATAGCGTGCGGCAGCAACACCGGTAACAGAAAAACCAATTACTAAAGCTTTCTTTCTCATAGCCTAATTCCCAAACATTTTCTGCGCAATAAAACCTGCAATTGCCAATAAGCCACCCAATGCGCTTATTAAAGCAAAAACAAAAACAATTTTTTTCTCACCCCAGCCAGAAAGTTCAAAATGGTGATGAATAGGACTCATTTTGAACACCCTTTTGCCTGTCAGGCGAAAACTCGTTACCTGTATCATAACTGATAGGGTTTCACAAATAAATAAGATACCTATAGGTATTAACCAAAGCTCAAATTTACCCATAATAGCAATTGTTGCAAGCAATCCGCCAAGTGCTAAAGAGCCTGTGTCCCCCATAAATATTTTTGCAGGATTTTTATTAAAATACAAGAATCCAAGACAAGCAGCAGACGTCGCTGCTGAAATAATTGCAAGGTCTGTATAACCATTTAATTTACATATTATTGCACATGCACCAAAGGCAAAGACAGAGCAACTTGCCGCAAGGCCATCTAGACCATCTGTTAAATTAAGAGCATTTGAAGAACCTACAATCATAAATACTGCAAATAAAGGGTAAAACCAGCCTAAATCAATAGAAAAGTTTAAAAAATTAACCTCTGTTTTACCTGAAAAAATCAAATAAAATGCCGGCAACATAGAAACTGCGATTTGCAAAAGCAATTTACCTCTAGCTGATAGACCCATATTTTGATGTGCTTTAATTTTTTTTATATCATCTTCAAAACCTGTAAAGGTATAAAATATAAGGGTCATAAGCACAATCAGCGCGCCTGTTGTTGTTTCTTGCGCCATAAAAAGGGTAATCAAAGAGGCGGCAAGTATTGATAAAACCAAAAACACTCCACCTGTAGTTGGGGTTTTATTTTTTTGTGCGTGCAGCTGTGCAACTTCTTCCCTTATATACTGTCCGTACATTTTCTTTTTCATAAACGCAAGGTAAGGTACACCAAGCAAAAGTGCTAGAACAAGTGCTATTAATGCTGCAACACTCATCATTATCATAATCTGCCCACCATTTCAATTATTTCTTCAAACTTCATCGCACGCGACGCCTTAAGCAATATTGTAGTGCCTTTTTCGATATTATCCAAAATATATTTTGCGCATTCAAAATTTGTTTCAAACTCAACACCTTCAAGAGTGGAATTTCTAAGTATATATTTTGCCAAATTACCCACAGTCAGAAGTTTTACATTATCATAAGAGCATAAGAACTCGCCAATTTCCTTATGATATGCAATTTCATCCTTACCAAGTTCACCCATATTACCTAAAACCAACACAAGTGGAGGTTTATAAACAGATAAAAAAGTTTTTAAAACCGCTTTCATAGACTCAGGATTTGCATTGTAACTGTCATTAATAAAAGTTAAGCCCTTTATTTCGCTAACTTCCCAGCGTTTTTCAATTGGTTTGTAATCAAATAAACCCTTTTGAATATTTTTAGTTGAAATATTTAATTTTTTTGCAGCCTCAATTACCAAAAGAGCATTTTCAATATTATAATCCCCCTCTACGCTCAAGGTATAGTCAGTGTTTTGATAAGTAAACTCTGAATGCGACACGCTTATTTTAACATTTGAAACATCATTAAAATCAGTGAATATTTTTTCGCCGTCGTAATTCAAATTGTCTTTAATTTTAGTGGAATTTGGACTTATAAATACACCGTCTTTCTTAAGTCCTGCAGCTATTTCACATTTTGCTATTGCAATATTTTTTAAATTACCCAATCTTTCAACATGGGCTGAACCAATATTTGTAATAATACCAACATCAGGCTTGCAGTAGCTTGATAAAAGCTCAATTTCGCCAAGATTTCTCATACCCATCTCAACAACAACTGCCTCGCAGTCGTCTGGCATTGTAAAAAATGTCTGGCAAAGTCCAATCTCATTGTTATGGTTTAGATAAGTTTTATGAGTCTTATACGTTGTCGATAAAACACTAAAGAGCATTTCTTTTGTTGTAGTTTTACCTGATGAACCAGTAATAGCTATAACCTTTGGGTTAATTTTATTTCTAATGTAATTTGCTAATTTTAGATAAGCAACAAGCGAATTTTCAACATGAAGCACAAAGTCAGCATTTTTATTAACTTTGAATTTATCTTGCGTGAAATAACCCCTAGCACCGATTTCAAGTGCCTTATCTATAAAATTATGTCCGTCATAATTTTCACCGCGCAAGGGCAAGTAAATGTTGCCTTTTTCAAGCTTTCTGGTATCTGTTGAAATTTCAAATTCACCAGTTAAATCTTTTTGATGTAGTACCCTTGCACCAGTACAGTTTATAATCTCATCCAACTTAAATTTCAAAGTAATCTCCAAAAAACAAATTTTTGTAATAATTGTAAATCAAACAGAATATGATGTAAAATATTTTTATGAAAAAAATAGCACTTATCCCAATTGACAACAGGCCAATCTGCTACACGCTTGTAGAGGACATTTTGGCACAAGACAAAAATATAAAACTTTACATGCCAGAGAGAAATTTACTGGGCAGTTTAACAAAACAAGCAAATATTGTTGGTATTTACAATTTTCTTGAAAACTTAGAAGAAGTCGACACATTGGTTATATCCCTTGATACTATTGCTTATGGCGGGCTTGTAAGCTCCAGAAGATGTCCTGAAACATATGAGCAGATAAAAGGAAGACTATTAAAATTTAAAGAGATAATCAAGAAAAAAGCAAAAAAAGTTCTGGCTTTTTCAAGCATAATGCGCATTTCAAACAATAATATTAACGAAGAAGAAAAAGAGTACTGGGCGCAGTGGGGCAAAAGAATTTTTGAATTTTCTTATTACCAACACAAATCCAGAAAAGAAAAAAGTTACAATTGTGTTTACAATCAAATTCCACAAGACATTTTGGATGATTATTTGGACACAAGAAAAAGAAATTTTGACATAAATAAATTATATTTAGACTGGATAGAAGATAAAACCCTTGATACTCTTGTTTTTTCAAAAGATGACACCGGTCAATACGGCTTAAATGTTGAAGAAGCAGAGTATTTGGAATCAGAAATAAAAAAAAGAAATTTAAACGCGTTTGTTAAAACAGGTGCGGATGAAATACCTCTAACCCTTATTGCAAGAGCACTGAATGACAATTTAACGGTAGACATCCAGTATATATGGGAAAATTCGACAGATAAAATTTCAAAATACGAAGATATTAGTGTTAAAAATTGCGCAGAAGGGCAACTAAAACTTGCGAATTTTAAGTTTTCTAAAAATGCAGATTTAATTTTTGTTGTGAATAATTTTCAACAACAACAAGGTGATTATGTGCTTGGAGAGGAAATAAACAAGCTATCAAAACAAATTAATTTCCCTGATAAAAAATATTTAATAGCGGATATTTCAAATGCAAACGGCGCAGATTGCGGGCTTATTGAACAATTACTTTTAAATAAAATTGATAAAAATCTGGTGGGTTTTTGCGCATACAATACAAGCGCAAACTCAATAGGCTGTGCAATTTTAAGTGCAATTGTTAATTATAGCGCGCAAAAAAATAATACCTATAATGAACTTGCATTTAAAAAACTAATGTTTACAAGGCTTTTGGACGATTGGGCATATCAAGCAAATATTAGAAAATATGTAAGAGAAAGTGCACCTAATTTTATTCAAGCACTAGAAGAAAAAAGTGAAGATTTGAAAAGATTTGAGAACAAAATCGCAAATTATCTTGATTTTAAGTATAATAACGTAAGTTATTCCCTGCCATGGAACAGGAGTTTTGAGGTAGAAATTTATGTTAAAAATATATAGTTTTTTGTATGAAACAATTGGCATACTAATAATTAAACTCTTGAGCAAATTTTCTAAAAAAGTTTGTGCCGGCGAAAAAGAAAAATTTGGCAACTATGGTTTTAGATTCCTTAATCGGACAATATGGATACATGCAGTATCAGTTGGCGAAGTAATGCTTGCCCAAACACTGATAAATAAATTAAATTTTAAAAACGATATAGTTTTAACAACATCAACCCCACAAGGGCAAGAACTTGCCAAAAATAAGCTTTCCGATAAATGTAAAATGATAACTTATTTTCCTTACGACACAAAAAAGGCTGTTGATAACGCAGTAAAAGCTATAAACCCTGAAATTGTCATAATGGTAGAAACAGAAATTTGGCCAACATTTTCCCAAAGGATGAAAGAGCTTGCAATACCACTATTTATAGTAAATGGCAGAATTTCAGAAAGAACATTTAACAGCTACAAAAAACTTGCTTTCTTCTTTAGAAAAGTTCTTTGCAATTACAGCGCAATTTTGACTCAGACCTACGAAGATGCTAAGCGCTTTGTAGAAATAGGAGCGCCAGAAAACAAAGTAACTACATCAGGAAATATTAAGTTTGACATCGAAAAACCTGATGACTTTTTAAGATACAAATACAAGCTCTTGTTTAAAACTTTCGACAAAAAGGTCTTAATTTTTGGCTCAACACACAGTGATGAAAACGAACCGCTAATTAAAACCTATCTGACTTTAAAACAAAAGGTTGAGGATTTAAAACTAATTATAGCGCCAAGGCACCTTGGCAAAATTCCTTCCATAGAAAAAATATTAAAATTTAACGATGTAGCATATGACAAAAAAAGCAATAACGCCACTTTTGACAACAATGATGTTATAATTCTGGATACAACTGGAGAATTAAGCAATGTATACAGTGCTTGCGATGTTTGCGTAATATGTGGTAGTTTTGACAAAACAGGAGGACACAATCCACTAGAAGCAACAATTTGGGACAAACCTGTCATCTCAGGTCCCAACGTCAAAAACTTTAAAAGGATATATAAAAATTTGTGCGACTTAGAGTGTGCCTTTATTGTAGAAAACTACAGTGAGCTTGAGGAAAAAATATCAGAATTTTTAACAGATAACGAATACTTTGAAGAAATAAAGGAAAATTGTTCTCGCGTATTTGAAAAAAATCGAGGCGCAACAGAATTTAGTGTTAAATACATAGAAAACTACATTAAGGAGCTACATGAAAACTATTAAATTTGAAAAATGGCAAGGGCTTGGCAATGATTTCATAATTTTAAAAGAAGAAAAAGCAACACCAAAACTTGCCAAAATAATGTGTGACAGAAATTTTGGAATTGGGGCTGACGGGCTTTTCTCTCCAGTAAAAACTGAAGATACTGACATTGGCTGGGATTTTTATAATTCTGATGGCTCAATTGCGCAAATGTGCGGAAACGGGATAAGGTGCTTTGCAAAATTTGCCAGAGAAAATAATTTTGTAAACAAAGATGAATTTTCAGTAAAAACTCTTGCAGGAACTATTATTCCAAAGATTTTACCTGACGGTAGAGTACAAGTAAACATGGGCAAACCAATTTTAGAAGCTCAAAAAATACCAGTAAACACCGACACACCTCAAGAGTTTGAAATTGAAGGCTTTAGAGCAAGTGCAGTCAGCATGGGCAATCCGCACTGCATAATTTTTACACAAGATGACAGTCGAAAACTTGCGCGCGAAATTGGTCCAAAAATAGAATCACATAAGCTTTTTCCCGAGAAAACCAATGTCGAATTTGTAAAAATTGAAAACCCCTCAAAAATACGTCTTGATGTCTACGAAAGAGGTTGTGGAATAACTCTTGCGTGCGGCACAGGCGCATGTGCTGCAACAGTAGCGGGAATTTTAAAAGGTTTGTTAGATAATACCGTAAAAGTAGAGCTCCCAGGGGGCGAGCTAACAATAGAATACAATGGCGAAAACGTTTATATGACAGGTGCTGCAACAAAAGTTTTTGAAGGCGAATTTTATTGTCAACAATAAATATTTAGATATGTTAAGTTTTTTGTTGTTTCAAAAATATGTTTGTGCTAGCATTTTGTAACAAAGTAAGTACAATAAGGAGAAACCATGAAAAAATACGAACTGCTTGCAACAATAAAACCAAATTTAGATAATGATGAAGCAGATAAAGTTATTGCCAAAATCGAAGAATCAGTAAGCTCATTAGGTGGAAATGTAGTAGATACAGACAAAATGGGCAGAAAAAAACTTGCTTATGATGTAAAAGGTTTTAGAGATGGCTTTATCGCTGTATTAAAAATAAATCTTGAACCAGACAAAGTTGCTGAATTTAAAAGACAACTTAAATTAAACGAAAATATTATCAGAACAATGTTTATGGAACAATCAGCAGTAAAGGCGTAAAAATGACTTTAGCAAAAATCTTTGTCACAGGTAAAGTTGTAAAAAATCCCGAAAAAAGATTTACACAAAACGATTTAGCGATAACCAGCTTTACAATCGATGTAAATCCTCAAGATGAAAGTCTTGTAAGGGTTTTTACAATGGGAAATCTTGCAGATACTGTCGAACAAACAGTTAAAATGGGCGACAGCGTAATTGTTGAAGGTAGATTACAAACAAATACCTTTAAAACAACCAGTGGAAAAGACAAAAAGATTTTTGAAATCAATGCATCAACAGTTGAAAAAATGTCAGGCTCAACTAGTGGAGCACAAACTTCAACAGCGCAAAAAGAAAATCTTGTTCAATTTGCAACAGAAGAAATTTCTGAAAATCTAATTGACGAAGATGAGATACCATTCTAAGAAAAAATAAGGAAAAGGAAATAAAAATGGCAAAAGAAACAGTAAAAGACAGCAAAAAAAGAAAAAATTGCAGCTTCTGCGCCGATAAAGTAGAAGCACTTGACTACAAAGACACTTCAAAATTAAAAAGATTTTTATCAGAAGCCGGTAAAATTCTTCCAAGAAGAATAACTGGTAATTGCGCATACCACCAAAGAATGCTTGCAAAAGCAGTTAAACGCTCAAGAGAAGCAGCTCTTATTGGTTACGTATTTGAAAACTAAAATTAAAACCGCCTTTAAAAGGCGGTTTTTTTATCTTAATTTAATGTCTTTTCTATAAATTTTCCCATCAAACTTAATTTCTTGAGCGGCCTTGTAAATGTCTCTAAGGGCATTTTTGCCGCTTTTTACAAGGCTTAATACCCTTCCGCCGTCAGTATAATATTTTTCTCTAATCTTTTTAACTCCTGCAAATAAAACACTTACGCTAAGTTTTTCTGCAATATCAAGATTAAAAATCTCGCATCCTTTTTTCGGTGAAACAGGATAACCCTCCGAGGCTAAAACAACACAATAAGAAGGCTCGTCCGAAAATTTAAATTCAACCTCATCCAACTTCCCGCCAACCATTTTGAAAAAAACATCCAAAATATCGCCTGAAAAATTATTAAGTACAGATTGAATTTCAGGGTCACCAAAGCGCATATTATACTCAAGAACATAAAGTCCATCATTGCACATCATAAGGCCAGAATAAATCACGCCGCAAAAATTCGCCTTGCTATCTTTTAGTGCTTTTTCCAGTTTTAGCAAATACCCATCAACTTCTTTTTCTTCAAAATCCGACAAAACACAAGGAAATGCAGAGCCCATACCGCCGGTGTTATCACCCATGTCATCATCTAAAAGCTTTTTAAAATCACATGCCGGTGGAAAGCTTAGTAAGGTTTTGCCATCCCAAAAAGAAAATACCGATAACTCACGCCCATAGAGCCTTTTTTCTAATATAATTTTTTTTGAAGATTTGCCAAATTTGCCTTCTAAAAATTCTTTTGCAATTTGTCGCGCCTCATCAAAAGTCTTTGGCAAATACACACCCTTGCCTTGGGCAAGCCCGTCAGCCTTAATAACAGGAGGTTTTTCAAATTTTGAAAGTATATTGTCAACTTGTAAATAATCATCTAAAACAAAATATTCTGCAGTTTTTATATCAAATTTACTCATAAACTCTTTTGCAAAGCTTTTTGAACTCTCAAGCTGTGCCCAGTATTTATTTGCACCAATTGTTTTGATACCAAAACTTAAAAATATATCACAAATGCCGTCCACAAGTGGAGCCTCGGGCCCCACAATTAAAAGCTCAATGCCTAATTCGTGCGCTTTTTTTGCAAGATTATAATAATCTTCAAAATCAATTATATTGCCGTTAGCAAAAACACCTGTCTGCGCAAAATAAATATCTTCTTTTTTTACAAGTGGCGATTTTAAAATGGCGTCATATAAAGCATGCTCGCGAGCGCCTGAACCAAAAAGTAATATTTTCATCTTAAAAGCCCCTCAATAACCTTTGGGTACAATTTATGTTCAATGTCATGAATTTTATGCTCCAAATCACAAAGCGTCATATCAGGCTCAATTAAGCATTTTTGCTGCGCTATTATTTCCCCTGAATCCACTTCTTCATTCACGTAATGTACACTTACACCTGTTTCTTTTTTGCCAGATAAAAATGCTCTTTTTATTGCATCAACCCCCTTAAACTCTGGCAAAAGTGAAGGGTGAATATTTATAAATGTTCCAAAATCAAGTATTCCTTGCGGCAAAATTCGCATATAGCCAGCAAGAACATATAAGTCATATTTTTTGCTCTTTAGAAACTCAAAAGTTTGAGCAAATCTTACGATGTAAAAATTAATATTCAGTCTTTTAGCCCTTTTTATAACACCAGCACCATCAACATTACACAAAAGCTCAATTTTAACTTCTTTTCCTTTGAAATACTCAACAATTGCTTCAAAATTCGTACCTTCTCCAGAGGCAAAAACAAGAACGCTTTTCATTGCACCTCACCAAAAACAAAAGGCTCGTAATCACTTGCAATATCAAGCACAATGTCTTTATTGCATTTAGAAACCACAAGGGCAAAGCCAACATTCATATTAAAGGTGTTATATGCTTCCTTATGCCCTATTATTTTTGTGATTTTTTCAAAAACATCACTTTTTGGGATTTTTTCAAAATCAAGCTTTAGCTTTAAATTATCAGGTATTGCGCGCTCTAAATTTGAAATAATCCCACCCCCTGTTATATTTGCACATGAATTTATAAGCTTGTTTTCGTTTAATTTAATTACAATGTCATAATAAATTTTTACAGGAGCCAACAAGTTATCAAAAAAAACATCATCAATCATTTTGTCATCATGCAATTTTCTTATTAGCGAAAACCCATTTGAATGTATCCCATTTGACTTCAAGCCAATTACAACATCAGAACTTTTAACATTATCCCTGCAAATTAAATTTTGCTTTTTAAGTGCGCCAACAAGAAACCCGCCTACATCAAAGTTATTCCTTAATATTAAATCACCCAGCTCAGAGGTCTCTCCGCCCAATAATGTGCAGTTGTATTTTTCCAATATACAATTTAATTCGTTTATAAACTCTTTTAAAAGCACTGTGTCAATTTTATTTGCAGCAATGTAATCTAAAAAAAACATAGGTTTTGCGCCGCAACATATCAAATCATTCAAATTCATTGCCACAAGATCATTTGCAATAGTTTTTACATCTCTTTTTTCTATGAGCGGAATAATTTTTGTCCCTATGCCATCACAACAGGCAGCAAAATAATAATCACTAAATATTTCATGCTCCCATATACCGGCAAACCCACCTATTCCAGACTTAGTTGCAATTTTTTTAATAATATTTGTCAACTTGTCCGCTTTTTTAATATCAACTCCTGCATTAAGGTAGGAATACTTCATCTTCAACCCCCTTAAAACATTTTTTACACCAAACATCTCCTCTAAAAACTTCCGAGAGTTTTTCAAGTGGCAAAAATTTTACACTGTCCGCACCAATTTGTTGGGCAATTTCCTTATCTGTTTTCTTGTAAGAAACAAGTTCCTCTCTTGTTGGAATATCAACTCCCCATGAGCAAGTATTGATTATCTTTGGTGAAACAGAGCGCATATGAACTTCTTTTGCACCGCAACATTTTAACATGCTTATAATTTCCCTTGATGTAGTCCCTCTTACAAGGGAATCATCAATTAAAACAACTTTTTTATTTTCAATAACCTGTTTTATTGGAATAAATTTTTGACGCACATTAAGCGTTCTTTTTTCTTGATTGGGTTGTATAAAAGACCTCTCCATCCAGCTATTTCTGATTAACCCCAAATGAAAAGGAATATTTGAGGCTTGAGAATATCCTATTGCACACCCTAAACCGCTATCCATTACAGGTATTACAACATCAGCACTAAAATCCTTATCCACTGTTTCAAAAAGTATTTTTCCCAATTTTACCCTTGTTCCATAAACATTTTTTGAAAATATATTTGAAGCAGGAGAGGCAAAATAAATTTGCTCAAAAACACACTGGCAAACATTTTTCGACTGTGCAAATTGCTTAATTTCATATCCTTCTTTTGTAATTTCAACACCATATGCTGGCTTTATTTCAGTTAATTCTTCCACGTTCAAGCCATAAAAAGCAACATCTTCCGACGCAACAAAATACCCTTCTTCGCACTTTGCAAACATCAAAGGTCGATAACCGAAATTATCTCTAAAAGCCATAATCCGATTAGGTAAATACAATAAAATACAATATGCTCCATCAGAAAAATTCTCCTTAAGGCATTTTCCAACTTCTTCAAATGTCCAAAGGGAGGGTTTTTTCTTTAGTGAAAAAATCAAACGCTTTAAAATAACTTCAGAATCAGAAGAACTTAAAAAAACCTCTCCTATTCGCTCAAATTTTTCTCTGATTTTTTTTGCCTGAGCAACGTTTCCATTGTGCACAAGCGAAACATCTTCACCCGTATATGTTACTTTAAGAGGTTGTATATTTTCTTTTCTGTCATCACCAAAGGTTGAATATCTGACATGCCCTATGCCAAAATTGCCTTCGATATTTTTTAAAAGAGAATTTTCAAGAGCAAGATTTACAAGCCCTTTATTTTTTACAATTTTTTGAAATTCATTACCGCAAGAAATTCCAGCCGACTCTTGCCCCCTGTGCTGCAACTTTAAAAGTCCGCATTTTATATATTGCGCTATATTTTTTTGAGGACACCAGCCCCCAAATACACCGCATTCTTCATTTATTTCACTAAAGTTAAACATATTTATACTCTATCAAGCACATCTGAAATTGAATTAAAATATTTATTTTTCAGCTCGCTTAATTCAAATTCAAAGCCGTCAAATTTTATTTTATCACCAACACACTCGCCAAGGTGCATAAAAGGAATTTTATTTTTTTCTAAATACTGCTTTGCTCCCTCATAATCTTTAGTTGAAAAAATATACCTGCCCTCAATTTCACCAAAAAGCATTTTAAGTTTTTGCGAATTTGTATATTTGCCATCCCCTAAAAGACTGCCGCAAAAACCTATATCAGAGTTAAAAAGTACACACAAAAGCGCGCCCAAAACTCCGCCCTTTGAAACATCAATTGCGCCTTGTAGTAGTTCTTTTTTTCTTAATTCAAAAATTGCATTTTTTAGTTTAATTTCAAAATCGTAATTCGAAACATCAACCCTGCCGCCTAAAAAGTTAAACAGAATTTTTTGATACAATGAGCCGCCAACAAAGCTGTCTGGAGTAATTTTTGCGCCCAATAAAAATACGCTCTCACCACCACTAAAAACAGCCTCAATCAGTTCCTTTTCGCTCTTGCAAGAGCCAACCATGCCAATTGTCACTGTGGGATAAATTTTAGAATCGCCCGTTTCATTATAAAAAGAGACATTGCCTGACACTACAGGTATTGAAAACTCTTTTGAAATATCCGCCAAACCGTCAACTGCCTCTATAAAATCTGCACCCACGTCATCTTTTTGCGGATTTGCAAAATTTAAACAATTTGTAAGTCCCAAAGGTTCAAAACCTGATGAAATAAGGTTTCTATAACCCTCAAGGAACGTACTTTTTGCGCCAAGGTAAGGATTAAGCGCACAAAATCTGGGCTTTGAATCCATACAAACGCCTATAAAACAGTCATTTTCAAAGAGCTTTAATGCTGCAGCACCAGCTTTTTGAGGCGGGATAAATGTTCTGCCGCCAACCGCGTAATCCCACTGCTCAAAAAACCATCTTTTTGAGGCAAACTCAGGATTTGAAACAACTTTATTTACGGCTTCAACTATATCCATTTCATTGTTGTATTCTTTATTAAACACTTGTTTGGGCTTTTTAGGGCAAAGGTTATAAACATAAGGATTGCAAATAACATCTAGTGGGGTTTTAGAGAGTATTTTGCCGCCTTTTTTAATAATATAGTCGCCACCTTTAAAAGTCTTACCAATTTCAGAGATTTCAAGCTCAAATTTTTTTGCAATTTTAAAAACTTTCTCGATAGCACTTTTTTTAAGAGCAAAAACCATTCTCTCTTGTGTTTCACTTAACAAAATTTGCGCCGCGCTCATATTATTTACAGCCAAGTGCAACTTGTCTAAATCAAGCTCAAGAGAACACTTTCCCTTGTAAGCCATCTCGGTTGTAGAACTCAAAAGACCTGCCGCACCGCAATCCTGACAAGCTACAACATCGTCAAGTTTTAGTATTTCAAGCGTCGCTTCAATTAATTTCTTTTTGACAAAAGGGTCACCTATTTGAACATGGATTTTTTCTTCGCTCTTATTGCTGTTTAACTCTTTTGAGGCAAAAGCAGCACCACCTACACCATCAAGACCTGTAGGAGAACCCAAAAGAACAATTGCGCAATCTTCTTTTGCAGCAGATAATTTTACCTCATTAATTGGCGCAATCCCAAGCGCCATGACATTTACAAGAGGCAAGTCACAATAATTATCATCAAAAATAACTTCTCCGCCAACATCTGCTATACCGCAAGAGTTCCCATAATCGCTTATCCCACGAGTTACGCCCTCAATTAAATGCTTTTGAGAAAAAGAAAATTTTAAAGAGTTTAAAAGCGCAATGGGTCTAGCGTTTAGTGCAAGTATATCCCTTATAATTCCGCCAATACCGGTTGCTGCACCTTGATAAGGCTCAACAGCACAAGGATGATTATGCGATTCCGTTTTAAAAAATACGCCCCAATTGCCTATTTTTACACCACCTGCATTTTCATCGGGAAAAAGTGCGCCAATTCTGTTAAACTTTTTAAGCTCATTTTTTGAGTGCAAATAGCCGCAATGCTCACTCCACATTGCGCTAAAAATGTGCCTTTCAAGCTCATTCATTTGTCTTTTTAAACGTTTTTCAATCTCTCGTTTTATAAAATCATCCACGCTTGATTTCTTCCTCTACAATTTTAAAAATCTCTTTGCCATCATAACCAAAATTTCTGGCAAATATAGCTCTTTCAGGGTGTGGCATTAAGCCCATAACCCTGTTTTTATAGTCATACAACCCTGCAATATTTTGTATTGAACCGTTGGGATTATCTAAGTATTTTAAAAATTCATACTCATAAACATCTTCAAAACACACGTATTTTCCCTCCCTATGGGCGATTGGAAGCGAAATATTTTTTACAATTCCATTAAATTTAAGCTCTAGAGGAACATTTTTACATATAAATTTTGAGCAATCATTTTCAACAAGCGCGCCTTTTAAAATATGAGCTTCGCACAAAACCTGAAAACCGTTGCAAATGCCAACAGTTACCCCTCTTTTTTTATAAATGTATTTTCTAAGTGCCTCTACAACCGGCGTAAACTTTGCAAGCCTGCCCGAGCGAATATAATCTCCGTAAGAAAAACCACCGCTTAAAAAAACTGCGTCATAATTATCTAAATTATTTGCATTAAAATCTACATACTCAGCTTCAAATCCGCAAAATTCAAGTGCGCGCTTTGTTTCAACTTCGCAATTTGTACCCAAAAAAACAACAACTGCCGCTTTCATTTTAGGGCCTCGATTGAAAGTATTTCGTACTTTTCAACAACAGGATTTGAGAGTATTTCTTTGCAAATATATTCAACTTTTTCCCTTGCTGCAGACAAGCCAATAGCACTTACAAAAAAAGTATAAAATCTGCCTGTCGAAAAACTTGCGCTATCCTCTATTTCAAGGTTTTTAAGCATTTTATCCAATACTAAAGCGCGGTTGTCTTTTACCTCATTTTTTAAAGTTACAATTACTTTTGCAAAAAATCTTTCCATATAAGTAAAATTAACACAAAAACAACTGTGCGACTTTAGAAATTTATAATATTA